>NZ_QYUK01000011.1:3421428-3724285 GCF_003590945.1 Oleomonas cavernae | reverse complement strand
CCGACAGGCGGGATGGGCATGAACACCGGCATCGCCGAGGCCTATAATCTGGCCTGGAAGCTCGTTGCCGTACTGCGCGGCTGGGGCGGCAAGCATCTCGTCGAGAGTTATGACGCGGAGCGGCAACCCGTTGCCCTCTCTACCCGTGAGCACGCTCGGCGCTGCGCCGGCGTCGCCAGCGCTCTCCTCCATGGTGTTAACGATGGCGACAGCATGCGGGTGCCAGTTGAGGTCCGCGCTGACCGAATGGAGCGTCTCTATTTCGCATGGGGCGCCGAGTTCGGCTACTGCTACGCCAACAAGGAGGCGGGCAATTCGCCGATTATCGATGCCGGCGATGATCCTCTGCCGTTTTACCACGACCTGGAGTACCGGCCGACGACGCGCGCCGGCTCGCGGTTGCCTAGCCTATTCAGGGAGGACGGTTCGGCGGTGTTCGATCTGCTCGATCGGGAGGGCTTTACGCTTCTCGATCTGTCCGGGTGCCCGGCCGCCGAGAATTCGCTGACACAAGCCGCCGAGGCCAAGAAGGTCCCTCTGAAGGTGCAGGCGATATCCGAGGACTACGCCCGGGATGTCTATGCCGCCGACTACGTCCTCGTGCGTCCTGATGAATATGTCGCCTGGCGTGGAAACAAGCTTCCCAAGAACCCTGAGGCCCTTATCGAGCGCGTGCGGGGTAATGCACATGCCTGATCCCATTGCCCGCGCTCACCGGTCCAGCCTTCGCGACCGCCTCCATTTCAAAGCGATCCTAATGGGTGTGGCGACGGCCATTCGGGTCAACCGCTGGCTCAACCCGAGACTGCGAAAACACTTGCTTGCCGGGGACTGTGTGGTCCAGATCCGCACTCTCGATGGAGAGGTCTCGCGATATTTTGAATTCCGGCGAGGCCGGTTTCGGTCATCGGCGCGTCCTCATCCAAGGCCCGACTTCGAACAGATTTGGCTCGATGCGGCCTCCGCCGCCTATGCATTGCCGCATCCTGATCGAACCGAACTGATGCGCGCGAACGAGAATGGGATCGTGGAGTTCCATGGAGAACCCCTGGCGTTGTTCTTCTTCGGTGAAACGATGACCCATGTGCGGCTCGATTTCGAGAACCGCCTGCGGCGCAAGTCGTATGCCCGCTGAGGGAGATGCGCCCCCACATGCCGAGTGACCGGGGCATCCAAAGCCACAACGCATTCCCGCACACACCGTCGAGAGATCCCACATGTCTATCAACGTCATCCGCTTCGAACATCAGGGCCGCATCCGGTGGGGCGTGGTTCAGAATACTCGTGTGGTTCCGGTCCCTGGGGACTATGTAACCACTGGTGACTTTGTCCTGGCGCATGATGCGGCTTCGCTCAAGCGCATCAATGGCGACCCTCTCGATATCGCCGAGGTGCGCATTCTTTCCCCGGTTACGCAGAACCAGCAATTTGTTTGCCAGGGCGCGAACTATCGCCAGCACATGATCGAATCCGGCATGGACCCCGACGTGAAGAGCTACAACATGATCTTCACGAAGGCTTCCAACTGCATCGTGGCTGCGGACAGTGAGGTGGTCCGGCCGAAAGGTGTCCGGTTTTTGGACTACGAGGTGGAACTGGGGCTGATCATAAAGACCCCGATCACTGCTGCCACCCTGGTTGTGGGAGCGACTCTGCATCGCTACATCGCCGGCCTGGTCATTGTTAACGACTATTCCGCGCGCGATATCCAGATTCCACAGATGCAATTCTACAAAGGTAAAAGCTTCCGTACCTTTGGTCCTGTCGGCCCCTATCTTTGCTTGCTCGAGCCCGGTGATTTCTCGCGCATCGACGATCTGCAGTTGACACTGAAGGTCAACGGCGAAGTCCGGCAGAACGACAACACCAGCAATCTGGTCTATGGACCCGCCGAGACGCTGACCGAGTTGTCCAGCGTGCATGATTTTGCGCCTGGCGATTTGCTGGCAACCGGTACGCCGTCGGGCTGCGCCCTGGCCATTCCTTCGCCGGCGAAGCAGCGGATCGGCGCTGTGCTACCCGAAAGGGTGAAGTGGAGCATCTTCTTCAAGACCCAAGCCAAGCGCTCCCAGTATCTCAAGCACGGCGATTTGGTCGAGGCGTCTATCCACAGCACGGACGGTGCGATCGACTTGGGCGTGCAGCGCAATAAGATCGTCCAGGAGGCATAAGTGAAAGGAATTGCCAGCCAAGGGGACGTCGAACGCATCGAGAACCGCGGTTTTCCATCGGACTTGCCGCGGAGCACCTATGAGATGATCAAGCGTGGTGCGTCGATCAACCCGAATGCGCCGGCACTGTCATTCTTCCTACGTACCGAAGACCACCTCCAGCCTGAGACGTGGAATTACAGGCAGCTCCTGCAGCGCATCACGCAGGCGGCGAATGCCTTCCATGCTCTCGGCGCGGGAAAGGACACGGTCATCGCCTTCATGCTGCCCAATCTTCCCGAAACCCATTTCGTTATCTGGGGAGGCCAGGCGGCCGGCATTGTCGCCGCCATCAATCCCCTGCTTGAGCCCGTCGCGATCGCCGAACTGCTCAGCGCGATGAACGCCTCCATCCTGGTAACTTTGGCCCCGTTCCCGGGCACTGACCTGTGGGCCAAGATTCAGCCCATCCTGCCCCAACTGCCCGACCTGAAGCATGTTGTGCTCGCCGATCTTTCCGATCGTGTTCGTGGGCTGAAACGTGTTCCGGCTCGGTTGCTTGGCCGGCGCGAAGTATGGCGCATGCATGGCCGTGCCGGCATTCGAGGGGCCGTTCCTTCCCATGTGCAGGTTCATCGCCTTACGCGATTGCTCAACCGGCAGTCCGCGGACCGTCTGGTCAGTGGGCGGGTGATTGCGCCGGAGGACTATTCCTCCTTCTTCTGTACTGGCGGAACCACAGGGATTCCTAAGATCGCAATGCGGCGCCACCGCAATGAGGTCAGCAATGCGTGGAGCGCCAGCCAGTTCCTGGGTGAGGGCATGGATGGGGCCAAGAATGTGCTCTGCGGTCTGCCCCTGTTCCATGTCAACGGCGTGCTCCTGACCGGCCTCTTGCCATTCTCAAAGGGCGCGCACGTTTTGCTGGCGACACCGCAAGGTTACCGCGGGCCTGGGCTTGTTTCGCGATTCTGGGAAATCATCGAGTACCATCGCATCAACTTCTTCAGCGGCGTCCCAACGCTATATGCCGCGCTACTGCAGATCCCCATTGGTGAGCGCAATGTGAAATCGCTCGAATATGGGCTATGTGGCGCCGCGCCGATGCCAAGCGAAGTCTTTCGCGAGTTTCAGGACGTCACCGGCCTCAAGATCCTGGAAGGTTACGGTCTCACCGAGGCGACCTGTGTCAGCAGCTGTAATCCACCATTGGGCGAGCGCCGGCTTGGATCAATCGGGTTGCGCGTTCCTGGACAGAAGATGAAGGCGGTGATTCTCGACCAGGACGGGTCGTACCTGCGTGATTGCGTCGTCGCTGAGGCGGGCGTCCTCGTTATCGCCGGCCCGAACGTGTTCGCCGGCTACCGCCTGGCAGAGCAAAACAAGGGCCTTTGGATTGAAGCGGGCGAGGGTGAACGCTGGCTCAATACCGGGGACTTGGGCCACCGGGACGCAGACGGGTATTTCTGGCTCACGGGTCGGCGCAAAGAACTCATCATTCGGGGCGGTCACAACATCGATCCTGCCGTCATTGAGGATCCGTTGACTCGGCATCCCGCCGTGCAACTCGCCGCCGCCATTGGTCGCCCGGATGCTCACGCCGGCGAGCTTCCTGTCGCTTATGTCCAACTGCGCCCTGGCCACGCAGCGTCAGGTGCACAACTCGTCGAGTTTTTACAGGGGCAGATCGCCGAGCGAGCCGCCTTGCCGAAATCGGTGCATGTCATCGGTGAAATGCCCTTGACGGCGGTGGGGAAGATCTTCAAGCCGGCGCTGAAGCAGCTGGAAATTGAAGATGCCTTGCACGAGGCACTGGTCGCCGCGGGTGTAGCTGTAACACGGCTGCAAGCGGTCGCTGACGCACGAGGAACTCGTATTGAAGCTACCCTCGACACACCAGCAGACAAGGACAAGGCTTTGGCGGTTCTCGGCCGCTATGCCTTTCCCGTATCCATCCTTCCGGGACCAGGGACATCCCGTACGGATGCTACAAGCACCACAACTACCAACCAGGCAGCAAATTGACGGCAGAGCCAACTGAGGAGATGAACATGGCGAAGGCAGTGACGAAGTTTCCGTGGCGCACGGCGTTGGTTACCGGTGCTTCCGCAGGCATTGGCAAGGCAATGGCGCACCAGCTTGCGGCATCCGGTGTTGACCTGATTGTGGTTGCGCGTGATCGGGAGCGGCTCAATCAAGAGGCGGCTCTGTTGAAGGGACGCCACAATGTTCGGGTGGACGTATTGGCGGCGGATCTTCTGGACCCCGCCCAGCTGCTGCTTGTGGAAGAACGAGTTCGCAGCAGTACGAATCCCGTGGATCTGCTGGTGAACAATGCCGCCTTCGGGACCAATGGCGACTTCTACAATCTCCCTATCGATGGTGAGCAGCGAGAGATCACTGTCAACGTCATCGCGCCTGTCCGCCTTGCGCACGCCGCTCTCGGGCAGATGCTGCCCCGGAAGCTTGGGACGATCCTGAATATTTCATCCATGTCGGCTTTGCTGCCTGGTCCCCGGATGGCGACCTACGCCGCGACTAAGTCTTACATCACCAGCTTCACGGAGTCGTTGCATGTGGAGCTGCGCGGCACTGGGGTTTCAGTGACTGCCTCACATCCGGGGTTCACTCGCACCGAGTTCCAGGAGCGAGCGGGTATGCAGGGAAAGGTGGACGAAGTGCCAAATTCAATGTGGATGTCCGCCGAAGATGTCGCAGCCGAGTCGTTGCGGGCTGCGGCACGAGGCTCGGTGTTCTACGTAACCGGCCGCAGCAACAGCTTTTTCGCAACCGTGCTCGGCATCTTGCCCAGGGGCATGAGGCGATCGCTGTCCAAACAGATGAGGCAATGACGACGTCGCCCGGCTCTACAAGGGATGTCAAAAGGCCCGAAGCGGTCACCAAACAATGCAGAAGGCAGACCACAGTCCCAAAGAGTGGCGTTGTGGGGCTCCAGGCATGAACTCATCGAGGCGACTGTTGGGGTGGGCGGTGGTCTACATGTGATGGGCTTAGAGTCGAGTAAAATATGAAGGCGGCTGATTTCAGACAGCTTACATATTTTCTAGCGGCAGCCGATTGCAGGAGCTTTCGGCGCGCTGCTCAGTCTCTTCGGGTGCAGCAATCTGCCGTGAGCAAGCGCGTCCGTGATCTCGAGCACCGCGTCGGTGTAGCGCTGTTTATTTGGGCTCCCAGCGGTGTTGAGTTAACGGGTGCCGGAAAGTATTTTGCCGAGCAAGTCCGGAAAATGCTGACACAGCTGGATACATCGATTGCCTTTGCAAGAGCCATGGGGAGTGGCGAATTAGGTGTGATTCACATAGGCCTATCTTCATCCTTGGCCTCGGAGTTTCTTGCCAACCTCATCCGGACTCATGCGTCGCGGGAGCCGGGTGTCCGTCTGAACTATGTCGAGGCCTCCCCAGGTGGGCACTTTGCAGCCATCCAGCGGCGTGAACTCGATATCGCCTTTGTAATTGGTAGGCCCACAATTTCGGGCTGCGAGATTGCCTACCTTTGGGACGAGCGGTTTTTTGTTGCTTTGCCGTGCGGTCATGAGCTGGAGGAGGCAAAAGAGATCACATGGTCAGACCTCCGTGGTCGGAACTTCATCGTAAGCGCGATGGATCCGGCTCCGGAGATCCACGACTATCTGATCCGGCATCTCTCCGACCTCGGTTGCCGTCTGAGTGTCGAGTGCTGTGGCGTTCACCGCGACAACTTGATGCAATTGGTGGCCTTGGGACAGGGATTGACGCTAACCAGCGAGGCAACCACGGCCATCCAATTTGCTGGTGTAATCTACCGTCCTCTTGTGGCATCACCGTTGCCGTTCAGCGCTGTTTGGTCTACCTCGAACGAGAACCCTGCGCTGAGGCCATTTCTCGATCTGGCACAGGCTATCGCGGAAGAGAAGCTAGATCCGAAGACACTGTGAGGAGCAGCGTGGACTTCGGCTTCTTTGCCTTGGCGAATCCTCTGTCCGTCGCGATGAAGCGCTGAAGCATTCGGACGATCAGCGTCAACGGATCGGTGACCGCCTGGCCGATCTGATGCGGGGGAGTTTCCACATAGGCGACGAGGTCACGGTGGAGCGATGCTGGCAGTTCCACGGTTGCTCTAACAACTTTGTCATCTTCGAACGGGCCCAACTTGAGTTTGGTCATGGTGCGCCTCCATGCCGATCAATGATGAGGTCGCGGGTGCCGATCACCCGCACGGGAAAACCAGTCCGGATGGTTAGGGGCGGCGGGATCGAGAGTTCGCGACTGACGATCCGCTGCCCCGCGTCGTCGACGGTAACCCCGTGTGCGTGCACGGCGTCGATCAGTCGTCTCAGGCCCGGAATCTTGCCATCATTATCGATGCAGGCCTGACGGGGCGGCGGAATGTCCCTGGCGCGAAACGCAAATGTTCCCAGCAGCAGGAAGTAATCCGCAAAGGCGCGGTCACGCCCGTTCACCGAGCCGGAAACCGCAGGTACCGAGGCCGCCGATTGCGGCGGTGATCCGATTGCCCGGCACGATGGGCACCATTGGCCCGAGCGCGCCGGTCAGGACGATGTCGCCGGCGCGCAAGGGCGTGCCCGCCGCCGACAAGGTGCGGGCGAGCCAGGCGGCGGCGTTCAGCGGATGGCCCAGGCAGGCTACGCCGGCGCCGAGCGACGCGACATTTCCGTCGACTTCCAACGCCATGCCGCAAGTCCGCAGATCAAGGCCGGCGAGCAGCTTTGGCTCCGTCCCGAGAACGAAGAAGGCAGAGGAGCCGTTGTCCGCCACCGTGTCTGCGAAGGTGATCTTCCAATCGGCGATGCGGCTGTCCACGATCTCGATCGCAGGCAAGGCATAGGCAACGGCATTGATTACGTCGGTGATCGTCGCCTTGAGGTTGTCGAAATCGCGGGCCAGCACCAAGGCGACCTCGGCCTCCGCCTTCGGCTGGATCACGGCAGCGGGATCGAGTGTGCCGCCGTCGGGAATGGCCATATCATCGAACAGCACGCCAAAGTCGGGCTGGTCGACGCCGAGCTGCGCCTGTACCGCCTTGGCTGTCAGGCCGATCTTGCGGCCGACGATGCGGCGCCCGCTCTCCTGCCAGAAGCGCGTGTTGATGGATTGCACCCGATAGGCGCCGGAGGCATCGGTGGGGGACAGGCTGTCGCGCAAGGGTGGCACGGCGCTGGTGACATAGGCATCACGCAGGCGCTGCGCCACGTTTTCGAAATCGCTGCTCATCGATATGCCCTGTTCGTGGTCAGATGCCGCCGAGGCTGGCGCCGCCGTCGAGCACCAGGGCCTGGCCGGTCATAAAGCGCGAAGCGTCGGAGGCGAGATAGACAGCCGCCCCCGTGATGTCCTCCGTCTCGCCGAGGCGGCGCATGGGGCAGCGCTGCTCGACCATCTCGGCGATCATCGGGTTCTCCCACAGCTTGCGGGAGAAGTCGGTGCGGACCACGCCGGGGGCGATGCAGTTGACGCGGATGCCCGAAGGGCCGAGTTCGGTCGCCAACGTCCGGGCGAGATGCAAATCTGCCGCCTTCGAGACACCGTAGGCGCCAAGGATGGTGGAAGGCACGATGCCGCCGACCGACGAGATGATGATGATCGATCCCTTCTTCCGCTCCTTCATGCCGGGCGCGACAAGGGCGGCCAGCCACAAGGGCGAGAGCAGGTTGTGCTCCAGGATCCGGCGGAACTGGTCGTCACCGATACCTGTGATCGGGCCGAGATAGCCGTTGACCGCCGCATTGCAGACGAGGATGTCGATCGGCCCTGCCTTTGCTTCGGCCTCGGACACCAGGCGTTCCATATCCGGCTTCAGGCCGACGTCGCCGGCGATGCCGATCGCCTTGCCGGGGTAGCCGGCGGCGTTGATCGCGGCCGCGGCCGCCTCGGTGCCGGCGGGGTCGCGGCCGGACACGATGGCGAGCGCCCCCTGGGCCGCAAAGGCTGCGGCGATGGCGTGGCCGATACCTCTGGTCGAACCGGTCACCAGCGCGACCTGCCCGGTCAGATCAAACATGCTCATGGCTCACCTCCCTGCTTGTTACGCGTACTGCCGTTCGGCCTTTTGGGGTTGAAGCGCCAATTGCCTGATCAGGTCGTCGACCGCGCGGCTGCACTGGCTGGGACTGACGACGCCGAAGGCGAAGCGGTCAGGCCGCAGAATGGCGACGCCCTCGTGCTTGAAGCCGGCCTTGCGGAACCAGTCGACCATATGGCCGCCCAGGTCCTCGACCTCCGACAATGCGGGGTCCACGGAACGGGCGACCTCCTTCATGCCCTGGGGCCGGCCGGCATAAGGATAGAGCGTGACAAAGCGCGTGCCGAGCCGGGCCAGGTTGTCCCGCTGGGCCGCCGACAGGCCCTCGCGCGGATCGCATTTGAACCCGACGAGGGCGAAGCCTTCGCCCAGGACATCGTCCAGGAGCATGCGTCGTCCGTCGATCAGCCGAACTTCCGGCTGGGGGGCGAGTGCGCCTTCGGGGCGGCTGCGGCCCCGGCGCGGCAGGCCCAGGTACTGGCCCCGGGCATAGGCCGGTTGGGGCTTGAAGCCGCCTTCTTCGGCCCATCGGCGGAAGGCCGGGACGGTCTGGACGATGTGCAGCACCGCGTCCCGCAGCAGGGTGCCGATGGGGTTGGTCATCGAGACCGTGTCCTTCATGAACACGGAAACGTCGATCATCGCCTTGGCGTGGCCATGCCGTTCGCGGCCGTAGCTGTCGAGCACCTCGTCGCCGTAGAGGCCGTCCAGCACGCCGCTCAGTTTCCAGCCGAGGTTGTAGGCGTCGCGGATGCCGGAAGAGGCGCCCTGGCCCATGAACTGCGGCGTCATATGGGCGGCATCGCCGGCCAGCAGCACGCGGCCGCGGCGCCATTCCTTCACGATCAGGGCGTTGAACGTATAGACCAGCTTGCGCTTGATCTCGAAATCGTCCGGGTCGACGTAGTCGGCGAGCAACTGCCGAACGGTCTCGGGCTTTTCCATCCATTCCTTGGTCATGCCGGGCATCAGCATGAATTCGAAGCGATGGAAACCATCCGGTTGCACGCAGCTCACCACCGGCAGGCGCGGATTGACCACGAAGTTGAAATAAGGGAGATGGCGCAGGCCGTCGCGGCCCGGCCTGCGCTTCAGGTCTACGACCAGCCAGGGCTCGGGGAAGTTCCTGCCCGTCATCTCGATGCCGAGCCTGGTGCGCACCGGGCTGCGGCCGCCGTCGGCGCCGACGAGATATTTCGCCCGAAGCCGCTGCGCGTCCGCATCGACATCCAGGTTGACCCTGGCGCCCGTGGCATCGCCGAAGCGGACTTCCCGCGTCGCCTGGTGGGTGACGATGACGCCCCCCTCGTCCTGGGTGAAGTCGATCAGTTCACGCCCGCGCCGCACCTCGACGTTGGGATAGCGGGCGAGCAGGTCGGTAAGCTGGGTTTCCAGATACGGCTGGTAGAAGAAATTCACCACCGGCCAACCGAAGACCCGCTTCAGCGGCCGGTATTGGCCGAGCACACTGCCATCCTTGCGCACGAACTGCACCGGGGTCTCCGGCATCATCTTCGTTGCAACCTCCTGGGCGACGCCGATCGACTGGAAGATGCGCATGCATTCGTCGTCGGTATAGACGGCGCGGGCGTTGCCGTAGAAGACCGGTTCCTTCTCCAGCACGATCACCCTGTGCCCGCGCCTGCCGAGGATATGGGCGAGGGTCAGGCCGGTCGGGCCGAGGCCCGAGATGACAACATCCGCCGCGAAAGCCTGGGTGTTCTTCTGATTCATGGCCGGGCCTGTCACAAGGGGCTGTATTCGGTGGCGAACAGGGACCTGATGCCCCGCCGGAAGTTGCCCAGGTTGAGAAGGAATTTGTCGAGCGGCGTGTTCTTCTCCGGCTTGTGGCCCCAGACACTGATGGCGTTGTAGTAGCCCTGTTTCCAGCCCGCTTCCTCGACGCGGAGCGCATTCCAGCCCAGTTCCAGTTCAAAACCGGAGGGGGTCAGGACATAGAAGGACACTTCCCGGTCGTTGGGATGCTGGCCGATCTCGTGGGCCATCCCGTAGCCGAGGTCGGTCAGCCGTTCGAACGTGCCGGAGAGGTCTTCCAGCGTCTCCACCAGGAGGTTCATGTGCTGGATCCGGGTGCGGATCGGATCGAGGCGCAGGCCCCGTGTCGCTGCCACCGCGATCGAGTGATGGCGCTCGTTCAAGCGCAGGAAGGTAATGTCCAGCGTTATGCCGGACATCTCTTGCGAGATACGGTCGCTGAGACGGGCGTCGAAGATCTCCTGCCAGAAGCGGAGCAGCTTCTCCGGCTGCTTCGAGGTGATGGCGAAATGGCCCATGCCCGACGGGCCGGTGACGAAGCCGCTGGGCAGCATATTCAGGGGCTCGTCCGTGGTCACGGCCCGTGTGAACAGTTCGATCGCCATGCCCTTCGGCCCCTTCACGCGGATGAAGGATTTCACGCCCCGAAAGGCCGCGTCCTCCGCGCTGCTGGCCTCGATCTCGATGTTCCGGTCCGCGAGGCGCCGGCGGATGATGTCCAACGTCGCCTCGTCCCGCACCTGCCAGCCGGAAACGGTGACGTCCTCCGCATTGCCGCGTCGGACCATGAAGCGCCTCGCATGGGCATCGATGCGGAAAGCGAGGGCGTTGCCGTCCGCCGCCGTCTCGTGTAGGCCGAGGCCCTGTTTCAGGAAGCGCCGCCAGTCGTCCAGCCGGTTGGACTCGACGATGACATAGCCCATGGCCACCGCACCGAAGATATCGGTGGCATCACTCATCGCCGCGCCCCCGCCGGGGTCTGCTGGTTGAGGAAGGCGGCAGTCGCGGCATTGAATTCTTCGGGCCGCTCCCACTGCACCCAATGGCCGGTATTGGCGAAGAGATAGAGATCGGTGTTGGGCTTGCGTGCCTGCAAGGCGGGGCCGCCGCTCGGTCGGTTCACCTTGTCCGCAGTGCCCCAGAGCACCAGGGTCGGGATGGTGCTTTTCGCCAGCCGGCGATCGCGGGTGAAATCCATGCGGATGGCGGCGGCAAGGCCCGACGGCCGGCGCAGGGGCGGGGCGGCCACGACCTCGGGATCGATGCTGGCCTCGTAGCGCTGTCGGATCACCTCCTCCGGCACCTGCGATCCGTCGTAGACCAGATATTCGCGGATAAAGGTCCGCAGCTTCTCGATGCTGGGGCCCGAGCCGCTGTAATAGTCCAACAACTTATTCAGCCCGGGGGTGGGCAGGGCGCGGGTGGTGCCGATGCCGCCGGGCCCATCAGCACCAGGGCGGAGACCCGGCTCGGCCGGTCGAGGCCGAGGCGCAGCGCGCAGGCGCCACCCAGCGAATTGCCAATGAAATGCGCCTTTTCGATCTTCAGGGCATCGAGCAGGGCGAGCATGGCATCGGCCAGATCGCCGAAGGGATCCCGGCGATTCACGCCCTTGGTCGACTGGCCGTAGCCCAGCATGTCCGGCACGATCACCCGGAAATGCGCCGATAGCGGCCCGATGTTGCGGCCGTAGTTGGACAGGCCCGAAGCGCCCGGCCCGCCGCCGTGCAGCATGACCACCGGATAACCCTCACCGGCCTCGCTGACGAAGATTCGGCGGTTGCCGAAGGTTACATGCCGCGAGACGACGTCTGGTGTCTGGTCGGTCATTGCCCTCTCCTCCTGTTTGTCATTGTTGAAGCGGCGCCAGCCAGCGCCGGACCGCACTCCAGGTGCGGGGCGGTCCTGTTCCCGGTATTGCTTGAGGCGCTCGATCTGGCTCTCGACGGCAGCGGCGACCTGTTCCCGCAACGCCCAGACGGTGTCCTTGTCGTCCTGCCGGCCCTTCGCCGCTTCGGTCGGGATGCGCGGGCCGAAGCCGAAGTAGTAGCGCTGGGGCCGGGGGATCAGTGTCGGCCCGAGGCCCAGCACGGCTGGGGGCAGGAAATCGCCGCCGCGCGTGTACTTCATCAGGCCGCTTCGTTCCAGCAGGCCTTGGCGCCAGCCGGGCCTGGTCATGTCGTTGGCATCGAAGAGGATGCGGTAGCTCTCGTCCGGGCCGACCACGCCGAAGGGGATGATGTCGTAGCCATGTTCGATGGCGAGGCGGGCAAAGCCCGTGCGCTGCTTCCAGATCAGCTTGTAGGCCTCACCCTTGCGGCGCATGACCTCTCGTGCGCCGCCCGGAAAAACCAGTATGTGCTGGCCGGCCTGCATCAGGGCCGAACAGACCTCGGGCGAGCCCAGCACCATGCCGTGCCGCACGAGAAGCTCGCCCCAGTAGGGCACCTTGAAATGCCCGCGGTCGCCCAGCCCGCGCAGGATCACGCCGTATTGCGTGTAGAGATGCTCGATCATCAGGGGCGCGTCGGTCAGGCCGAACAGGGTGTGATTGCCGACGAAAAGCGCGGGGCGGGTGAGGTCCAGTTCCCGCAGGCCCAGGAATTCGGGCCTGAACCAGGCCCGGCAGGCGCCATGAAGCGCCGCATGCGGGGGGCGGGCGGCGGCTGATAGGCAAGGGCCGCTTCGATGTCGGCGCTATCGTCCACCTGGGTCATGTCAGTTTCCTCGTGACGTTGAATTCTCTTTAAATGAACATTTCTGTTCAATCAATGGAAATTTTGTCCGAAAGTTCGGCTTGACGACTAGGTGGCAAATTGCCCATATTTGAACATATTTGTCCGTTTTGCAGAGGTGTGTCGGTTGAGAGTCAGCGCAGCGCAGAAGCGCATCCGGAAAGCCGCGCTGGAGCTTTTCGCCGAGAAGGGCACCGCGTCCGTGACCGTGAGCGAACTGGCAGCGGTGTCTGGTGTCGTCCGAGGGACGATCTACAAGAACGTGCCCTCACCCGAAAAACTATTCGAGTCGATTGCCGCGCAACTGGCTGAGGAGATGGACCAGCAGATTGTCGCGAGCTACCGGGGCGTCGACGATCCGGCGCTCCGCCTCGCCATTGGTATGAGGCTCTATATTCGCCGCGCACACGAGGAGCCGAATTGGGGCCGTTTCCTCGTGCAATTCGCGAACACCAACAAGTCGCTACGGGAAATCTGGAGCGGGCCCCCGATCAGGGACCTGACCTTCGGCATCGAGAGTGGCCGATACGATATAGGGGTGGAGCAAATACCGGGCGCGCTTAGTGTCATTGCTGGTTCGACGCTGGCGGCTATTGTCCTCGTCTTGGATGGTCTGCGTACCTGGCGCGACGCGGGTACCGATGTCGCTGCCATGGTATTGCGCGCCCTAGGTATCGAGAAGGACGAGGCGCTAGTGCTTGCTACGCGCCTCCTGCCTGATCTCGCCGACCTCGGTTGACCTGCAGCAGGTGCAACTGGTTAGCAGGGCATATGGCGGGTTCGGAGAACCACCTCAGATTACCCTTATCAACTCTGCTTGCTTGATGGCATTTTGTTATTCGGCGTGGAACATTGACCCCTGGGGTCAACTTTGCCTGCCGATTGACACCAAGGTCTGCAAGTAAGCGCCAACACTGAGGTCATAGAGTGAAGCCGGCATCGGCTGCTTTCTCCCAGGGCAAGCGAATTACAGGCTTTCTGCCTCGCACAAGGCCAGCTTGCTCTCAGTCACCGGCGGGGGCTCCATTCCTTTCACCTCGTGGCGTCGGACGAAGCCAATCGCAGCCAGCGCCGCGGCAAAGGTGATGAGGGCAAGCACCAGCATCGCGGCGGAGAAGGCGTTGCCATAGAGTCGGGTCAGCACGCTGCCGTCCAGCGCCGGCGCGGCCAGCGCAGCCTCGGCGATCCTGCCGCCAACCATGCCGTTGGCAGCGGCGACGACCGCCTCGGGCGACAAGGCTCCCGGCGCTGCGTCCCGCAAACCAGCCTGGGTGAAGCCCAGCAGAATGGCGCCGGTGACGGCAATGGCAATGCTCTCCCCCGCGACCCGGGCGGTGGCAAAGATGCCAACCGCCATGCCCGCCCGTTCCGTGGGCACGACGCTGACGGCGAGATCGTCCATCAGGCCCCAGGGAATTGCCGCGCCTACGCCGATCATCAGCAGGGGAAGCACAAAAGCCAGTGCCCCCGCCCCTGGTTCGACGAGGGCCAGGAGCACGAGGCCGCCCGCCCCGATGATCAGGCCCATGCCCGAAAGCAGGCCCGGCGGCACCCATTTCGTCAGCAAGGCACCCAGGAAGGGGATGATGGTGATGGGACCGCTGAGGGGGAGCATCAGCAGGCCAACCTCCGCCGCCAACATGCCTTCGACTCCTACAAGCCGGGCGGGAAGGACGAACAGCACGACAATAAAGGAATAGGCGACGGCGACCGGCAGCGACAGCACCGCGAGGAAGCGGGGATAGGTGAACAGGGTTACGTCCAGCATGGGCCGGACCTGTGCCCGTTCGACCGCCAGGAAGACCGCCAGCATGACACCGAAGCCGGCGAAGAGTGCGAGCACGGGCAGGCTGTCCCAGCCGCTCTGCGGTCCCTGCATGATGCCCAAGGTGAGCAGAGCCAGGGTCAGGGTGAAGGTGACGACACCCCAGGCATCGAAGCGCCTGGCGTCTGGATCACGCGACTCCCGCAGCCTGGGGGCGCTGACCAGCAGCACGCCCAGGCTGAGCACCGCGGCCATCACGAAGATTGCGCGCCAGCCCAGGCTGCCGACCAGGGCGCCGCCGATGATCGGCCCGAAAGCGATGCCGATGCCAAAGCCGGTGCCCAGAATGCTGAAGGCCCTGGTGCGCGCAGCCCCCTCGAATTCCTGCGCCAGGGCGGCGAAGCCTGCGATCATGGCCAGGGCGGCCGCCGCCGCCTGCAACGTGCGGGCGACATCGAGTACCAGGATGGTGGGCGAGGCGGCAACCACCAGCGAGAGCAGCGAATAGGTGCAGAGCCCCAGGGTGAACAGGCGCTTGCGTCCGAACAGGTCGGCCAGCGCACCTGCCGCCATCACGGCGCTGCCGAAGGCCAGGAAGGCGCCGTTGACGATCCAGTTGATGGCGAACGCGCCGCCGCCCAGCTCAGCCCCGATGGCCGGCAGGGCGACCACGGGCGCGATGGCGCTCAATGGCATCATCACCGCGGCCAGGAAGATGGCGCCCAGTACCAGCCATTTTTCCGGCGCGATGCGATTGTCGTCGATCGCCGCGGCCGCACCGGCCGGGTTGGGGAGATCCTGCGGCATGCGCCTTACTCACCTGACAAGCGGTTGGAAACGGGTTGGCAGCGCGGCCAGGCCGGACAGGCGCATCGAACTCTTCGACGCGCCTGCGCCGGAGGCCGTAGCCTAGAGCGACGCTGCGACCAGGGCCTCGGCCGCCTCGTGTGGATTCCCACTGCGCTGATAGGCGGCCAGCCACTTGGGATAGTTGTGCATCGGAGGGCTCTTGAGCGGATGGAATCCCGGCTTGAAGTAGGAAAGCACCTTGCGGTTGAGGGGCCCGAACATCTTGATGAGCCAGGGGATATTGCTGATCTGCATGCCCCAGCGCTGCAGACGGGTAAAGCCATCCGCCTTCAGCATCTCATGGGGAATGCGGAACATTACTTCGTACATGTCCAATTGCCCATAGAGTAATGCCGCGATGCGCTTGAAGTAGCCGACCTTGGCGACCTTCTTCATGACATCGAAGGCCACCGCACGATGTTCCATCTCTTCGATCGCGTGCCAGGCGAGCATCGCCCGCATGCGAGGGTCGACATCGGCCATGACCCATTTCTTGGCAAAGAAGCACTCGGCCATCATCGCCGTGAAATGCTCGGCCGACGCGGTAATCGCCACGTTGAACTCTGGCGAAAAGTGTTCGGAGCGGTACCTGAGCCGTTTCATGATTCGCTGCATGATCTTGCCGAGGGGAATCCCCTGGTTTTCCATCAGGGCGTTATACTTCTCGTGGGCGATGCCATGCTGCCCCTCTTGCCGCGAGAAGGACCGGACATCCGCCAGAAGAGCCTCATCGGTAATCTTTTGCCTGAACGCGACCACGCTCTTGATGAAGTAGCGCTCGCCTTCCGGGAAGGTGGCCTGGGTCGCGTCGAACAGGCGGGTCCGGTAGGGACTTCCGCCCCACCAGAACCTCGGCATCGTTTCGTCCACGCCGAAATCGAGGTTGTCGCGCGCGACGATTTCATTCTTGTAGGATTTGGGCACCATCGTTTCTCTCCTTCGTTTCTGCGTTCTAGTAGGACGCGGCGACCAGGGCCTGTGCCGCCATGTGTGGATTCCCGGTCTGCTCATAGGCCGCCAGCCAATGCGGGTAGTTGTGCATCGGGGACTTTTGAGCGGGTGGAACCCGGGCTTGAAATAGGAAAGCGCTTTGCGGTTGAGTGGCCCGAACAGGCGGAGGAGCCAGGGGATGTTCCTGATCTGCATCCTCCAGCGCTGCAGGCGGGTAAAGCCATCTGCCTTCAGCATCGCGTGCGGCATCCGGACCATGACCTCGTACATCCCACCCTGCAGATAGATGAGTGCCCAGACGCGCTTGAAGTAGCCGACCTTGGCAATCTTCTTCATGACGTCAAAGGCGACGGCGCGATGCTCCATCTCCTCGATCGCGTGCCAGGCGAGCATGGCCTTCATGTGCGGCTCGACCTCCGCCATCGTTGCCTTCTTGGCAAAGAAGCATTCGGCCATCATCGCCGTGAAGTGTTCTGCCGCCGCTGTGATCGCCACGTTGAACTCGGGTGACAGCCGCGCCGAAAAGCGGTTGAAGCGATCGATGGCCGGCTGGATGATCTTGGTGAGCGGCACGCCGCGCCCCTCGACCAGGGCATTGTACTGCTGGTGGGCGATGCCGTGCTGTCCCTCCTGCCGCGAGAAGGCGCGGACATCGGCCAGGAGGACCGGGTCCGATACCTTCTGCCGGAAGGCGACCACGCTCTTGATGAAATAGCGCTCGCCGTCGGGGAAGGTGCACTGGACCGCATCGAACAGGCGGGTCCTGTAAGGGTTTCCGCCCCACCAGTATTTCGGCAGCGATTCATCGATGCCAAAATCCAGATTGTCGCGGGTGACGATCTCGTTCTTGTGGGTTTCATACGCCATCGTTCATCTCCTTCGCGCGGAGGTGCATCACCAAGTCAGGCCATTGCGCCGGTTCACGCGGCTCGGGCATTCTGCGCGCCCACGCTGCGTTCCACCTTGACCGGCTTGCGGGAAAACCTGATCGCCTTGTCCCTGATGCCCTGATATCTCATCGTGATCAGGTCGAGGATGAAGTTCTGCCGCAGGTACCAGGGAGCCTTCGATCCTTGCTTGGGCATGTAGGCGGTGGCACGCGTGACGTAGCCGGACTTCAAGTCCAACAGCGGGCGGGGCTCGACGGTGTTGTCGTCACATTCCGCCACGCATTTCTGGTAGCCGTTGCGACCCATGTGCTTGAGCAGGCGGCACACGAAGAGCGACGCCAGATCGGCACGAAGGGTCCACGAGGCATTGGTATAGCCCAGGCACATGGCCATGTTGGGAATGCCGCTCAGCATCAGGCCCTTGTAGACAAAGGTCTTGCCGAGATCGATTGCGGTACCGTCGACCTTGAGCTGGATCCCGCCGCAGGGGATCAGCTTCAAACCGGTGGCGCTGACGACGATATCGGCCTGGATAATCTTGCCCGAGGTCAGCCGGATGCCGTCTTCGACGAACGTGTCGATGTGATCGGTGACGACGGATGCCTGACCCTGCTTGATCGCCTCGAACAGATCCCCGTCGGGAACCAGGCAGACCCGCTGGCTCCACGGTGAATAGCTCGGCTCGAAGTGGGTCTTGACGTCGAAATCCTTGGGCAGATTGGCCATAACCTGGCGCATGATGCCGCGCTTCGCGAAGTTGGGTGCGCGCCGTGCCAGCTGATAGAAGGCAATGCCGAACAGTACGTTGCGCCAGCGCAGCAGATTGTGTGCGAACTTCTCCGGCAGCGCGTTGCGCAGACGGTCCGCCATCCGGTCCTGCGATGGCATCGACGTCACATAGGTCGGGGAGCGCTGAAGCATCGTCACGTGCTTCGCCCTGGGCGCCATTGCGGGGATCAGCGTCACCGCCGTGGCGCCGCTGCCGATGACCACCACGTTCTTGCCAGTATAGTCGAGGTCTTTGGGCCACTCCTGCGGATGGATCAGGGAACCCTTGAATGTTTCGGCGCCTGCATAGGCAGGCATGTTGCCGCCAGCGTAGCTGTAGTAGCCGCTGCACAGGTAAAGGAAGCTGCAGGTGTAGCTGAGCTTGCCCTCCGGCCCTTCCACCTCGACCAGCCACAGGGACTCTTCGGTGGACCAGGCTGCCGACTTGACCCGCTGGCTGAAGCGGATATGGCGGTCGATTCCGCATTCCTCGGCCGTATCACGGATATACTTCAGGATCGAAGGGCCGTCGGCGATCGCCTTGGCCTCCTTCCACGGCCGGAAGGGATAGCCCAGCGTATACATGTCCGAGTCCGAGCGGATGCCCGGATAACGGAAGAGATCCCAGGTCCCGCCCAGCGAGGGCCGGCCTTCCAGTATCTTGTAACTCTTGCCTGGACACTCGGTTTGGAGCCGGTAGGCCGCGCCGACGCCCGAGAGCCCGGCGCCGACGATGAGGACGTCAAAGTGCTCACGCGACATGTTTTTGGTTCTCCATTTTGGGCGCGTTGCGGGTGACGCGATCTGTCGAGAGGGCCACCTCGGCCAGGTGCTTGATGAAGCCGGCCGAGCGCTCAGGTGCCGTCACCGGGATCATGTGGCCGGCGCCCGCCACCATCTCGAAGACCGCACCAGGGATGATGGCCGCAGTAGCCTTGCCATGGACGAGAGCGTCGAGGATCCGGTCATTCGAGCCGTACAGGATACCGACAGGCACCGACAGGGTACCGTAGCGTGCTACCAGGCCGGGCAAGTCGTCCGGCGCGGCCACCAGGTCGCTCGAGGTGGCATAGAAGGCGGACGGCCGCAGCGAGAGCAATCCGCGAGTCTTGCCGACGAAATCTGCGGGGATCGCATCGGGGGCGAATACCATGCTGCCAATGCGCTTGCCGTTCAGGATGGAACTGGGGATGGCCAGGGTCCAGGCAACCAGCCTGCGCAGCCAGGGGGAGCGGATGATGAGCCCTTTGAATGCCTCCGGCGGCTCCGTCTCGTGCTGGGTCAGCGGGGCGAGGAGAGCCGCGCCGGCGATGAGCTTCGAATGGTTCAACGCGATGGCCAGCGCAACGGCACCGCCCAGCGAATGGCCTACGATCACCGGCTGGTCCAGGTCCAGTGCCGCAATAAATCTGGCGATGATTCGAGCTTGCTCGACGATGCCGGAAGGGGCGCCCGCCGGCTTCGTCGAGTAGCCGTTTCCAGGACGGTCGAGGGCGACAACGCGGTATCCGGCCTTCAGGTAGTCCGTCAGATAGGCGAAATTGCCGGTCTGCCCGCCGAGCCCGTGAATGAGCAGGAGCGTCGGCCCCTGACCCTCGTCAGTGTAATGTATGGCATGGCCATCGATCTCGATGAACTTCCCCGGCGGGGGCATGGTTTTTTTCACATGCCTTGAGATCAGGAAGGTTATGAGGAACAAAACTCCCCACACGGCAAGGGCCATGGAGGCCACCGCGACAGAAAGCCAGATCAGACCATTTGCCACTGTTCTTCCTCCATCGCTGAACACGCGAATTTGTGAGGTCTATGGCGGTGCCGGCACATCTTCGATCCGGGGACGACTCATGAGTCATCAGCCCGCGCGGCAGATCGCCGCCGGTCCTTGTCCGTGACACGGGACAAGCCATCCTCTAGATTGACAGCCGGGAACCGCCTCCCGACCCTTGCTCTCAACCCACCTTGCGATTAGCTTACATCGATGTCAACTGAATCTTCTCGTGTGGTCGACCGCCGCAGAAAAGCTACGTCGGTGCGTGCCGAGGCGCTTGAAATCGGGCGGCGCCTTCTGCTGGCCGGTGGCCCGAGCGCCGTGACCTTGAAATCCGTCGGCGCCGAGATGGGCATGACCCATGCCAATCTCATTCACCATTTCGGTTCTGCTGTCGCCTTCCAGGCCCAGATCCAATACGCGATCGTAAAGGAGCTCGTCAGCTCCGTGACCGGAATGCTCGAGCGCTTCGCCGCCGGCACCGCGGGAATCGGCGAAATCGTGGACGAGGTTTTCGACGCCTATACCAACGGCGGGTTGGGCGCGTTGATCACCTGGTGGGCGATCACGAAACCCGAGGAACGCGATCCGGAACTCGAGCAGGCCATGGTCAACCTGGTCGCGGTGCTGGAGCAGGCGGTCGGCGGGACGGCGGCGGGCAAGCGTGCGCGAGCCATGGTGTGGTTGGTCTGTATGGTTGCCCTGGGCAACAGCCTGGTCGGGCCGACCCTTAACGAGAATATTGGGGCCGACCCCAAGGACATGCGGGACACCACGGTCTGGCTTCTGGAGCAATTGCAGAAGCGGGGGCCGGTGCGCTGATGTGTCGCGAGGCCGCCGCCACCTGAAACGTTCTTAGGGCTTCGCCCGGACTGCCAAGTGGGGAGGCCGCTGCCCGCGCCGCCGGGAACGGCGGACACGGGCAACCGGCGGCGTCAGAACTGATAGGTCGCGTTGATGCCGATGAAGTCGCGGTCGATCAGGGTATTGCGCGAACCGCCCAGGCCACCGCCGGCGCCGAAGGAGTTGAAGTAGGTGGCTGAGATGGAAAACCGCTGTGAAAAATCCGCCCTGAGGCCCAGCAGTATCGATGTCAGGCCGCTGGTGAAGCCCGGTAGCGGCGCCGGGGTAATGCCGTAGAGGCCGGTCGAGAAAGCGATCGAGGGCGTCAGCCTTACACCGTCGATCAGGTCGGGATAGTCGAACAGGAAAATGCCCTGCACACCGCCCGACCATTTGGTCGGCGCTTTCCACGTCGGCCCAAACGGCGGGCCCAGAGAGTCCACCGCCATCGATTCGAGCAGTGTCACGCCGCCCACGTTGAAAGGCCGGCTGTAAAACCCGGTCGTGCCCAGTTGTCCGGTGGCGGCATAATCGGTGCCGTCGTTCAGATCGACATAGAGGGCGCCGAACTCCACCAGCCCGGTGATCTGGGTCGCGCCGGTCAGTCTTGTAATCCAATCAGTGCCGCCGAAGATTGTGGTGAAGCGCAACGCGGCCTGCCACACATCGTGACGCTCGTCGCCCGCGATGACCCGATTGGGCGTGAACTGCTCGTCGAACGGCTGGCTGGGTTTTTCCACGTAGGCAGCCGCGCCGATATTGTTGATGTTGACGACGGGAATGCCAAGGGGGGTAAGTGGCAGCCCCGCGTTGGCGGTTGCCTGGTCGAAGGGGGCCCCGCCGATCTGGTTCAACGCGGCGATGAGGAAGTCCGCCGCAAGGGCAATCGGGACCTGGCGCTTGTACGAAATCTCCCCATTGATCGCGATGCCGGTGTAGTTCTCGGTGGCGCTGAAGGCGAGGCCGAACATTTCCAGATCGTTTGGGTAATAGCCGTGAATGCTGCTGCCATCCAAGTTTTGGAGCACGGGGCTGCGCGGCAACGTACCCAGATTTGGCTCGATAAGCGCGTCGGTAAGCGGCCCGAGGGCCGGGTTGAGGAGGTCGGCAAGCAGATCGCCGGTGAGGTCGACCGCGGGCGCCAGGGCACTCAGCGCGCCGATGATCTGTTGCTGTGCGCCAGGCCCGAGCTCGTTGACCAGGCTTCCCATGACACCTGGTATGCCGCGCACAAGATCGAACTGCCCGGTTCCTTCAGCGTAGGATTCGGGGCTTTTGAAGTAGATGGAGGGCAGCCGGCTGCGATACTTGGCGTAGTAGAACTGGAATTCCGTATTGTTCAGTTCGGCCCAGTAGTAGCGCAGGGAGACCCCCCAGTCGGTGGTTGCCGGGTCGTCTTCGAAGGTCAGCGGTATCCCGAACGAAACGGCCTGCGGTCCCGTGCCGTAGGGTGGCGGCGGGTTGTCGTAGTCGGCGGCATTGTCGCGACCCGCGACATAGGACCTGGTGTCGCCGTAGTCGGTGAACAGCGAGGTGCCGACCACCCCACGACAGCCATTGTCGCTGAAACTCAGGAAGGCACCGCAGGCGGGCAGGCGAACGGGCTCGAAGCCAAAGGTGACGAAGGCTTCGGCCGACAGGCCGTCTGCAATCTCATAGTCCAATTTTACCATCGGCACCGGCAGAAGCGCATCCTTGAGCTCGGTGCCAGGGGTGAGGATCTTCTCGACATCGATGGCATTGATCACCGAGATGCCATTGAGCGTGAAGAATGCCTCGCCCCAATTCAGGATCTGGCTGCCCACCTTGACCGCCAGATTACGGTCGAACACGGTGAAATTCCCGCCGGCGTAGTACTCGCGGAATTCGGCGTCCCACATCGCCTCATCTTTGGCTTCGGGGGAATATTCGCCCCGATAGGGCCGTTCCGGCGGGCCGTTCACCGCCAGGTCGTTGTTGGCGGCGATCGAATCGAAGAAGGCCGTGCCGCTGACCGTTGCGAAGTAGTTTCGCCACTTCAGCCGAAGTTCGGAGCTGATCGATGTCGTCTGCGAGGTGATGTCGTACTTGTCGAAATTCAGGTTGCCGTCGTCGACGTCAGCCGATGGCGATGCACCGCCGTTGAAGGTGCCGATTGTGCGCGGATCCCGGTCGGACAGTCGCATCTGGACGCCGACCGACAGCGACGTGATGATCGAGCCGGTGACTTCGTCGCCCCACTCGAAGTCGTAGGCGGACGCGATTGTTCCGCTCAGCAGGGCGGCCAACAGAGCTGCACCGCTGCACGATGCAAGGCGCCGGCCAGGGTGGAACGAGCGTATCGTCGTGTTGCTGGATTCCGATCGCCTGGTCATCTATTGCGATCCCAGCCGCCGGATGGCATCGGGCGTGAACATGGAATTGTCGATGCCCGAGGGCTTGCTCTCGCTCGGCTTCTCCTCGGCCTTCAAGCCGAACACCAGGTATTTTCCCGACTGCAGGTCGTGGCCGAGCTCCAGGGCCGAGGAGCATAGGGGGACGTCGTAGTAATTGATGATCGGCCCGTCCTGGAGGCGCCACAGCGAGCCGCGGGTGTCGTAGGCGTCGACCAGGGCGATGTTGAAGCCGTCCTCGTCGACATAGAAAGTGCGACGGCCATAGACATGGCGCGTGCCCTCCTTCAGCTTGGCATCGACGACGAAAGCACGATGCAGCTCGTAACGGTTTAAGTCCTGGTTCAGGTGGTTCGGAGTCATCAGCTCCTTGTACTTGTGCTTGTCCGAGATCAATTCATAGGAGTTGTAACCCATGTAGATCTCGCGCATCGGCTTCAGATCGAAGGTGTAGCGGTCGGTCGCGCCGTTATACATGTCGAAGGTATCGATCGGGGCCAGGCCGTCGGTCTGCGGCGCCGGGTTGTCATAGGCGATATCCGGCGCCTTGAGGACGCGGCGCGTCCCCGGGTTGTAGATCCAGGCCTGGCGCGGCAATTCCTTGGCGTTGATCGTGTCGAGCACCAGCACGATGGTGCCCGCCGACCGTGGGGGCGAGGTGATGAAGTTGAGGTAGGAGACGAAGATATTCTTGATCTGCTTGAGCTCGGTGACATCGCCCTGCTCGCTGAGGCCAGGCCCGGAGTAGTGAACAATGCCGAAGTCCCTGCCCCGCACCAGCTCGTAGCTCCCGTCGCGTCCCACCAGGGCGGCCGCGAAATAGCGTCGGAACTTGAAGCCGCGGTAGTGCAGCCGGTGGTTCCAGATCACCTCGACGCCGGTCTTCGGGATCGGGAAGGGACTGCCCAGCAGGGCATCGTTCAGGCCGTTGTTGTCCTCGGTCATGGTCGCCGTGACGGCATTCTTCTTGTTGGCCTCGTAGACCCGCTCGGGCAGCGCGCAGGAGCGGCGTGTCTGATAGACCGGCAGCTTGTAGCTCGGGAAGAGCTTGAGCATGGCCTGTTGGCCCGCCGTCAGTCTGTCCTTGTACTGTTCGGCATTGGCCCCGGTGATGGTGAACTTCGGCTTGTCGTCCGGGTAGGGGTTGGTCATGTGCTTGCCCGGCACGTAACTCGCCGGCGGCGCAGTCAGGCCGCCGTCCCAGGCCGGGATCGAGCCGTCTGCGTTGCCCGCGCGGATGCCGCCCAGGGGCGTCAGGTCCTTGTCCAGCCGGTCGGCCTCGGCCTGCGAAACCTTTGCCTGTGCCCCACCCGCGACAGCCAAGGCCAACAGCCCGGCAAACGCCGCTGCTAACGTCCTCATTCGCTCCCTCCCTTGACTTTTTTATTGTCGAATTGGACTCGGAACTATGGTGTTACGCTTAACTGTCTCCCCCGGTACCTCAGGCGATTCTCGCCAGCTATTGTCAAAGTGATTGGCGCTGTGGTGCCCGATAAGCGCGAAATAGATATCTGATAAATTACTTCGTCGTCGTGTCGGCCTGCCGGCCCGCCCCGCGGTTGTGGTGCTTGGCGAGAAGGCTGTGCGGCACGACGTCGGAGGCGGTCGTTCGCGGCCGCGGCCGGTCTTTCACAGGGGATGCATAAGGTTCCTCGCCGTCGAGCAGGACCCGAGCAATTAGCGCGGAAATCTCCTGATCGAACCGGTCGTGGCCGGTTTCCGGCTGTCGGCTGAGGGCGGCCCTGATGAGGATCCAGAAGATTGTCGACGCGAGTACGAAATCGATCGGCCCGTTTCCGGCAAGCCCCCGGTCATCCGCGTCCCGGCCTCGAATCGCCGCGAATTTGCCGAACAGTTTTGATGGCAGCGCCTTGACCGCTGGAATTTCGGCGGCGAGTTGGATGTGCTTCGCCACAACATGGATCTCCCGCTCGTGCCGTTCAGCCACATCGAAAAGTGCTGTGACGAGACTTCCGATTGCCTCCTGCGGGCCGCTGCCATCGCCCCCCGACGGTATCTCGTCAATCTCGCTCGCGATGGCATCCACCCATGATGCGATCACGGCAGTCAGGATGGCTTCCTTGTTGGGAAAAAACTGATAGAGCGACCCGATGCTGACGCCCGCGCGCCGGGCGATGTCGTTTGTGGTGAACGCTATGTGGTCGTCCTTGCGTAGAATCATCGACGCCGCTTCAACGATCGCGATCGTTGTCGCCTTGGAGCGCTGCTGAACCGGCTTCTTGCGCATGCGATGGGCTGCCGCTTTTCCATCGCCATTCAAAACGCAAGGCGATCGTGGCGCGCCTATAGGATTTGCCCTGGTCACTCGGCTGGCAGCCATGGAGGTAACCTTCTCTGTTTTGTTTGAAACAGGCGATAAGACACCTCTCGGCGCGAGAGCTGAATGCCCGCGCCGTACAACCCAACAGATTACTAGCGTTCGATTTTCAGTCCGTCAGGGACTTGGTATTCTCTTGCCCGCAGCTAATTGTGCGAGGTTCCAATAGGTCGTCGGGAAAAGACGCTCGATAAACGAGATAATCTTTGCGTCCCGGCCCACGAGAACGCGCGCCCGTCTGCGCTCGATCCCGCTGACGATGATTTCGCCGGCCTTGGCGGGCGGCATCGTCAACAGTTTCCGGCTCATTTGGATCTGCTCTGCCACCTCGGCATTGGTAGCATCCCGGGGCACACGCGAATTCTCGGCGATCGACGTGGCAACACCGCCCGGATGAACCACCGTCACGCCAACAGGGCTCCCGCGCAGTTCGTTGCGCAGCGATTCCGAAAAGCCGCGAACGGCGAATTTGCTGGCGACGTAGGACGTGGCACCGGGTGGTGCCACGAGCCCAAACAGACTCGATATATTGACGAGGCGCGCCTCGTCGCGCTGCATCAACAATGGCAGGAACGCGCGGGTCATGCGCACGACCCCCAGAAGTTGATCGAGAACAGCCAGTCAAAATCGGCTTCCGATACGCGATCGAAGGTCCCCGAGACGGAGACGCCGGCATTGTTAACCAAAACATCTACGGCGGGATGCTGTGCGAGCACTTGTGCGGGGGCCGCGGCGACGGCGATCGGATCGGCGACATCCAGCCTATGCGTGGAAACCCGAACGCCCGATCCGCCCAGCAGTTCGACCGTTTGCCGCAACTGCCCTTCGTTGATGTCGAACAAGGCGAGGTGGCAGCCACGCTGGGCCAGCGATTGCGCGATTGCCCGGCCGATGCCGCTGGCCGCACCTGTAACGACTGCCGTCCGCCCTTTGAGTTCCAGCACGCCCGCCCCCGGATGTTTCTTTTTCAGATCGCATCGTGGGTATAGCTTACATCAGTGTCAACTATATTTTCTTATCGGCTCACTTTTGGGGCTTTGTTGCGATGCAAGCAGGCAAATTGGTGGGAATCGGAAGATGTCTACGAAGGCTGCGGCAGGGCGCGGCGCAGCGCCACCAGCGCGTCGGCCGGCAGGCTGTGCTTGATGCTCAGATCAATGTATCCGTCGATCACCACCTGTGTTTGCGCC
Source organism: Oleomonas cavernae (assembly GCF_003590945.1). Lineage (NCBI taxonomy): Bacteria > Pseudomonadati > Pseudomonadota > Alphaproteobacteria > Acetobacterales > Acetobacteraceae > Oleomonas > Oleomonas cavernae. Next base: position 3,697,848 of record NZ_QYUK01000011.1, on the reverse strand, counting down.
CCGAGCTTCGAGAAGTGGTAGCGCAGGAAGGTTTCGAGATTGAACGGCACAAGGCAGGGCGCTACCGGCAACAGCAGGCGCCAAGCCAGAGGCGTCAGCAGCGGCTTCAGGAAAAGCGTCGACGCCCCGGTCTCGGCCGCGACGGCCGCGACCGCCTCCCGCGCGGCGGCAAGGCCGTGCGCCAGTGCGGGGGTGCCCGACAACCCGGAAAGGCGCCACTGGTTGGCTTCGAGTGTCGGGATCAGCGCCTGGCCCATGGCGATGTTCACGGCGACCGCGCGATCAAGGTCCCGCACGCGCCTCGCGCGCAAACCGCCCCGGCGGAGCGCGGCAATCGCTGGCGCGACACGTGCACTAGGCCCCGCCAGCATCGTCGGCCTTAGAGGCGGCAGGAAATACGCCATGCCGTTTGGCCCGTCGCAACCAGGCAGCGGCGACTGGAAGCTGATGAACGGCACTGAGCCATGCACGATCTGGGCGGGCGGCACGATCCCATGCACGAATTGCCCGTCAGCCATCGTCGGCTGCAGGGTGATCACGGTCGCCATGCCGACGGCGGCAAGCACCTGGCCGGCGAGTTCGCCGCGCAAGGCATCCGAAGAGAGCGTGATCCAGACTTGATCCCAGGTGCCGGCCGCAACGGCCTCTGGCGAGGTGACGATGCCGAAGCCCTGCAATCGCTCGGTGGCGTGGCCACCGCGGCGGAGTCTGTGCAGTGTCAGGCCCGCACGCAATTCTCCGGCGTATTTCCTCTTTGCAAAGAAGCTGACGTCGTGCCCCGCCTTAGAGAGGTGGAGGGCATAGACCTGGCCGACGGCGCCAGCCCCGATGATCAGGATTTTCATGTCGAGACACTCCGCACTGGCGCATTGATGGGCGGCATAGCCCTCCACTCCGCAACGGGAAGGCGGTTTACGAATATTCCGGCAGGGTACGGCGAAGGGCGGCCAGCCCGGCTGTCGGCAAGCCATGCTTGTTGCCAAGGTCGACATAGCTGTCGATCAGCATCCGTGTCTGCGCGCCGACTTTGCTGAAGTGATATCGCAAAGCCGCTTCGACATCGAACGGCAGGGTGCGGCGAGACAATGGGATCAGCAGGCGCCACACCATCGACGTCGCGGCCAGTTTCAGGGGCAGCGGTACCGGCAAGCCTGTTTCGGCCGCGACAGCATCCATGGCCTCACGCACAGCGACGCGGCCCCGCTTCATGGCCGGGCTGCCCGCCAGCCCGGCATAGTCCCACCCGTTGGATTCAAGCACGGCAACCATGGTTTGGAGCAGGGCCAGGCCAACCGCCGTTGCGCGCCCGATGTCCCTCACGCGTTTGGCCCGCAGCCCCCCTTGGCGCAACGCGGCGACCGCCGGTTCGGCGCGGGCGTCGGGGCCGGCCATCAGCGTCGATCGCAAGGGGTCGAGGAAATAGGCCATCCCTTCGGGATCGTCGTTGCCGGGCAAGGGGGACTGGAAACTCAAGAAGGAAATCGCGCCCATCACGATCTGCTCCGGGGGCACGATCTTGCGCACGTGCTGGTCGTTGTTGATGTCGGGTTGCAGGATGATCACGGTCGCCCCGCCGGCTGCCGCCAGCACCTGGCCCGCGAGTTCGCCCCGCAGCGCATCCCCTGAGATGGCAATCCAGACCTGGTCCCAGGTGCGGGCGGCGACCTCTGCCGGCGAGGTGACAATGCCAAATCCTTCCAGCCGCTCGGTGACGTGGCCACGGCGGGTCAGCCGATGCAGGGTAAGGCCGGCGCCCAATTCGTTGGTGTATTTTTCCTTTACGAAGAAGCTGATGTCATGCCCGGCCTTCGACAAATAGAGCGCGTAGACCTGACCGACGGCACCGGCCCCGATGATCAAGATCTTCATGAGATACTCCCTTGCATTTTACGGGGCTCGGCGCGCATGGCTTGCGGCATCAGAACTGATAGATCGCAGCGAGACCGATGAAGTCCCGGTCGATGAAAGGGTTGCGCGAACCCGACGGCCCGCCGCCGGCACCGAACGACTTGAAGTAGCTCGCAGTGATTGAGAACTGCTGGCTGAAATCGGCCCTCAAGCCAACCAGGATGGACGTCATCCCCTTGGTAAAGCCCGGCAGCGGTGCCGGCGTGATGCCGAACAGGCCGGTGGAGAAGGCGAAGGTGGGCGTCAGTCTCACGCCGTCGATCAGGTCGGGGTAGTCGAGAATGAACAGCCCCTGAACACCGCCCGACCATTTGGTGGGCAGACGCCCCGTCGCGCCGAAGGGCGGGCCCAATACCGTGGGATCGATGGGGGGCGAGAGACTGATGCCAGCCAGGTTGATTGGACGGCTCATGAAGCCCGAAAAGCCGTTCTGCCCGAATGATGCATAGGGCATATTATCATCCAGATCGACGTGGATGCCGCCGAATTCAATCAGGGCCGTGACGGAGTTGGCGCCCGTCAGGGACGTAACTATATTGGTTCCACCAAATATCTTGGTGAACCGTAGTGCCGCCTGCCAGACATCGTGGCGCTTGTCGGCGCGGAGTTCCCGTCCTGGAATGAACTGATCGTCGAAAGTGTAGCCGCCCGGGGCGTCCAAATATGGCGCCAAGCCAAAATTGTTCAGCATCAACGGCCCTATGGGAAGCTTGGCCCCCGCTGTTCCCTGATCAAGCGGGACACCCCCCGCCCAATTCAGCGCCATGGCCAGGAAGATCGGCGCCGAGATGATAATTGGCACATTATGCTTGTACGAGACCTCGCCATTGATGGCGATGCCCGTGTAGTTCTCCGTGGTGTTGAATGCCATACCCAGCATCTGGATATCGTCCGGATAGTAGCCATAGAAATCACTGTTATCCAGATTTTCGAGTACCACGCTGCGCGGCAGCGTACCTACCGGGGGCTGATGAGGCTGGAGATCACCGGGGTCAACGCCGGACTGAGGAGGTCGGTTAATAGGTTGCCCGTCGACTCCAAGGAAGGGGCCAGGGCCTCCAGTGTCTGCATCACCTGTTGCTGGCCTTCCAGGCCCAGCTGCGCCAAGACGGAGCCCAGCAGGCCCTGCGATGCCTGGAGGAAACTTGCCTGTCCGGTACCTTCGGCAAAATGCTCTGGCGATCGGAAATAGACGGACGGCAGGCGGCTGCGATACTTCATGTAGTAGAATTGGAATTCCGTATTGTTCAGGTCCGGCGAGAAGTAGCGCAGCGATACGCCCCAGTCATTGGTCGACGGCTCGTCCAGCTGGTGGATGGGGATGCCGACCGAGATCGCCTGCGGGCCGGTGCCGTAAGGCGGCGCAGGGTTGTTGTAATCGCCGGCATTATCACGCCCCACCGTGTACGCGCGGGTGTCGCCATAGTCGGTGAAGATCGTGGTGCCGGTCACGCCATCGCAGAAATTGTCACTGAAACTCATGAATGAACCGCAAGCCGGCAGCCGTGTGGGCTCGAAGCCGAAAGTGACGAAAGCTTCGGCGGCCAGGCCCTCGGCGAGGTCGTAGTCAACCTTGACCATCGGTACCGGGATCAGCGCATCCTTGAATTCCGCTCCGGGGGTGAGGATCTTGCTGACCTCGAGGCTGTTGATCACCGAGATGCCGTTCAGGGTAAACAGTGCCTCGCCCCAGTTGACGATCTGGCTACCTACCTTGACCACGAGGTTGCGATCGAAAGCCTCAAAATTGCCGCCCACATAGTATTCGCGGAATTCGGCATCCCATTCGGCCCTGTCCTTGCCTTCCGGCGAATAGCGGCCGCGATAGGGCCGCGTGACAGGCCCATTTTCGGCCAGATCATTGTTGGCGGCGATCGAATCGAAAAAGGCCGTGCCGGTCACCGTCGCGAAATAGCTTCGCCATTTCAGCCGCAGTTCGGAGCCGATTGACGTAATCTGCGAGGTGACGTCATACTTGTTGAAATTCAGCGTACTGTCGTCGGCGTCGGCTGTGGTAGCGCTGCCCCCGTTATAGTAGGCAACCAAGCGCGGATCCTGGTCTGCCATGCGAACTTGGACTCCGACCGACAGCGTCGTGATGATCGAGCCGGTCAGTTCGTCGCCCACCTCGAAATCATAAGCCATGGCTGACGCGCCGAGCGCCAGCGCGGCAAGGGACACTGCGCCGGTACGCAGAATGAAAAGGCGCAACCCGCGGCCACGCACTTGCACAACAGACCCATTCGCTTTCATTCGCGTCCCCATCAGCGCCCTTGGCGGGCGCCTCGCCATCGTTGGCTTGTCCGCGGTTTCCCGCCATCAGGCGCGACAGATTAATGGGCGCCGGCCGCGATGAATGGAACCACTAGGTTTCCGCGCCTGCGGCGACAGGAAGGGGCGCGTCCAGAACTACATATTCGGCCGGTCCCCGCAGTTTTCCGGCCTTGGCCAGCGCCACCTCGCGGTAGACCCCGCGGGTGTCGCGCCAGTCTCCAATGCTGCGACGCTCGGAGGGAAAATTGGATATCAGGGCGTAGTTCGGCACGTGCTGAGCGAACAGTGCCTCCTCCGAAAGGCCCAGCGCCCTGATCTCGTCTGCAATCTCATGATCGCCCAGCGTCAGCGTCGCCGATGAGGCACCTTCCACCAGACCACGGCTGGCCCAATACTGGTAGGGGATGGTGTAGAGGCGGTTCGAGTCCGGATCGATCGTATAGCAGGAGAAGTCCTGCCGTTGATCGGCATAGCCAGGCGGCTTCTGAATATCGAGGGAGAAGATGCTCTTGCCGGCCTTGTGTGCTTTGCCGGATACCTGCTGCTCATCGCCAACCACCGATATCTCGGCGAGAAATTTTGGGAAGCCGAGGATATCCCACCCCACGCGGCGCGCCTGGTCCCCCGAGACGCCGATGTGAACGATGAAATAGCCCATGCCGGGCAAGCTCTCCGTGAAGAACGTGGACACCGGTGCGATATCAACCAGTGGCGACTTGTGAACAAAGAGCAGAACCACGACTTCCTGATACCGATCGATATTCTTCCCGCGGTAGTCCATGAACTGGAGGGCCGCCAGTGCCCTGTCCGGGCTAACCCTGCAGAGCTTGAGATCCTGCACGGGGATCAGCTTGCGCGCGGCGTCGACGTCGACGGTGAAGACCGCCGAGAGGGCTTCCGCTTCATAGGTCTTGAGCGGCATCTCTACGTCGCTCCCGTCGCTGATACGGCACAGCGTCGTATTTGCGTCAGCCTCGGCGAAGAAATTCTCGTCGTAAGGCATTTTCACACTCCCTCGTCTTTATGATAGCGTCAGTTGGAGCGGCCCCGCTCGGCTTGGAATAGTCTGCACGATGAATGCAAATGACCATGATGCGGCCCGCCAAACTCGTGGTTCTCACGCGCCATTTCGCCGTCCGCCCATTTTGCGGCAGACCCCGGTCATTCCGGTCTACCTCGCCGATGTCATTGTTCGCATTGCCGAAGAGCGCGGTATTCCAGCCAACGCATGTCTCGCCGGTACCGGCCTTGCGCCAAGCCACCTCGGCACCAACGACAGACTGCTCTCCCTGGATCAGGCACAGCGAATTTTCGAGAATGTCTGGTACGCCGCGGATGATCCCACGCTTGGACTGACCTATGGGGAGCGCCTGCGGCCGGTCCATCTGGGGGTAATGGGCATGGCATTGCTGGCCGCCCCTACGCTGCGTGCGGCGCTCGACTGCCTCGTGCGGTATCACCGGCTGCTGGGGCCGGCTTGGTCTATTTCCTGGACACAACAGGGGGCCGAGGCCGTTGTCGTGATGCGGCGAGTCGTTCCGCTGGGCGATACCGGCCGGCTTCACACCGATGCCTGGATGATCGCCTTCGCCCGTCTTCTCGCCAGCCTGCGCGAAAAACCCATCTCATCGGGGCGCATCGAACTCGATTCCGGTGCACTTCCCGTCGCTGACTACGCTTGGCGCTTTGCGGGCTTGTCTGGCTTCGAGGTCTGCTTCGATCGGCCGGCACAACAGCTATGTTTTCCTGCGGACATTTTGGACGAGCCGCTGTCCGGTAATTCACCGGCCGCATTCCGCGAGTCCGTCGCGCGTTGCGAGGAATTCCTGACCAAGCGTGATATCGGCGAAGACTTGCTCAGCATGGTGATGCGACATTTGCGGGCTTCGGTTCGGGCACCGACGCTGGAGCAGCTTTCCGCCGCCTGTGGCATGAGCACGAGAACATTGGAGCGCCGCCTGTCAGAGTTCGGCCTCACCTATCGGGATGCGCTGGACCACGCGCGGCGTGATCGGGCATTGGCGCTCGTGGGCGAAACCACGCTGGCCTTTGTCGACATAGCAGAGATGCTGGGGTATTCCGATGTTTCGAGCTTCAGTAAATCCTTCAAACGCTGGACAGGTTACACGCCGTCGGTTCATCGCGGCGGAGCTACCAGCTAGGCCAAGATATGCCATGGGGGAACCTCCTCATTCCCATCGGATCGCCAGTCAGGAATGCTCCGGCAGGGCGCGGCGCAGGGCAGCCAGCCCAGCGGTTGGCAGGGCATGCTTTTTGCCCAGGGCGACATAACTGTCGATCAGCATCCGCGTCTGTGTGCCGACTTTGCTGAAGTGATATCGCAAAGCTGCTTCGATATTGAATGGCAAGGCGTGGATTGAAGCCGCGACTATCAAGCGCCATGCCAGCGAGGTCGCCATGATCTTCAAAGAAGGGGTTACTGGTAAGCCGGTTTCAGTCGCGACGGCATCCATCGCCTCGCGCACAGCGACGAGTCCGTTCAGCAATGCCGGGCTCCCGGGCAGTCCCGTGTAATCCCATCGGTTGGATTCGAGCACGGCGACCATCGTTTGGGCCAATGCCAGGCCAACAGCTGTTTCGCGTGCAACATCCCGCACCTGTTTTGCGCGCAGGCCTGCCCGGCGCAAGGCAGCAATCACGGGTTTGGTGCGGGCAGCGGGCCCCGATATTAGCGTCGATCTTAGCGGTGAGAGGAAATACGCCATCCCTTCCGGGCCGTCGCTGTCCGGTAGTGGGGATCGGAAGCTGAAAAAGGGGATCACACCGATAACGATCTGCTCCGGGGGCACGATCTTGCGCACGTGCTGGTCGTTGTTGATGTCGGGCTGCAGGATGATCACGGTTGCCCCGCCGACAGCCTCGAGCACCTGGCCGGCGAGCTCGCTCCGCAGGGCATCCCCCGGAATGGCAATCCAGACCTGATCCCAAGTGCGGGCGGCGACCTCTGCCGGCGAGGTGACAATGCCAAACCCCTCTAGCCGCTCGGTGACATGCCCACTGCGGGTCAGCCGATGCAGGCTGAGACCGGCCCCTAATTCGTTGGAATACTTTTCCTTTACGAAAAAGCTGATGTCGTTACCGGCTTTCGACAAATAGAGCGCATAGACCTGACCGACGGCACCCGCCCCGATGATCAGGATCTGCATGGCTGTCGTCCGTCCATTATTTAAACAGGCACGGGAAAAGAGCTTGCTCCAACGAATGCTCTTTTTTGGGATTGTGGGTTGTGTTGACATTGATGTCAACTAAATATTGGGTTGCCTCCCGGCAGGGTCGGGTTACGCCGCCCGGTGGCTTTCATGTTTTTCCATCCCAGCCAACCCTGCTGTGCCATCTGGCGCGGATGGCATTTCCGATTGCCGCTTGACAGGGCTGGATGCGCGGATAGTTTACATTAATGTAAGCAGAATATTGAGGGCAGACGTGATGCCGGATCGCCTTAACGATCGACCTCGATCTACAGGATCGAGCGACCGTCCCCGAAGGAATCGTGTCCGTGGCTGCCGTGCTTGAGACTGCGGACCAGCACTCCAATCTTTCGGGCGCCAATTCGGATGAGAGGGAGGCCGTTGTTGGTTCAGGTGGCAGGGGGTTGAGCATGGACGGCGAGTACAGAGCGACACCCGAGCAACTGGTCGAGCGAATGGTGCATCTGCTCGACATCGAAGAAATCGATACCGACCTGTATCGCGGTGACCGCGCCATCCATCCCAATATGCAAGGCCGGGTGTTCGGTGGGCAGGTCATCGCCCAGGCTCTGGTTTCGGCCACCCGCTCGGTTGAGGAGGGCCGGGTCGCCCATTCGCTCCATGCCTATTTCATGCGCGCAGGCGACCCCGCGCATCCCATCCTCTATCAGGTGACGCGGGATTATGACGGGCGCAGCTTTGCCACTCGCCGGGTGGTGGCCCTTCAGCGCGGCAAACCGATCCTGAATCTGGCGGCATCATTCCATGTCCCGGAGGACGGGATAGCGCACCAGACGGCAATGCCCGAGGTACCACCGCCCGAAGAGCTGTTGCCGGAGGTAGACTATTGGACGAAACATGGCGACGGCCTGAGGCCCGGGATGAAGGAAATCATGACACGGCGATGGCCGGTCGAGTTCCGCATGGTGCATCCGGCCAAACCCGGCCCTACGCTTCCGCGATTGCACGGTTGGTTTCGCGCGGCTGCGCCGCTGGCTGACGACCCGGCCCTGCACCGGGCCGTGCTAGCCTTCGCCTCGGATATGATCCTGCTGCACACCTCCACCTTGCCGCATGGAGGGATCTGGATGACTCAGCCGATACAGACGGCGAGCCTGGATCATGCCTTATGGCTACATGAGGATTTCCGCGCCGACAAGTGGCTGCTCTACGCGACCGACAGCCCCTGGGCCGGCCATGCCCGCGGCTTCAACCGCGGCCAGATCTTCGCCCGCGACGGCCGCCTGGTGGCCAGCGTCGCCCAGGAAGGCCTGATGAGGACGCATAAATAGCGCACGCATATTCTGAGCCCCCTCAAACAATTCACGGTTCATCACAACAAACGACAGAAAGTTCGGTAGTTGGTGGTCAATCTTGATGCTTGCACTTGCTGTCGAAGGCAAGCATGCATGCTTATACAGAGCGAGCCGGATCAATCGATCGAATAGGTGCCTCTAGTTACTCTGATCCCCACAACGATCCCTGTGACGGCTGGGTTGCGGTGGTAGGGGCGGCGACCGCCGCCTCGTAACACCGGAGGATCTCATGGCCACCAACTTAATCGACCGCCAGCTCATCATCCTGGGCGCGGCCGCTGCCCGAAGCGACCTCGCCGTCCTGCCCTTGCCTGATAGCTTGAGGCTCAATGCCGGCGCCGTGGCGCCGGTACTCAAGAGCCTGACCGCCAAGAAGCTTGTCTAGGAATACCCTGCTGAGCGGGGCCAGGAGGCTCGGCAGGAGCATGATGGCCAGCGTTCCACCCTTAAGATCACCAACGCAGGTCTGCAGGCGATTGGTATCGAGCCACCTCAGACCTTGGAGAGCGCCGAACCACCTGCCCCTCCGGCGACGAACCCGGCGGCGATCCGCGTGGGGACTAAGCTGGATCCCGAAGGCGCCACCATCACGGAGATCAACGCCGCTACTGCCTGGCTCATTCGGTTCGCGGCTTCGTCAGCGGCGCGCTGAAGAAGAAGCTCGCCCCCACCGCCACCTCGGAAATTGAGGGGGGGATCGCGACCGGGTCTATCGCATCGCGCCGGTTGGCGGTGACGCGGCATGAACCGCGTTGGCACAGACGATGTCGAGGCCGCGATTGGCCACCCGTCGCCGAACCGTCGAGGTACAGAGCCTGGCGAGAGGGGTTCACATCTAGAGGAAGGCAAGCTGGTAGCGATCATCCAATGCTGATGATGCTGGTCGACGATTTGCGCGGCGGCGCTTTCCGGGAGCTTTGGCTCATGAATGTGCAGCGCGGCGAAGGGAGCACCTTTGGTCAGTCAGGGCGGCATTTTCTTCCTTGATTTGGCTTTGCGTTCTTGCGGCACGGGCAAGTTCAAGACATGTCGACGCCGGACACTTTCGACACCGTGCGCATAGGCTAGCACGGACTCCACATCTCGCCAGCCACCTTGCTCCATAATCGATTTCAAGTCGGCGCCGGCGCTCAGCATGTTTGTCGCCAAGGCATGCCGAAACCAGTGCTGCGTTACTTTTGCCAACAAACGGGCGTCTGCCTTTTTTGCTTCGGCGGCGGCCGCATCACCCGCCCGCCTGAGCAAGACCGCCTCCCTGATCAAGCCGTGAACCGCGCGTCTTCGCATGGCGCGGAACGCCGTTTTATTTGACCCGGAAATCCGCCCCGCGCGGGTGCGGTCGCTATAGGGGCGATTTTGGTGATCCAGGAAAAGTGGCCCCTCTCGATCGAACAAATTTCCGCGATAATCAAGGTACTCCTTGATCGCTTTGACAGCGCGCGGATGCAAAGAAGCGACGACAGAATCATCATTCTTTGTTTCAAGGAATACGATCTGTTCCCTTCCTGGCGTTAGCGAAAGGTCACACAAACGGCAGCCAAACAAGATGCTGGACACCCGGGCGCCTGTTGACCATTCCACCCACAATTGGGCCGCCAAATGTGGCGCAGCGTGCGAGATGAGAAACGCGATGAGATCGGGTCGGAAATCCACGACCCGGCGCCGGGCAACTTCCTTGCGCCTGCGCGGAAGCCGGGGCCTTTTGATCTCAGGCATCTGCTTCAGCCAGCCGCTGCTTGGGTGCGCGCACCACCGTAAAAACGGCAACAGGCAATTCAGCCAGCGCCGCTTCGTGGCCGCCGAGTTGCCGGCGTTTGTAGCGTCAACGAACATTGACCATTCCTCATCCGAGATCCGCTCGAAGGTGCGTCGACCAAGCGCCTCATTGACTTGCTTGATGACGTTGATTTCGCGCCATCCAAGGGGCTTGTCTCGCTCCATCCTCAAGTATCGATCGGCCGCTTCCGCGACTTCGCAGGAGGGCTTGATTCCGTGGACGATCGCGTCTCGCATCTGCCGTTCGAGCTTAAACCGAACTGCTTCCGCATCCGCCCGCAGAGCGCTGATGGCTGGAAGGCCCGTACTCTGTCGAATGCGCTGGGTCCGGTCGCCGATTCTGAGGGTTCCTGTAATGTGCCAGTGCCCATCGCGCTCGACCACGTGGATACCTTCCGCCGCTTTTCCGTGTCCGCGCGGACGATCTCGCTTCGCAGGCTTTGGTATTCCGCTTGAGACCACCTGGGTGTCCTTCCGACATAATGATGGAACTGCAGGCGTACGGCACTGCGCGCATCCTCCGAGAGGCGGCTTTGCAGCCACCTCTTCGATTTCCCAAGCAGTGTTGCCACCTCGTCCATCGAGAGATCGGTTGACACGGCAAGGGCCATCTATCGCTGGGCAGGCAATGGCTCGCGCTCAGCTTTTATCCACTCAGAAGGGTGGCTCGCCGTCGCCTTCACCGGGCAGCGCCGTCGGGTACGTCTGGTTGGGAAATGCCACGATAGGCATCTCACGCTGCTGCGCGACGGCGGCGGTTGGCGGCACCTGCGGTGTGCCGGCGGGCTTGCTCCGGGGCTGCCTCTTCTTGCTGATGACGGCCTCCGAGGCCGGAGCAGGCGGGCGACCGCGCGGCATGTAGCGGCGAAAAGTAGCTTCGCTTCCCGAGAGGCCAGCACCCGCAAAGACCGCGGCGATCTCGCCCAGCCCGTGGCCGTTGGCCGCTCGGAGCTCGTCCTCAAGGCTGACCATCGCCTCTTTGAGCGTGAATGACCTGACAGGCGGCGATTGCGCCAATTCGAGCAGGGCAACTCGAATCTGATCCAGCTGTTCTTGCGAAATGAGTCTACGATCGGCCATCAACGTCTCTCCTTTCAGCCCGCGTTGGGCTGTAAGAGCCAGATGGAGGCAGAATTATGCGCCGCCACTCGAAGACCGATCGATCGTCGCTGAATCACAGTTTTATATTTTTGCACGCCCAGCCAGGCCCGCCCTTGCGGCGACACGTTCCGCCCTCATACAGCAGCGCCGATCTCCGCCCCAGCCACGGAAACACCGTTTGGCCCTAGCTTGTCACGGCGGGGCAAATTGAGGCCTCGCCGTGTTACAAGTTTTCCTTTACGCAATATGGAGAAACGGGCTGATGGTCGGCTGATAGGCGGGCTCCAGGCGGAGTTGGCAGTAAGTTTTGTGAATCAGGTCGCCGCTGATCTTCTCCTGTTTTCCGGTATCGATGAGCCGATCGATGGCGTCGGCGTAGATTCCGATATGCGGACAATGGTGAATGAGCTTCCTGAAGCGGTCCCTGACGGCACCGTTGGAAATGGCAGCCTCATGGCCGATGACGCATCCGACCTCATGCAGCAATTGGAACCGGTCGGCGGGGATCACCTCGCTGCCGCGGGGATGCCAGCGGAGTGCTTGGACCGTATAATCCTCTCGGCCCAGCCTTATCGGTGGGCCGTTGAAGGGTAGCAGGGCTTCGATGTAACCCTTTAAAGTTATGATAAACTCCGGGTCGTTGTAGAGGCTGGTGGGGAACAGGTTCTTCGACATGCTATAAGCCTTTCGGGCAAGCGAAAGCGCGCGCCGGCAGCGCCCTCGCTGTGTGTTGAGAAAAAATGTGGAATGGTGACAGTGAATCAGCCGGCGCGAGCGGCGCTGCGCCAGCGTGCCGGCTGGTCGCTGTCGTGAATCACCGTCAGCCGCACGCGGTCGCCGTCGATCTCGGCCAGGCCAATTCGACCGGTAAAGGCCGAGCCCAAGTCAAGGCCGAGGCGATGGGGCGTCAGCGCCGGCGCGTCGTCCCATTCCGGCGTATGTCCGTGAATCACGAACAGGCCGTCCGGGTTGGCCTCGGCGAAGAGAAACGGGTCACGCACCCAAAATGGCGAGTTACGTTCGTCATGGTGATTGCGCGGAATCTGGCGCCAGGGCCAGGCCAGCGATTGGGTGAGCGGGACAAAGGGATTGAGCCCGGCGTGAATGAAAAGCAGGCCGTCTTCCAGGTGGTGATGCCCGAGGGTATCGATGAAACGCCGCTCCGGCTCGCTGAACGCGGCCCAGGCTTCCCGGGCGGTGGCCGTCAGCGGCAGGCCGAGCTCATTCATGACCGAGCTGCCGCCGTTGGCGAGCCAGAGGTGCATATCGCGTGGATCGCCGCTGTCGCAGGCGGCGGCCATCACGCCTTCGTGATTGCCCGCGAGCGCCGTGATCTTCACCCCGGCTATCCCAGCGATGACCTGGGCCATGACGCCACGGCTGTGAGGCCCGCGGTCGATATAGTCGCCCAGCATGACCAGGTGATCGGGACCGCCGTCCGCCGCGCGACGCGCGACTTCGAGGAAGGCGCTGCGCAGGGCGCGCGAGAGGCCATGGACATCGCCGATGGCGAAGGCGCGGACCGTGCTTGGGACCGGCATGGGCTGCCAGTCATTACGCATTATGCTGATGGACATCGCTGCTCCGTGATTCAGGTCTGGAATCGCGGACGCCGACAGGTCGGTGAATCACTATTGATCCTTGGTCCCTGAGCCGGGCGCCGCGTTCAGCGTTGGCGCCCGGCTCAGGGACCGTGGACTTTCAGGATGGGTATGTCAGAGCAAATCAGCGCTCATAGTCATCGCGCGCTCTGGGTTTCGGCACGCGGACGATCTCAGGGGGACTTGCCTTGGCAGCGCGGATCCGCGCCATCACAACGGAATGCACATGATCGGTCAAAAATTGAACGCGGTCGATCAGCAAAAGCAGGGCGCTCGCAATCTGCATCCTGAGTTTCCTCTCGCGAGATTCTTGCACCACAGGAAGCATGGCCATGGCGGCTGCCGCTGGCGCGCTTGCCTCCGCTCCGCGACGCCTCTGCAGGCGGTCCCATGCGATGAGCGCACTTGCCTTGTGGTCAGGTCGGCTCAAGTCAATGGCCATGCGCTCAATGACGTCACTGTCAGGCAAGATTCGTCCACTGCTTGTCCGACTAGGTTCGTCGTTCACGACCCAGTAACAGCAGTCGCGATGCCGCGACCCAGCCACGTAGGTCAAATTGGCGCTCCACCCGTTGGTACCGTCCCGGCCACCACAATTGTATTTTTGACGGTCACGCCTTGCGCCGCATGCGTTGTGCTGGCGTAGCCATGTCTGATCTTCAATCCACCGCTCTCGGGATCGCGAAGTTCCTCGCTGGTTACACTAACGATCCTTCCATCGACCAAGAGCTTTATCTCGACCACTCCGTCTTGGGTCGTGCTAATTTCCTGAATTGTTCCGCCGCTTCCATTGATCAGACCTTTCTTCCTTACGCGTTTGCCGATCCGAACCTGATCGCCACGTGCGATCGGAAGGTCGAAGAGATTCCCCTGGCGGTCCGCGGCCAGGATGATTGCGTCCTCGCCGACAATCTGGCCTGAATCTCGAAGTTTTTTACGAATACGGTCGGTGATGGCGCGGAGCTCGGCGTGCGTTCGTGCCAGGATCAACACCTCTTCGTCGGCGGCCTGGAAGGATGCCCACAGGTCAACGGCACTATCGGCCGCCTGTTCTTCACTTTTGACCGAACGCCAGGTGCCTTGAGCACGAGCAAAATTAATTGCTTCGAACGCCGCGTCAGGATCTGCTGCGCGCCAGCGCAGCGTTTGTTCGCGGTCACTCGCGGATCGCTGCCGACGAACGGTGGACAGTGTGGCATAAGACTCATGGGGTAGCCTCTCCAATGCCAAAGAGAGTGCTGGACCCGCTTCGACCGGCTGTAACTGATGGCGATCCCCGATTAGTATTACCTTTGCGCCAAAGCTCTCCACCTCGGTCAACAGGCTCGCCATGGAGCGGGCGCCGACCATCCCGGCTTCGTCCACGATCACTACGGAAGTTGGCGGGAGCCATCGCTTGTTTCCCCTCAGGTCGTTCAAAAGTTCAGGAAGGACCGAGTAATCGGATCCCACTGCTTCCCCAAGACCTTTGGTCGCCACCCAACTGGGCGCGGTAACGAGCGTCTGATACCCGGCCGCCTTGTATGCCTCGACCACCATCCCAATGGTCCGCGACTTCCCCGTCCCAGCAGCGCCTTCGATCACAGTAAGATCCCTGCCGGATGTCGCGGCCCGGAAAGCCAGCACTTGCTCGTGGTCACAGTCCGCGTAAAAGAGCGCTTGCTCTAGTTGTGACGGATGGAGTGCGTGCGCTGAACGCGCTGCGATTTTTGGTGCGATGTCGACGATCCGCCGCTCTGCTCGCAAGACAGCTTGCGTGGTGCAAATCGCTTCTCTGCTTGTATCGAAGCCGAGGTCGATAAATCTCTCGCTGATCACCTGGCGCTGAATCTCCACGAGGGATGATTTATCGATATTGAATCCCACGAGGTGTTCAGTGATCTTTCGTCTCGCATCGCGTACCCGCGGGCACGAGTCTTTCGCTGTGATCTCTTCGGCAACCATCGTCCAATCCGGAAGCGGATGCTCTGCTACACGTCGGCCTACGGCGCTCTGAACGATGATGTCCGCATCATATCCCAGCGCGGTGACCTCATCCTTCCACGCCTGTCGGCGCAAAATATCAGTAGGCTCGCCCTTCGCCTGTCGCGAACGGCGCTGCTGTTGATCGCGATCATCCGCCGATGCGCTCGCATCGAGTTCCCGGCTCCGTTTTGAAAATGCCTTGACCAACTCTGCCGGAATCCCGGCGAGTTCGAATAGCCCTTCGGTTTTCCGCACGATCTCTACGGCAAGGCGCCGTCTTAGTTCTCGAGCCAGTGCCATGTGGTAGACGGCGGCCGCTTCCTTGGCGTGCTGGTACAGGCGAGTGCCGTCCAGCGCTCGCCAGCATTCATCATCCCAACGGAGACGTTGGCGATAACGACGTGCGTGTGCAGATGGGGATCACCGATCGATTGACCGGCGGGAGGCCGCGCGTCGTGTTGCGGAAACGCTGCCGCAACAATCGATGCCTGTACCGATTCACCTCGCCCGTTATGCCCTCGCCGGGACGATGCTGATCGATTGATGACCAGTTCCATGGCCTCGTGCACGGCAGTGGCCTGCGCTGCGGCGATCTCATTTCGTATCGACGGTGGTGCGATCGCGTCTAGAACGGCGACCGACTTCGGGGCCGCGCAGACGAGATCATAGCCAATATTCCTGTCCGCTCTGAGTTCCCCGAGGGCCTCGCCAGAATCCGGACGGAAGCCTTGGAGGATGCTCTCGAAGTGGCTCGCTTCGACTAAATCTCCCGATCGGATCCCAAGGCTATCCGCCGTGGGCCCGAAGGCGATCCAATAACCTGGTGGCTCCTGTCCGGCACCGTAATATTGGTACGAAGATTCCAGATAGTAGCCTGCGCTGGCCGGCTTATGAAGCTTGATAACCATCCGGATCACCTGGGCCTTAGCTGCTTCAGAATCTCGGATAGTTCATCTACCTTGCGCCCGAGACGATTGATCACATTGGCGAGCAGATCACCGCTCGGCGATGGCGCTGCCTGGAGTGCTGCGGCGATCGCGCTGAGCTGTGCCATGAAGTAACGATCGGCGTCGATCTGGTGCGCGACGAAGCTCCGAACTTGATCGGCCACCGGTGCGAGGCATTGCTGGACAATAGCCGCAACTTCGGCCGGGATGTTGTCGACCATGTGCTTGCGCGCCTGCAGCGCGCGGCGCATGGCCAACACTTCCTGCAGGCAACTGTCTATCGCATCCGCCCCACTCAAATGCGGGAACATCTCGCGCAACAGCGCTAGCGATGCAGGTGATATCCGTGTGGAAGTGTCCTTGGTCATCAGCGGGCTCCCGGTTCCCTGGTGCGGCCAACGGCTGGTCGCTACAACGAATGAGAACCAGTTCTCCCTTTATTGTCACGCACGAGACCTGCTTGAATTGTGAATCACCTTTTAGGGCGCTGTTGCGCGAGCTGGAAAGTGAATCACAATAACGCGGTGGGCACAGAGACTTGACATTCTCAAATTTTCTACAGCGTCCCCGCCCTTACAGAAGGTCATTTGGGTGCGAGATCCCTAATTCATCCATTAGGTGCGCCGCGGCGGCCCAGAGCAGTGCCGCCTCCTCTACAGTACCCCCACCACCACTTAGTCCCATGAGGTTGCCAAGATTGATCGCATGCGCGAGCAGGCAAAAATCCGACTGTCGATCGGCCCGGCCAGAGCAAAGTCGCACGCCGATGAGTTGATGAATCGAGTCTCGATCTATTTCCCCTGGGCGCAATGCCTTCAGGGCACGCGCTAATTCGGGCCCGGAAAGATCGGCATATGCATTTTCATGAACCAGGTGGGCGTGGCTGAATTGCTGCAGTGAAAACCCCGCCAGATCTCAAATGGTTCGTCAGGCAGTGTCATTCCAATCTCCCTTCAATCAGGATCGCGCGGCGACGTGCGTCTTGCTGAATCCAAAACCACACCAGCGGGGAACATAAGCATGTCCCCACGCGGTCCGGGCTCGGCATGCGCATATGTATATGGGTTCATCGGGCGTGGAGCGGGCGCCGATTCATCGATTGCACATGATAAATCCGCTAGCCGCGCGGCGAGCGGCCCAATACTGGTGGCAGAGCACGAACGTATAAGCCTCTGTCGCCCCTTGGCATATGTGCACGAGGAAATGCCATTATACCGACTCTGATTCCAACAGCTGAGGGAATCGCAGCCGATTTGGTAATCAGATACGATCCAACGGCGCACACATATGTTCCTATCAAAATCTGGTAACTTCTCTGATTATTCTGGCGAAAAGCGTGCATCCGTTGGATGCAACGGTGCTCAAACTTAATTTTCGCATTTCATTGAGGGTAAGGACGGTGGCATGGGGCGTTGGCCTCTACGGTTTGCCAGTTTCGCTCATGTCGGTGACCTTCAGCTTGACGATTTAGGGCTACGCGCTACTGATTATCAAAGGCCCTCTAAAGAATTGAAAGCGGCTTCAAACCTCGGCTATCGCCATGTCGTGAACCGGATACTTCTCCATATCGCGCGCAACCGGGCTCAGAGAGAGCCTGCCGATCGGGCACACGGTCTTCGAGCATCGTGACGGGAAGTGGACCAACGAGGCGAACCCGCTGGCGTCCCATCGGCCTTGAACTATCCACGCCGACGGACGTTGACCTGGCGCAAGTCGAAGTGAAGGATCCCATGGCAAATAACCTGCTGCCCGCCGCCGACCTCGCCCTCCGCAGCCCCGTACGGTTCCCTAATGAGAGCGTTGCATACCGAACCGCCCGCACAGCCTTGCTGGCGGAGGAGATCGACCTGCGCCGACATCTTGAGCGAGTAGCTTCCCAACGCAGGGCGTTGCCGCCTGGCGGAGAGGTGATCGGTGACTATCGCTCCGAGGGCGAACAAGGCCCCCAATCCTTCGCCGACCTATTCGGCACCAAGCAGACACTGGCGATCTACAGCTACATGTTCGGGCCCAAGCGCGAGCGACCATGCCCTATGTGCACCAATCTGCTGGGTGGCTGGGATGGCAATGCCGCGGACATCGAGCAGCGAATTGCGCTGGCCGTTGTCGCTCGTTCACCGATCGAACGCCTAGTAACGTGGAAGCGCGAAGGGGGCTGGAGAAATCTAAAGCTCTTCAGCGACCTCAACGACAACTACTCCCGTGACTATCATGGGCTGTTGCCAGATGGCGCAGAGATCCCGAGCTTCAATGTGTTCACCAGGCGCGACGGGACTATCCGCCACTTCTGGAGTGGCGAGATGACGGACGACTCTGCCAACCCAGGCCAGGATCCCCGTGGTGCACCAGACTTCGCCCCACTATGGAATGTGCTGGACACCACGCCGGAGGGGGCAAGGGGATCATTGGTATCCAAAGCTGGACTACGAGCGCGGTTAGCCGGTTTGATCGCGACGACCGGGTTCGGCCGAAAGCTGTCTGTCCACTTTTGAGAGGTTAGTCTGAAAAAGCGCTCGTCAACAACTCGTTCGGTGTTGAACGACAGCGGTTCGAGTCCCTTTGGGCGGGCCATACCCGATGAAGATGGGCACTACGTCTACCCATAGCCCTCTTAAGATGCGCCAAACGGAGCCACGCTAAGTGTGGCCGTACCGAATTAGCATTAAATGACATATCGCCCCAGGCGCACACGTACCTCGGTCGCGGGCAGACGGCAGCGTGGGTGTGAGGAAATCGCCATGAGTCCCGCATGTAATCTCGGGCCGGGAACGTGTTGCCCTTCTTCGAACTGATCGCATATCCACAGGACGCCATGAAATGCGATCTGACGTTCGGCCGCGAGACGGCGCAGGCCGCCATCGCCGGTGAGCAGTGGCCACCGTCGTCCTTCGGCGATGGCGAATGCAAAGGTATCGGCCGTTGATAACTCCTTCCTCTCCCGCCTTATCGTGGTAGCGCTTGCTAGTTCGATGGAGGTGAGTTCCTCAACCCGCAACCCAAGCGCCACGAGGCGGTCTCCAAGCGGACCCGCTAACTCGCGGCTGAACAACAAGTCGGGCACTGCAAATTCAAAGGGCAGCCGAAACAGATCCTCTAGAAGGGCTCCGCGTTCCAGGTCGATGATGACCGAGGTATCGGAAACGAGGACCGGCATGGGCTATGCCACAACCTGATCGAGACGGGCGTCGAGCTCACGGACGGAGATGTCAAGAAGCTCGGCTGCGCGAGATTCACCGATAATTCCCTCTGCCAGGGCCCGGTAGCATAGTCGCTCGAATCGCTTGGGCTCCTCAAGCTCTGGCTTCATCGTCGCCGGTTCCGCAAATGGAGCCGTCCTCCAACCTCTCTCTGCGAAGGTCCTGAACAGCTTTGAAAAAGCCGCTTGGTTGATGATACCCAGATCCTTGCAGCGATACGTTAGCGCCTGAATGCTCACGCCGAATCGTACTTTCAGGGCCACGAGCTCGCCTAGGCTGAGAGACGAACGATTCGCGCCGACTTCCGCGCGTAAGACGTCCGCTGGCACCAGAAAAGCGCCGGCAAACCGATGCGCGGCCTTTTCCTCGTCTATGCCTGGCATGACGTGCAAGACCATGTGGCCAAGCTCATGTGCAAGATTAAAGCGCTTTCTTTCCGACCACGTGCTGCGCTTGATAACGATCACGCGTGCAGCGTCTCGATCCCGTCGACGCACTTTTGCAGCTAGACCGTCTATATCGTCGAGATCAAGCGACATAACCTTGATACCCCGCTCCTCGAGAAGCTCTGCGAGCTGGGGAATAGGGTCATTGCCCAACCCCAGTCGTCACGAACTGAACGAGCGGCATCCTCAGCGTCGCGCAGGTCGGCAACGGGGTGCGGCGCACTGCGTGGCTGCTCCCAATCCACGCTACGAAGGTGCAGCAGGTCCTCGACCGCCAAATAGCGCTCCAGCATATGTATCGTGCGGGCCTCGAGCGCTGCCTCCTCGCGGGCGGAGGATCCCGCCTTTTTTCGGAAGTCGACGCCTTCTAGGGCAATCTCATCCTCGGCGAGCAGGTAGTCCTCCGTAACGCGCAGGGTGTCTGCGAGAGCGATCAGAACGCGGGAGCTCGGCATATCCTCATCGCGCTCGTATTTGCCAATGGCCTGCGCGGATACCAAGCCGCCCATTGCCTCAGCTAGGCCGCGCAGGGACATGCCGGATGCCGCGCGCGCGACCTTAAGCTTGTGTCCAATCATGTCGACCTCCTATGAGGATCCGGTTTTGTCAGTTTACATAGAGGCAATATAGTGCATTTTTTGTAAACTGATACCCTTGAAATCGGTCTCCGGATTGACCATCTCTGGTGTAGACGAGCAATTCTCTATGGTTTTGTAAACCGCAGCACGATGGGGCGGGGATTTCGTCGGATGAAGCGAGGTGGCCGGCCTGACGGTTGCCGCCCGATTCGCCTGCAACTTGGAAAGGGGCGGCCCATGGCGTTGAGTAATACAGAGCTTCGATACTACGACAGCAACGTGCTGCGCCTGCCCGCTGACAAGCGCAAAGAATACCACGCTCAAGTTGATCGATTGATTTTCGAACTCTGCAGCAGCATTCAAGATAAAACAGAGATTAAGATCACTAAGGTCGTGAAGGCCGGATCTTTCGCAAAATATACTATCCTGCGCAAGACGGCGGTAGACCCCGTTGACGTCGACGTGGTGTTCTACATCTCAGGGAGGGACGCTAGTAAGGAGACACTCGTCAGCCTGAATGATCTGATCTACAATCTGCTGATCAAGATTTACCCAACGAAGTCCGTTGAGGACTTTGAGATCCAGCGCAAGGCGGCGACCGTTACCTTCGTTGGCTCGGGCCTTAGTGTCGATATCGTGCCCGTCATCGAAGACCCCAGCCGGCCGGGTTATGGGTGGCAGTTCGACATTCGCGACGGATCGAAGATTCAGACTTGTGCGCCTTGCCAGATTAAATTCGTTCGCGACCGTAAGGAACAAGACAAGGAGTTCCGCACGCTCGTTCGAATGGCAAAGAAGTGGCGTAACCATGCGGGCGTCAAGCCACTTAAATCCTTCACTATCGAACTGATCATGGCTTATGTCCTGGCTGAGCAAGGTGCTGCCGGCTCGATTGAACAGCGCTTCCGCAACTTCCTGCTCTACATCGCGCAGTCGGGCCTGAAGGACGAAGTTCGGTTCCCCGAAAACGTCGGGCCCTTCACCACTTTCACCGATCCGGTGGTCATTCTCGATCCGGTTTACAGCCTGAACAACGTCGCCAGCCGCATCTCGGAGGCCGAACGCAAAGAGATTGCGTCGGCGGCCCAGGAGGCTTGGGAAACGGCGAATTTCGCATCGGCTGAAAACGACAACGAAGTCTGGAAGGAAATCTTCGGGCCTCGTTTTAAGACGGAGGACTGAGCTGTGTCACAAACGCAAACGCGAACAGCCACGTACACGGTCATCGACATCGAGAATGTAGCTCGTCGGGTGAAGGCCGACCTCATCATGATCGCGGATAGCACGGCTGGCTGGACCCCAGAGCGAGCCAACCAATACGCACACGACGTCGAGGTCCTCGCGAAGGCCGGATACCTAGAGTACGTCGACGTCACGCTCTTCAGCGCCGGCGTCGAGATAAAGGCCACGCGATTCGATGTCGACACGGATGCTGGAGGCCTGACCTCCAGCCGCCCCGGCGGAGTGCTATGGCCAAGGGTGGCTATTCCTTTTCTGCGGATCGTTCTCGGCTACACCAACGCTTACACCGCCTCTGCGAAGGAGGCCATGAAGGGCAAGCTAAAAATCAGCTGGTCGCCAACTGATGCCGATACCAGCCACAGCGGTCTGAAATCGACCGGCGGGCGTGCATACGCCAGCAACAGCTACGGCATGCAGCGAAAGGATTGGGCCGCGTGAGCCAGGTTTCGATTTTTGACAGTGAAACACCGCTTCCTGACGACGGGCTGGCTCGCCGAGCAAAGACGCTGTTGGGCTTTGATGCGCGCTATGCCCGCGTCCATGACCAGCTTCGCTTGCTGCTCAATGTGGGCGAATTGGCGAGCTGGAATAAGCTGCACCATGGGGGTCGGTTGACGCTATGCGACCTCGTCGCCGAGCAGTATCCGCTTGTCATTTTCCACGGGGACGTCGGGACTGGAAAGACGGCCGTCGCCGAATGCATGGCCAACCGGCTGGTGGCCGAAGCGCGCAGCGAAGACTCGACTCTCTTCAAACTCAGCAATCGTGTACGCGGTAGCGGTATGGTGGGCGAGATGGGCACGCTGATCGCCGATGCCTTCAAGAAGGTAGTGCAGTCCGCGGGCAAGCACCGCCGGGCGATCCTCGTCATCGACGAGGGCGACAGTCTTGCGGCCGCGAGGTCGCAGCAGTACAGCCACCACGAAGACAAGGTGGCTGTGAATACTCTGATCCAGTGCGTCGACGATCTGCGCCAATACGGCGGCCGGATCGTGGTCTTCCTCTGCACCAATCGCCTATCTGCACTTGACGCCGCTCTCCAGAGGCGTGCGGCTATCATCGAGGAGTTTCGTCGGCCCTCCGACGAGGAGCGGCGCCAACTCCTGTCGATGGATCTTGCCGCGCTTTCGTTGAACTCCGCCCAGATCGGCCAGTTGGTGACCGCTACAGGTCCGCGGAGCGGACAGCCGACGTGGACCTATTCTGATATCCGCACGCGTCTCTATCCGGCGGCTTTAGCTAGGGCCTATCCCAAGGATCCGTTGCGGTTCGAGCACCTGTACGAAATTGCAACGACGCTTAGAGCTTCTCCCATCATGGAGGACAAATAATGGCCCGCTCACCTCTGTTCGGCCGCCGCATCCATATCGCCGGCAGCATTGTCGAAGATGTCGCGGTCGCGGCCGGAGATGATGTCCGCCTAGCGCGCGACCTGGTGGCCGGTCTGGTCAAAGAGCTGGTAAAGCGGGGTGCCAACTTCGTTGTGCCGGTGGATGCGGAGCCAAAGCGCAAGAGCGATGGATCGCCGATCTGTTTCGACTGGCTGATTTGGCAAACTATCCGCGACAACCTGGCCCGTCGGCCGGCTGATGCGCCTGGGCCGTTGGCGGTCGCCGTTCAGCATCATAAGAGCGAGGATCAGATTCCGGCCGAGTTCATCGATTTGTGGGACGATTTGCGCAGCTCATCGCTGGTGCAGATTGAGAACGCCGCGTACTGGAACATGAACAGCAAACGCATGGAGGCTCAGGCGAGGTTCGGAGATATCCTCGTACCGTTGGGCGGAACCGAGGGTGTGTTATTCCTCGCCAATCTCTATCACGACGCAGGCAAACCCATCGTTCCATTGAACCTTCCCCTGTGCCCAGAGAGCACTGGCGCGCGTCGGCTCTACAGTTTCGGGCTCACCAGTCATCAAACGAGGAGGCTGTTCCAGATTGCCGATGGGGGTGACGCGCATCATTGGTTGAACCGCATCCGTTTTCCCACTCGGCAATCGACCGCCGAGCGCGTCGGCGATCTAGTGGATCTGCTGGAATCGCTCGAACGCCCGCCGGCGTTCGCGGTGCGGCTGCTGAACCCTGACCTGCCCGAATATGCTGACGTACAGGATTTCTTCGATATCGTGGTGCAGCCCGTCATAGAGAGTGAGTTGGGCTATCGCCTCGTCGTAATCGATGGCCGCCAGGCCTATGATCATGCGCGCATCGATGAGGAGATTTTCGCCAAGCTGCATCGCAGCAGCGTCGTTCTTGCTGACATCACTGGCGCCAGGCCTAACTGCTTCCTCGAACTGGGCTATGCGCTGGGGCGCGGCCTGCCAACCATGGTCATGGCGCGAGAGGGCGGTAGTCTTCCATTCGACATCACTACACTATCGGGCCTGCACTGGTCGACCAAGGGATCGGCCGAGGACCGCCGCAGCGCGTTTCGTGAGCATTGGAAGGCGATCCGCAACAGGCCACCTCTCGTTCCAGCGGAGCCCTTGATCTCATGAGCAGCAAGCGCGAAATATTCATATCCGTCGACGTGGAGACTGCCGGGCCAATTCCCGGCGAGTTTAGCCTGCTCTCGATCGGCGCTTGCGACGTTGATGACGAGTCCAAGTGGTTTAGCATCGAGCTGAAACCAATCAATAACAATGCCGATCCCAGGGCCCTGGAGGTGACGGGCCTATCGTTGGAGGAACTAGCCGAGCGTGGCAGTGATCCGACGGTGGCCATGAAAGCGTTCGCCGATTGGGCGCTGGCGCTTGCGGGACACGATGCCTCGCTTGTGTTCGTTGGCTTCAATGCGCCGTTCGACTGGTCGTTCATAAACTACTATTTCCATCGCTTCACGGGTGTGAACCCATTTGGCTTTGCCGCATTGGACATCAAAGCTTTGTATATGGGCGCAACGGGCAGCACATGGTCCGACACTCGATCGAGCCAGATCTCCAAACATCTCTCGCCTACGCGCCAGGGCGATCATGACGCCCTTCATGACGCGAAATACCAGGCCGAGTTATTCCGGCTGGTTCGTGCGCTTGGCGGCAGGGCAGTTAGTTGAATGCGGCCAGAATGGCCGAGACAGGCGCGAAGCTGCCATTGGGACCGACGTACGGCCGCGGTCATCCATGGGGTAACAGGAACAGTTTGAGCCAACGCTTGGCCACGAGAGTACGACCGCGTCAACAGGCGCGGCTCATGTACCTGTCAGCCCCTTAAGTGCCTTGGAGATCTTGGATATCGGCTGCAGGTTCACAGCTTCCGCGAGCGAACTGGGCAGCTTTAAGATCACCAGGCGTTGGCTTTCCTTGCGCAGCAGCCCAAGGGGATTCGTTAAATCGACGACACGGCCTCCTGCCTCCATACTCATCGCGAGTCGTCGAGTTTTCTGGGCATCGAGTTCAGCAACGAAAATTCCAGCTACGTCGCGCTCATAGCCTTCTGGTATGGAACTTCCGCGTCTGAAAATCGGATGGAAATTGATGGCCAGAGCATATGGCACAGACAATTTCTTTGCCGCGTCCGAAGCCTTGGATGATTTTATCAGCTTTAAGCCGGGGAACTTATCCCTGGCATTTATAAACCCATGACGATCCTTTGTTTCGTCAAGGACAGATAATTGCGAGAGATATTCCTCCGCGCTTTCGTGCGTTGTGACGCTGTCGGGAAGTATGGGGTCGCTTTCGCCGCTGTCGTTCACGCCGTCGCTCCGTCGCTTCCCCCGCTTCACCATTGAAGTGGGGTACGCCACTAAGCGTGCCGAACGACAATTGACCTTTTCAAGCGATACGGCCCGATTGCTAAAATTGTCGGATTGTGAATCACTATTCTGCGACGCGTGTCGTCGCAGAATCCAACACTGACCGATCAGCAGCCGTATCCGTCATCGGATCGAGCACATCGGCATGCCATCCAGAACAAACCTGGATTTCGCGTGTCAGAAACGTGTCAGCAACGTGCCAAACGAGCTGCATGTTCCTGCATCGTTCTGCACTAAATGGGTCAGGAATTTTGACCTGTTATCAGGTCAATTTCCTAGCAATATCAATATGTTAGATTGGCGGATCCGAAAGGATTCGAACCTTCGGCCTCTGCCTTCGGAGGGCAGCGCTCTATCCAGCTGAGCTACGGATCCGCGAGGCGCGCACATTAGCTAAAAGGACGGGACTGGGCAACCCCGGTGAAAGGCCCGGCTTTCCGCCCCTTTCGTTCCCTTTGCCGGGATGGTGGACAGCGCGGTAGGCTCGGCTAATATCCGCCCGCGTTGAAGGAGATTTGACCATCATGGCGATCGAAGCGCCCGAAACCATCCATGTCGATACCCCGACCGTCGCCTGCGACGGCGGCGACGGCGCCCTGGGCCATCCCCGGGTCTACCTGAACATCGAAGGCCATGGCGAGGTGCAGTGCCCCTATTGCGGCCGCCTCTATGTCCTCGAGGGCGACGCCGCCCACGCCCACGCCCACTGAAGGCCGCGGGGCCTTGGCCGAGACGGGCGAACATCTCTATCTGGTCGACGGCTCGGGCTATATTTTCCGCGCCTATCATGCCCTGCCGCCGCTGACCCGGCCGGACGGCACGCCGGTCAACGCGGTCTTGGGCTTTTCCAACATCCTGGCCCGCTTCCTGGCCGATCTCGACGACGGCGACCGGCCGACCCACCTCGCCGTGGTCTTCGATGCCGGCCGGCTGACCTTCCGCAACGAGATCTATCCCCAGTACAAGGCCCACCGGCCCGATCCGCCCGAAGACCTGATCCCGCAGTTCGCCTTGATCCGCGACGCGACCAAGGCCTTCAACGTGGTCTCGATCGAGCTGGAAGGCTTCGAGGCCGACGATATCATCGCCACCCTGGCGGCAGAGTCGCGCCGGCGCGGCGCCCGCTGCACCATCGTCTCGTCCGACAAGGACCTGATGCAGCTGGTCGGCGGCCCGGTCGAGATGATGGACCCGGTGAAGATCAAGCGCATCGGCCCGGCCGAAGTGGTCGAGAAATTCGGCGTGCCGCCGGAAAAGGTGGTCGAGGTCCAGGCCCTGATGGGCGATTCGGTCGACAATGTCCCGGGCGTGCCCGGCATCGGCCAGAAGACCGCGGCCGAGCTGATCAACACTTTCGGCGACCTGGAAACCCTGCTGGCCCGCACGAGCGAGATCAAGCAGCCCAAGCGGCGCGAAAGCCTCGAGACCAACGCCGGCTTGGCCCGGATCAGCCGCGAACTGGTGAAACTCAAGGACGATGTCGTCCTCGCGCTCGATTTCGATACGCTGAAGGTGCGCGCGATCGATGGCGACAAGCTGCTGCCCTTCCTCGAGGAAAACGGCTTCCGCAGCCTGAAGAACAAGCTGGGCACCCGGCTGGCCGGCTCGCTCAGCAGCGCCGCCAACAGGGCGAGCGCCGTAGCAGCGCCGCCCCCGCCGGCCGCGGCGGGCAGCCCCGGCGATTCCCGCTTCGAGACGGTCAGCGACCTGGCCACGCTGGAGGCCTGGATCGCCCGCGCCCTGGCTGCCGGCGCCGTCGCCTTCGATACCGAGACCACCTCGCTCGATGCCATGCAGGCCGAACTGGTCGGCTTCTCGCTGGCGATCGAGCCGGGCCACGCCTGCTACGTGCCCCTGCGCCACCGCGCCCGCGGTGGCCTGGCGCTGGACGGCGAGGTGCCGCAGCAGATCCCGGTGGCGGCCGCCCTGGAACGGCTGAAGCCGCTGCTGGAGGCCGACGATGTGCTGAAGATCGGCCAGAACCTGAAATACGACATGCTGGTGCTGCGCAAGTCAGGCATCGAGATCCGCCCGATCGACGACACCATGCTGATCTCCTATGCGCTGGAGGGCGGCGCCCATGGCCATGGCATGGATGAGCTGTCGTCCCTGCACCTGGGCCACGAGACCATCAAGTTCTCGGATGTCGCCGGCACCGGCAAGGAACGCATCGGCTTCGACGAGGTGGCGATCCCGGACGCGACCCGTTACGCGGCCGAGGATGCCGATGTCACCCTGCGCCTGCACCGCGCCCTGAAACCCCGCCTGTTCCGCGAGCACGTCACCACGGTCTACGAGACCCTGGAGCGGCCCCTGTTGTCGGTGCTGATCGAGATGGAGGCCGCCGGCATCCTGGTCGATCGCGCCGAACTGGCCCGGCTCTCGGCCGATTTCGCCACCCGCATGGCGGAGATGGAGGGCGAGATCCACAAGCTGGCCGGCCGCAGCTTCAATCTAGGCAGTCCCAAGCAACTGGGCGAGATCCTGTTCGACGAGATGAGCCTGCCCGGCGGCAAGAAGATGAAGACCGGCGCCTGGGGCACCGGCGCCGACGTGCTGGAGGAATTGGCAGGGCAGGGCCACGAACTGCCGGCCAAGATCCTGGACTGGCGCCAGCTCGCCAAACTCAAATCGACCTATACCGATGCCCTCCAGGGCCAGATCAATCCGGTAACCGGCCGCGTCCACACCTCCTATGCCATGGCCTCGACCTCGACCGGGCGCCTGTCGTCGACCGACCCCAACCTGCAGAACATCCCGATCCGCACGGAAGAAGGCCGCAAGATCCGCAAGGCTTTCGTCGCCGCCCCCGGCACGGTGCTGATGTCGGCCGACTACAGCCAGATCGAACTGCGCCTGCTGGCCCATATCGCCGATATCGGTGCGCTCAAGGAGGCCTTCGCCAACGGCCTCGACATTCACGCCATGACCGCGTCGGAAGTCTTCGGCGTGCCGGTCGAAGGCATGGACCCGATGGTGCGCCGCCGCGCCAAGGCGATCAATTTCGGCATCGTCTACGGCATTTCCGCCTTCGGCCTGGCCAACCAGCTGGGCATCCCCCAGGGTGAGGCCAGCACCTATATCAAGCGCTATTTCGAGCGCTTCCCCGGCATCCGCGCCTATATGGACGCGACCAAGGTGACCGCTCGGGCGCAAGGCTGGGTCGGCACCATCTTCGGCCGCCGCTGCCACCTGGCCGGGATCAACGACAAGAACCCGGCGCGCCGCTCGTTCATGGAACGCGCCGCCATCAATGCGCCGATCCAGGGTTCGGCCGCCGATATCATGCGCCGGGCCATGATCCGCGTGCCCCCCGCGCTCAACGACGCCGGCCTCTGCGCCAAGATGCTGCTGCAGGTCCACGACGAACTGGTGTTCGAGGTGCCCAACGCGGAGGTGGACGCCACCCGCCGCGTGGTCATCGAGGTCATGGAAAAGGCCGCCCTGCCGGCGATCGACCTGAGCGTGCCCCTGGTGGTCGAGGCCGGCACCGGCCATTCCTGGGCCGAGGCGCACTGACCTCACGGGGGCGCTTCCCTCCTCACCCAACCCTCTCCTCTCAGAGGAGAGGGCTCAAAAACTCCCCTCTGCCCTTGCACGCGGAGGGGTTGGGGGAGGGGGGTGGCCAATAACGCTCAAGGTAATGGCGGATCAATTCAGAGCGAGCTAGGCTCCCCCGATAAAAGAAATAGTGATCACGGTGGGAGAGGCGTTCATGTCCGTTCATTATCGGGCCTGCCATTTGTGCGAGGCGATCTGCGGCCTGGAACTGACGGTGGAAGCCGGCCACGTCACCACCATCAAGGGCGACAAGGCCGACGTTCTCTCCCGCGGCCATATCTGCCCCAAGGGCGTGGCGCTGAAAGACCTGCACGAGGATCCCGACCGCCTGCGCACACCGGTGAAGCGGGTCGGCGACCGGTTCGTCGAGATCGGCTGGGGCGAGGCGGTTTCGACCGTGGCGACCAGGCTGGCAGAGACCGCCAAGGCCCATGGCCAGGACGCCGTGGCACTCTACTTCGGCAATCCCAACGTCCATTCGTCGGGCCTGCTGACCCATGGCGGCGGCCTGGGCCGGGCGATCAAGACCAGGTCGGTCTATTCCGCCACCTCGGTCGACCAGCTCCCGGCGCAATTGATGGCCCTGTGGATGTACGGCCACCAGAATTTCCTGCCGATCCCCGACATCGATCATACCGACCTGTTCATGGTGTTCGGCGGCAATCCCATGGCCTCGAACGGCAGCCTGATGACGGTGCCCGATTTCCCCGGCCGCCTGCACGCGCTGAAAGCCCGCGGCGGCCGCATGGTGGTGGTCGACCCGCGCCGCACCGAAACCGCCAAGGTGGCCGACGCCCACCATTTCATCCGCCCGGGCACCGATGCCCTGGTGTTGCTGGCCATGGTCAATGTGCTGTTCGCCGAGGGCCTGGCCAAGCCCGGCCGCCTGGCCGACTTCACCGACGGGATCGAGGCGGTGCGCGACGCCGTGGCCCCCTTCACCCCGGAACGGGCGGCCGCCCAAAGCGGCCTCGACGCCGATATCATCCGCGCCCTGGCCCGAGAGGTGGCGCAGGCGCCCCGTGCCGCCGTCTATGGCCGTATGGGGGTTTCGACCCAGGCCTTCGGCACCCTGTGCCAATGGGCGATCCAGCTCCTGAACCTGCTGACCGGCAACCTGGACCGGGAGGGCGGCACCCTGCTGGCCCATCCGGCGATCGAGGCCGGCATGGCACCGCGCGGGGCGGGCGGCTTCGGCCGCTGGCACAGCCGCATCCGCAACCTGCCCGAATTCTCCGGCAACCTGCCGGTGGCGGCCCTGGCCGAGGAAATCCTGACCCCCGGGCAGGGCCAGGTCCGCGCCCTGCTGACCATCGCCGGCAACCCGGTGTCCTCGACGCCCAACGGCCGGCAACTCGACGCGGCGCTGGACGATCTCGATTTCGTCGCCTGCGTCGATTTCTATGTGAACGAGACCACACGCCACGCCGACATCATCCTGCCGCCGGCCTCGCCGCTCGAACGCGGGCACTACGACCTCGCCTTCTACAATCTGGCGGTCCGCAATGTCGCCCGCTGGAGCGAACCGCTGTTCGACAAGCCCGAGGGTGCGCGCCACGACTGGGAAATCCTCACGGCACTGGCCACGGAATACGCCCGGGCCATGGGCAACGAGCCGCCCAACCTGCTGCCCAGCGAGACCATGATCGATTTCGGCCTGCGCACCGGGCCCTACGAACTCGATCTCGAGACCCTGAAGGCCAGCCCCCATGGCGTCGACCTGGGCCCGCTGCGCCCCTCGTTCCCGGAACGGCTGGTGACCAACAACGGCCGCATCACCGCCGCCCCGGCCGGCTGCCTGGCCGATCTGGCGCGCCTCGCGGCGGCAAAGCCCGAGGCCGGCCTGGTCCTGATCGGGCGGCGCCACGTCCGCTCGAACAATTCCTGGATGCACAACAGCACCCGCCTGGTCAAAGGCCCTAACCGCCAGCGCCTGCAGATGCACCCGGCGGACATGGAGGAGCGCCAGATCCGCGACGGCGCCCGGGTGGCGGTGAGCAGCCGCATCGGCACGGTCGAGATCGAGGTCGAGGCCAGCGGCGATGTCATGCCGGGCGTGGTCTGCCTGCCCCACGGCTGGGGCCAGAGCACGCGCGACGGCATCCAGATGAGCGTTGCCAACGCTTCCGGCGGGGTCAGCTTCAACGATCTGTCGGACGAGAACCGGCTGGACGTTGCCAGCGGCAACGCCGTGCTGAACGGCGTGCCGGTCGAGGTGCGCGCGCTGGCGGTGTGATCTGGGTCCTTGCGGGGCGGATCCTGGCGCCACCATGGCGCCGTCACGGTGACATGGGGGGAAAACCATGGTTGGACTTCGTCGCACCGCCTGCCTAGCGGCCGTGCTCATGACCGTTGCTGCCGGCACCGCCCGGGCCGGCGATTACAATGTCTATTGCGCCGGCACGCACCTGGAAATCGACAGCCGCAACTGGGACCAGATGCTGTCCGCCCGCGGCACGCCGTTGTGCAAGCTGGGCGAGTTCAACTACCTGTCCGATGCCGAGAAGTTCGTCGAGAAGAACTTCGGCGGCAAGGACAAGGAATGCTACTGCCCGCGGTGAGCCTCATTTGCCCCCCTCCGCCCGCTTGCGGGGGGAGGGGCTGGGGGAGGTGGGTCGGGCCGCTTCGAGGTGCCGGTGTTTTGGCCCCACGACCTCCTCACCCAACCCTCTCCTCCCGCGGAGGAGAGGGCTTTTGATCGCCCTTCAATAAGGCCGGTCGGGGAAGGTGATCGTCTCGCCGGGCAGGCGCGGGCCCATCAGCACGTTCTCGTGATAGGTCGAGAGCATGGCCCGGCGGTTCAGCACGTTGGTCTCGGTCAGGCCGGGCTCGGGCACCGGTTCGTGGCCCCAGTGGCCCCAGGTGTCCACGCCCCGCACCAACTGTCCCGAGCCGCGGCCGACATGCTGGCGCGCCTTGGCCGGGGTGTAGTCGTAGAGGATCGCCACGCGGCGCTTGTCGCTCATGTTCGCGGCCGAGCCGTGCACGGCATTGCCGTGGAAGATCGCGATCTCGCCCGCCTCTAAGGTCAGGTCCACGGCCTGGTCCGGGTCGGCGCCGACGACGCGGGCGACCAGGCGGTTCAACTGGCCCGGCCCCTCGGTCAGGGTGAAGGGGCGGACCCGGTCGTGGGTCGCCGGGATCACCCGCAGGCAGCCGTTCTGCGCCGTCGCCGGCGACAGCGCCACGAAGACGATGACGAAGGCCGGCTTCACCTCGATGCGCGCCGAATCCTGGTGCCAGCCGTAGTCGATATGGCTGCCCGGGTTCTTGATCCGGAAGGTCGCGTTGGTCATCAGGATGTCGGGGCCGATCAGGTCCTCGACCGCATCGAGCAGCAGGGGATGGCGGCCCAGCTCGTAGACCCAGTCGAACAGCAGGTTCGCCTTGATGTCGAAGGCCCAGGAGAGGTCTTGCGGCCGCTCGGCCTCGAAGGCCTCGGTGCGGGCGTTGAGCTCGGCCACCTCGGTAGGGTTCAGGACGGCCAGGTTCGAAACGAAGCCGTCGCGCTGAAAGCCGTCGACCTGCGCCTGGTTCAGGAACTTGCCCATGTACCCTCCGGTTTGGGGTGGAAGAACGGCGGCCGCGCCGCCAGCCAGATGAAGCGCGAGAACAACAGGATGGTGGCGACCACGCTGGCGACGACGATCGCCAGGATCAGCCCCAGCGAACCATGGCCCAGGGCGACGCCGAGGTAGTAACCAAGCGGGATCATCACCACGAGGTAGGCGATCAGGTGGGCCGTGGTCGGCGCCCAGGCCTCGCCGTAACCGCGCAGGATATTGGCGACCACACGCTGCGAACCGTCGATCAGCACGACGATGCCGACCAGGGCGACCAGCGGCCGGGCCGCCGCGGTCAAGGCCGGATCGGTGGTATAGAGCGCGGTGATGGTCTCGGGGATGGTCAGAAAGACGGCGGAGACCACGCCCATCAGCCCGGCATAGACGCCGACGCCGGACCAGCCGGTGCGCGCCATGCCGGCAGCGTCCTGGCGGCCATAGGCCTGGGCGACCCGCACGGCCGAGGCCCCGCCGACGCCGACCGCCAGCATGAACAGCAGCATGTTGAGGTTGATGGCGATCGAATAGCTGGCGAGGTCGAGCGCGCCCAGTTGCCCGGCGAAGATCACCAT
The DNA here is from genome assembly GCF_003590945.1 of Oleomonas cavernae. Taxonomy (NCBI): domain Bacteria; kingdom Pseudomonadati; phylum Pseudomonadota; class Alphaproteobacteria; order Acetobacterales; family Acetobacteraceae; genus Oleomonas; species Oleomonas cavernae. Next base: position 3,664,842 of record NZ_QYUK01000011.1, on the reverse strand, counting down.
GACCGCGAAGGCGCCGCTCTCCATGCCCATGCTCAGTCCCTCGGCATAGCCGATGCGGCGCTGGCGGGCACCCGGCGCCCAGGCATGATCGGCCCGGGCGGCGCGGCCTAAGCCGTGCCGTTCCGGCATCAGCCACAGCACGTAGCCGACGGCACTGCCGGCCAGGATCAGGCGGGCGATCAAGGTCGCCCAGGCGGCCCCCAGGGCACCTAGGCCTGGCAGGTCGAACAGGCCGAAGACCAGGACCTGGTTCAGCACCAGGTTGACCACATTGGCGCCCAGCAACAGCCACACCCCGACATAGGGCCGGCCCACCGATTCGAGCAGCATGATGGTGGCGAGATAGACCAGCATCGGCGGCAGCGACCAGGCGAAGATCGCCGTGATGCGGGCGGCGCTGTGCGCCAGGTCGGGTGCCTGGTCCAGGCTGAGGTACAGCCACTCGGCCCCCATGGTCAGCCCTAGGCCGATCGCGCCGATCACCAGGGCGTAACCCATGGAGCGGCGCCAGATCCGGCCGCATTCGGCCAGGCTGCCGCGGCCGAAGGCGCCCGAGATCTCGACCATGCCGCCCAGCAGCAGGCCCAGGCCCACGGTCTGCATGGTGTGCACTAGGCTCAGCCCTAGCGAGAAGGCGGCGAGGTCGGCGGTGCCGTAGTGGCCGACCATCATGTTGTCGACCACCAGCATCAAGGTCAGGCCGATACGCGCCATGATGATGGGCAGGGCAAGCCGCGTCAGCGCGATGGCTTCGCCCGTTCCACCCCCGCGCGCTGTGCCCATGATGAGATCAGTCCCGGTAATCCGGTGCCTCGACGCTCAGGATGCGTTCCAAGGCATCGAAGTGATAATTGGCTTCCAGTTCGAACACGCTGGCGAACTGCGCCGCTGTGGCGGCTGCCACATTGGGGCTGATCTCACGCAAGGGTGCGCCGGTGCTGGCCGCCAGGACCTGAACCTGGGCCGCTCGCTCGAGGTAATAGAGGTCGTTGAAGGCCTGGGCGATGGTGCGGCCGTGCACGACCACGCCGTGATGGGCCAGGAACACGATGTCCTCGCCGCCGGCTGCCCCGGCCGAGATGCGGCTGCCTTCCTCGGCATCCATGGCCAGGCCGTTGTAGTCGTCGTCATAGGCGAGGCGGCCCCAGAAGCGCAGCGAGTTCTGGTGCACGAAGCGCAGGCGCCCGCCCTCGACACAGGTCAGCGCCGTGGCATAGGGCATGTGGGTGTGCATGATGCACAGGGCATCGGGGCGCGCCTTGTGGCCTTCGGTATGAATGAAGAAGGCGGTCGCCTCGGCCACCCCGTCGCCTTCCAGCACCACGCCGCCGCCGTCGACCAGCAGCAGGTTGCTGGCCCTGATTTCCGACCAGTGCAGGCCCATGGGGTTGATCAGGTACAGTTCCTCGTCGCCGGGGATCCTGACACTGAAGTGATTACACACACCCTCGTGCAGGCCAAAGCGCACGGCCAGGCGGAAGGTCGCGGCTAGCTGGCGCCGCAGCTCGGCGGTTTTCGAGATCTCCAGCATGGGCGCCCTCCAGCAATCGAACAGGTCTGCCAATCGGGTATCACACTGCCCCAAGGGCGGCAATCTTCCTTAGTAAAAACAAAGGTTTGAGAACATTCAAAGGATGTTGCGGGGAAGCTTCGAACTGGCATCATCGATGCTGGTTTATCGATCCGATGGAGTTGTCCGATGCGTGCCAGGGCCGACTATCAGCATATCGACGTGCAGCCCATCGGCGGCACCTTCGGCGCCCGGATCGACAGGCTCGACATCGGCCGGCCCATCGGCGACGCCGCCTGGGCCGAGGTCGAGCGGGCCTTCCACGACCACCGGGTGGTGATCCTGGCCGACCAGCCGCAGGCGCCCGAGCGGATTGTCGAATTGAGCGGCCGCCTGGGCTTCACCGAGACCCATATCGATTCCAGCCATCTGCTGGACGGCCACCCCGAGATCATCCTGATCGGGAACCTGAAGGTGAACGGGGTGATGAAGTCCCTGTTCGTCAACGCGCGCGAGGAATGGCACTTCGACTATTCCTATATCGCCAAGCCCTCGATCGCCGCCCTGTTCTATGCCGTCACCGTGCCGCCGGAAGGCGGCGACACCCTGTTCGCCGATGCGACGGCGGCCTTCGACGCGCTGGACGAGGCCGAGAAGGCGCGCCTGCGCAGGCTGACCGCGGTGCATTCCTGGGCCCAGCTCCACAAGCAGTTGGAGGCCATGGATCCGACGCGCAAGCCCTTGTCGGAAGAAGCCTTGCGCAAATACGCGCCGGTGCCCCAGCCGCTGGTCTACCAGCACCCGGTGACCGGTCGCGAGTCCCTGTGGCTGGCGCCCCAGGTGATCTCGGAAATCATCGGCATGGACCCCGGCGAGGCGACCGCGCTGCTCGATCGGCTGACCGCCCACGTTACCGCACCGGCCTTCACCTATCGCCACAAGTGGCGCCAGGGCGATCTGGTGTTCTTCGACAACCGCGCCGTCCTGCACACCGCCACGGTCTTCGATTTCGAACGCCACCAGCGCCTGATGTACCGCACCACCATCCTGGACGGCGGCCCGGCGATCGCGGCGTGAACGTTATTAACCGCCGTCATCCCGGCGAAGGCCGGGATCCACGGTAGGGGAAAGCGCGAACAGACCCGTATTGCCACAACAGTGGATCCCGGCCTTCGCCGGGATGACGATGGATGGTTGGGTGAGGATATCCCCCGAGGCAATGCCCGGTACGCAGGGCATTACCTCGGGGCACCGCGCGCCGGGCAGGGGTGTCATCGCCCGGCGGGGCGGATCAGTAGCCGCGCGCCGGGTCGACGGCGTTCAGCAGCGGCTTGCCGGCCAGGGTCCGGTCATAGTTCTCGATCACCGTCGCGGCCGCGGTCCCGGGTGCGATCCCGCCTGCCACGTGGGGCGTTACCAGGATTTCCGGCCGGCCGTAGAGCGCATGGTCGCGCGGCAGCGGTTCGGCCGAGAAGACGTCGAGCGTGGCGCCGGCAATCTGCCCGGCCTCGATCGCCGCCACCAGGTCGGCCTCGACGAGATGGGCGCCGCGGCCCATGTTCATGACATAAGAGCCCCTGGGCAGCAGGGCAAAGGTCCGGGCGTTGAGGATGCCCGCCGTCTGCGCCGTCAGGGGCAGGACGCAGATCACCATCTTCACGCTGCCCAGGAAACCCGGCAATTCATCCAGCCCGGCATAGGCGGTGACGCCCGGCAGCGCGCGCCGGCTGCGCGACCAGCCCGCGACGGGAAAGCCCAGGCCCGCCAGGCAGGCGGCGGTGGCGCCGCCCAGCACGCCGGTACCCATCACGCCGACCGGGAAATCGGCCTTGCGCGCCGGCGTGGCATAGTTCCAGGCCCGCTCCCGGGTCTCGCGCTCATAGCGGTCGAAGGCGCGGAAATGGCGATAGGTCGAGGCGACGGCATAGTCGACCATGGTCTCGGTCAGCGAGCTGTCGATCAGCCGGGCAAGCGGAATGCCCGCCGGCAGTTCGGCCAAGTCGAGCTGGTTGACGCCGGCGCCCAGCGACTGGATGCCCTTGAGGTTCTTGTAGGGGCCGAGGCCGCCCGGCGGCGGCTTCCACAGCAGGGCGAATTCGACCGTCTCGGGCGCCGTGACCGCGCGCCAGTCGACGATCTTGAGCTCGGGCCGCAAGGCGGCGATGGCCCGGGCCCAATCCACCGGATCGTCGAGATCGCTCGAAAACAGGATCGTCTGTGTCATTTGTCATTACACGCCCACCAAGGAGACAGCCCAAGTCGTTGCGGCGCGGAAAGCGCGTGCGGCCACTGAAAAATCGCAGAACAACCGCACCCGGCGATTACAAATTTTTCAAATCATCATTTGATCGCGGATAAAGCTCAAATATTGGGCGCGGCAATCCGGTCGTTTCGGCGGGCATGCCGAAGTTTTGTGCGAATATGCCCAAATGATGACCACGGCCCGGCCAATTGACATCAATCTGGGCACCCCTTGTATTTGAAGGCGACGAGCCGGACGGCCGGAAGACACCGTCAACTTAAGGTCATCGCGAAGGGGTATCGATCATGCGTATCGTGAAGAGTGGGTTGCTTGGTCTCGCCCTGCTGGCGCTTGCCGGCCCGGCGCTGGCGGAAGACAAGCTGATCATCGGCAACGAGGGCACCTATCCCCCGTTCAGCATGGTGACGGCGGACGGCCAGTTGACCGGCGTCGAGCCCGACCTGACCCGCGAGATGTGCACGCGCATGAAGGTGACCTGCGAATTCGCGGTCATGGATTTCAAGGCGCTGATCCCCTCCCTGCTCCAGAACAAGGTGGACGTGGTCGCCAGCCAGGTGACACCGACGCCCGAGCGCAAGGAAAAGGCGCTCTTCAGCGTGCCCGTGGTCTACAACCCGGACATCTTCGTCACCCGCAAGGACAAGACCTACGAGTTCACCGTGGCAGGCCTGAAGGGCGTGCGCATCGGCGTGCAGCGCGGCTCGGCCATGGCGACCTACATCACCGCACAGTTCGGCGACGCCCCGGTGATCAGCCTCTATGACAACCCCGACCAGATCCGCCTCGACCTGCTGGCCGGGCGCATCGACATGACCTACGGCGCCAAGCTGAACTGGACGGCCGAGCTGATCGACAAGCCGGAAGGCAAGGATTACACCCTGGCCGGCGGCGACCACTGGAGCGGCGACATGTCGATCCCCGAGGATCAGCGCGGCTCGTCCTGGATCGTGCGCAAGGGCGAGGATGCCCTGCTCGCCAGGATGGACGAGGCGATCAAGAGCATGATCGCCGACTGCACCTTCACCCAGATCCGCAAGAAGTACCTCTCGGCCCCGATCGTCGCCGGCGAGGCCGCCTGCGTGAAGGCGGGCTGATCGGCCTCGCCCGCCCCGGAAGCCTTCGCCGGCTTCCGGGACCTGTCGGTAAAGCCACCCTCGTCATCCCGGCCTTGAGCCGGGATCTCGCGACCAGTGTTCTCAGTGTGAGAGCGTCGCAAGATCCCGGCTCAAGGCCGGGATGACGCATGTAAAGCAATTTGAGGCGGGAGTGGGTGGATGGAGCTGCTTTCCTTCGGTGACACCGGCTATGGCGACGAGCTGTTCTTCGGCGCGCTGATCACCATCAAGCTGGCGGTCTATGGCTATCTGCTGGCGCTGCTCTTCGGCGTGCTCATCGCCATCGTCAGCCTGAAGGGCCGGGGCATCCGCTGGACCCTGTGGCGCGTCTATTCCTCGATCTTCACCGGGGTGCCGTCGCTCCTCGTGATCTTCCTGTTCTATTTCGGCGGGGCCGAGATCGTCCGCGCGCTGCTGTCGCCCCTGGGCTTCAAGCTGCGCCTGGACGTGACGCCCTTTGCCGCCGGCGTCGCCGCCCTGGGCATCGTCTATGCCGCCTACATGGCCGAGCTGGTGCGCGGCGCCATCCTCAACGTGCCCAAGGGCCAGTTCGAGGCGGCCGATGCCCTGTCGATCCCGCGCCGGCACCTGTGGCTGCGCGTCATCCTGCCCCAGGCCGCGCGCCTGGCCATGCCCGGCCTCATCAACATCTGGATCGTGCTGCTGAAGGATACCGCCCTGGTCTCGCTCGCCGGGCTCAACGACATCATCGCCCAGTCCAAGATCGCCGCCGGCTCGACCAAGGAGCCCTTCATCTTCTTCACCGCCGCCGCCCTGTTCTTCGTGGTCTTGAGCATGCTGACCCTGCGGGTGGTCCGGCGCCTGAACCAGCGGCTCGCGCGCGGCGTGCGCCCGGCCATTACGTGAGGCGGCGATGAGTTTCGACCCGGTGCTTGCCTGGGAAAGCCTGCCCGCCCTGCTGACGGGGGCCTGGATGACCCTGCTGGTCACCTTCACCTCGCTTGTCGTCGGCGGGCCGCTGGGCTTCGTCGTCGCCTTTGCGCGGATGTCCAGGAACCGCTGGCTGGCCGCCTTCGGCGCCTTCTATGTCGCGGTGTGCCGGGGCGCGCCCAGCCTGATCCTGCTCTATCTGGTCTACAACGGCCTGGCCCAGGTCGAGCTGATCCGCAACGGCCCCCTGTGGTTCTTCTTCCAGAACGCCTTCTTCTGCGTCGTGGTCAGCTTCTCGCTCAACCATTCGGGCTATGTCGTCGAGATCCTGAAGGGCGGCATGGAAAGCGTGCCCGCCGGCCTGCTGGAAGCCGCCGCCGCCCTGGGCCTGTCGCCGCGCGAGATCCTGTTCAAGGTCAAGCTGCCGGTCGCCATCCGCTACGGCATGCGCGCCTACCAGAACGAGTCGCTGATCTTCATGAAGAGCACGGCGGCGGTCAGCGCCGTCACCCTGACCGACCTGACCGCGGCGGCCAACGAGATCTTCTACCTGACCTACGATGCCTTCACCCCGATCATCACCGCGGGCGCCATCTACTGGGTGATCAACAACCTGATGCGCCTGGGCTTCGACGCGGCCGACCGCGCTCTCAACCGCCACCTCTACGTGATGAATGCCGAACAGGCCGGCAAGCACAAGCCGGCCGCGGCCAGGCGGGCGGCCCCGCGCAAGATCGAGGATCCGGCAGCATGACGACCCAACCGGCGCAATACCCCTCGCTCACCCGGCATCCCGCCATCGCGGTGAACCATGTCCAGAAATGGTATGGCGATTTTCATGCCCTGAAAGGCATCGACCTGGTGGTGGAACGGGGCGAGAAGGTCGTCATCTGCGGCCCCTCGGGTTCCGGCAAATCGACCCTGATCCGCTGCATCAACCATCTGGAGCATCACGACAGCGGCACCATCGTGGTCAACGGCATCACCTTGGGCAACGACCGGGGCAGCGTGCTGGACGTGCGCCGCGAGGTCGGCATGGTGTTCCAGCAGTTCAACCTGTTCCCGCACCTGACCATCCTCGAGAACTGCGTGATGGCGCCCCGGGTGGCCCTGAAGCTCGACAAGCGCAAGGCCGAGGACCTGGCCATGCGCTACCTCGCCCGGGTCCAGATCGCCGACCAGGCCCACAAGTTCCCGGCCCAGCTTTCGGGCGGCCAGCAGCAGCGCGTGGCGATCGCCCGCGCCCTGTGCATGGAACCGCGCATCATGCTGTTCGACGAGCCGACCTCGGCGCTCGACCCGGAAATGGTCAACGAGGTCCTCCAGGTGATCGAGGAACTGGCGGCCGACGGCATGACCATGATCTGTGTCACCCACGAGATGGGCTTTGCCCGCAACATCGCCGACCGCTGCATCTTCATGGATCATGGCGAGATCGTCGAAGTGGCCGACGCGGAGGGCTTCTTCACCGCGCCCAAGAGCCCGAGACTGGCCGGTTTCCTGGCCCAGATCCTGAAATAGGACCTGGCGCCCGAGCGGCATTTTTGCGCAGCAACAGAAATCTTATTGCGCCGCCATTGCGAAAGAGGTGTTTGAGAAGCCGGTCGCGCGGGTTAAAAGTCCGCGCGCAAATTAACGGTCGTCAAACGACCGCCTGCTGTGGAGAGAGCCATGAGAGAAGCCGTCATCGTTTCCACCGCCCGCACGCCGATCGGCAAGGCGTTCCGCGGTGCCTTCAACGCCACCCATGGCGCCACCCTGGGCGGCCATGCCATCCAGCACGCGGTCGCCCGCGCCGGCATCGAAGGGGCCGAGGTTGACGACGTCTACATCGGCGCCGGCCTGCCCGAAGGCGCCGCCGGCCACAACGTCGCCCGCAACGCGGCCCTGCGCGCCGGCCTGCCGGTCAGCGTGCCGGGTGCCACCGTGAACCGCTTCTGCTCCTCGGGCCTCAACGCCATCGCGCTCGCCGCCCAGCAGATCCTCTCGAACAATGCCGATATCGCCGTCGGCGGCGGGCTGGAGACCATTTCGCTGGTCCAGCACAACCTCAACGTCAACCACTTCACCGAAGAATGGCTGATGCAGCACCACGCGGCGCTGTGGATGCCGATGATCGATACCGCCGACATCGTCGGCAACCGCTACAACGTCAGCCGCGAGTCCCAGGACGAATACTCGCTGGGCAGCCAGCAGCGCACCGCGGCCGGCCAGGTGGCAGGCAAGTTCGATGACGAGATCGTGCCCCTGAAGGCGGTCATGAACGTTACCGACAAGGCGACGGGCCAGACCAGCCAGAAGGATTTCGAGCTGAAGAAGGACGAGGGCAACCGCCCCGAGACCACGCTGGAAGGCCTCGCCGCCCTGCAGCCGGTGAAGGGCCCGGGCAACTTCGTCACGGCCGGCAACGCTTCGCAGCTCTCCGACGGCGCCTCGGCCAGCGTGCTGATGGATGCCAAGACGGCCGAGAAGAAGGGTATCGAGCCCTTGGGCATCTTCCGCGGCTTCGCCGTTGCCGGCTGCGAGCCCGACGAAATGGGCATCGGCCCGGTCTTCGCGGTGCCCAAGCTGCTGGCCCGCCATGGCCTGAAGGTCGACGACATCGACCTGTGGGAACTGAACGAAGCCTTCGCGGTGCAGGTCGTCTACTGCCGCGACCGTCTCGGCATCGACCCCGCGAAGCTGAACGTGAACGGCGGCGCCATCTCGATCGGCCATCCCTACGGCATGTCAGGCGCCCGCATGACCGGCCACATCCTGATCGAAGGCAAGCGCCGCGGCGCCAAATACGGCGTCGTGACCATGTGCATCGGCGGCGGCATGGGGGCTGCCGGCCTGTTTGAGATCCTGTAAGACAGAGCCTCTACTCCCCTCCGCCCGCTTGGCGAGCGGAGGGGCTGGGGAGGTGGGTCGGGCCGCTTCGAGCTGTCGACGTTCTGCCCGACGACCTCCTCACCCAACCCTCTCCTCCCGTGGAGGAGAGGGCTTTTGTGCTGTTGGGGGACGAGACATGGGCAAGGCAGAGGGCGTGGGACGCACCGCGCTGATCACCGGCGCCTCCGCCGGGCTGGGGACCGCCTTTGCGCAAGCGCTTGCCGGGCGCGGCTTCGACCTGATCCTGACCGCCCGCCGGCTGGACCGGCTGGAGGCAACCGCCCAGGCAGTGCAGGCCGTCCATGGCGTGAAGGTCACCGTGATCGCCGCCGACCTGGCCGACCCGGCGGCACCGGCCGCCCTGGTCGAGGCGATCAGGGCCCGCGGCCTCAAGGTCGACATGCTGGTGAACAATGCCGGCTACGGCATCCCCGCCGCCTTCGAGAAAACCACCTGGGAGGCGCAGCGCGACCTGATCCAGGTGCTGGTCACCGCGCTCGCCGAACTGACCCACCGGCTGCTGCCCGACATGCTGGCGCAGCGCTGGGGCCGGATCATCAATGTGGGTTCGCTGGCGGTCTTCGCGCCGGCCATTCCCGGCTCCACCCTCTATGCCGGGGCCAAGGCCTTCGTCGTGCGCTTCTCGGAATTCCTGGGCGCCGAGGTGGCCGGGCGCGGGGTGCATGTGCTGGCGACCTGCCCGGGCTTTACCCGCACCGAATTCCACGAAGCCGCCGCCATGACCGCGGTGACCAAGGCGATTCCAGACTGGCAGTGGCAGAGCGCCGAGGCGGTGGTCGAGGAAGCCGTGAAGGCGGTCATGGCCGGCCGCGAAACCGTGCTGATCAACGGCACGGCCAACCGGGTGACCGCCGGCGTGCTGAAATATCTGCCGGGGTTCCTGGTGCGCCGGGTCGCCGCGCGCCACCCGCTGGCCCGGCGCGCCGCCAACGCCGCCTTCGAGGAGTGACACACAGATGATGTTCGTGCCGATGCTGGGCCCCCGCGGCGACGACCTCGATGCCGTTCGCTATGGCTTCTTCCTGCTCTCGTTGCTGACCTCGATCTTCTACCTGGCCCGCACCGGCGGCGCCTGGTACCCGCTGATGCCCTGGCTGAAGGCGGTGCCGATCGGGGCCCTGGCGGTGATCGCCCTGCTGTCCAATCCCAACGGGGTCCTGCTGGGCTGGCTGCTGCTCGCGGCATTGGTGCTGTCGGTGGCCGGCGATGTCTTCCTGGCCCTGCGGGACGAGCAGCGCTGGTTCGTCTATGGCCTGGGTTCGTTCCTGCTGGCCCATCTGGCCTATATCGCGATTTTCGCCATCGTGATCATCGGCGTCGGCCATCGCATCGTGCCCTGGCAGGTGATCGCTTTGGGCCTGGTCGCCGCCTTTGCCGCGATCATGTTCGCCACCCTGCGCGCCAAGCTGGGCGAGATGGCGGTGCCGGTCGCCGTCTACATGCTGGTGATCGTGGTCATGGCCGGCGGCGCCCTGCTGGTGCCGGCAACGACGCCCTGGATCGCCGTGGGTGCGCTGCTGTTCGTCGCCTCCGACGGGATGATCGCCATCGCGCGCTTCGGCACGCCGTTCGGCGGCGTCCACCAACTGATCTGGATCACCTATTATCTGGCGCAATTCTTCCTGCTGGTCGGGATTCTGCGAGGCTGACCACGGCGCCGAAGATGCGGCGAAGCCCGAAGGCGGCCAGCATCGCCGCCAGCAGGCCCAGGGCCGACAGCACCCCGGCATAGGTCAGCGCGCTGGCGCGGCCGACCCGGCCGAGGCGCACCTGGGCCGGGTGCTGCGGCGCGTAATAGACAAGGGCGGTGGCATGGGGCGCGGTGTCGCCCGGCAGCCGCGTCGTCTCCCGCAGCATGGCCAGGCGCCGGTCGCCGATGGTATCCCCGGTCACGGTCTCGACCGGGGTGCCGCCCGGCGGCCGGTAGCGCACCCGCAGGCGATACTGTGCCTCGTCCTCGCGCCAGATGATGGTCTGCGCCGGTTCGACGCCGATGACTTCCGCGGTGGCCGCCGGCCAGTCGGCAATGGTCCAGTAGGGCCAGGCATGACCGACCGCCTGCGCCATGCCCCAGGCACCGGCAGCACACAAGACCAGGCCCAGGACGAGGTGAAACCAGTGGCGGATCATGACGCGCATGATCGGCCGGCGCGGGGCCGCCCGCAACAGGCGAAGGGCCCGGCCTTTGGGATCGGCCGGGCCCTTGTGGTTGCAATTCACCCCATTCAGAGGCTGGCGAGGTAATCCTCGAGCTTCTTCCGCACCGCTTCCGCCGCCTCGTCGGCATCGGCGATCTTGGTCTGGAGGCCTTCGATCGCGGTTTCCTGATCGTCGAGCTTCTTCAGGTAGCGGCGATAGAGGTCGCTGTCGCGCGGCACCGCGTCGAGGTTGGCGCGCAGGCGCGACTGTTCCTCGGTCAGGGCTTCCAGCTTGGCGGCCAGGCTCTCGCTCAGCGTCTCGTGCTCTTCCATGGTGCGCTTCAACTCGGCGATCTTGGCGAAGGCCGCGCGGGTCTTGGCGTCGAGCGCGTTGTTGACCGCGTAGTAGGCGATCTGGCCGTCGCCCATGTCGTCGACCGCGACGCTCTCGACCGACGGCCGCTGGGCGATCACCTTGACCTCGACGGTCTTGCCGGCGGCGACCTTGGCCGGGATGCGCCAGTAGAGATCGCTTTCCTCGACCCCTTCCTTGGGCTCGACCAGGGTGTAGCCGGCGAGCTTGGGGATCTCCAGGATCAGCTTGCGGGTCTCGCGGGCCGGGCCGGCGATCTTGTAGGTGATCTCGCGCTGCTCGATCGAGGTGGTGCGGAACACGCCGCGCTCGATGCTGCCCGACTTCAAGGTCGAGTCCGAGGTCTCGGCCCGGTCGATGCGGACCTTCTGGTCGAGGGCGTAGGAGACCATGCGCTCCTCGCCCGCCGGCAGGGCGGCCAGGCGGGCGTCGCCGACATAGGCATAGGACGCGGTTTCGCTGCGCTCGTAGAGGGTCAGGATGCCCGGGGCAGGCCGGTCTGGCCGTCGTTCTTCAGGCGGACCGAGGCCAGCGGGTGGCGCTGGTGGACGCCGGGCTGGTACAGGGCCAGGCGCTCGGCCGGCACGTCGCGGTCGATGATCGGCACCGAGAGCGAGCGGCCGGAGCCGACAGAGACCGGCTGGCCCAGCTTGAACACGACCTGGGTCAGGGCTTCGGTCGAGGCGACCTCGGTCGAGCCGCTGGCCATCTGCGCGGCATAGGGTTCGGGTTCCCCGGAGCGGTAGGCGATGATTGGCGCCGGGGCGGCGCCGCCATCTCCGGCGCGCCGCCGACGGCCCCCTCGGCCAGGGCGCGGCCGTAGTCGCGCCGGGCACGGGCGCCGTCGTCGGCATCGGCGGCGCCCGTGCCGCCGGCGGCATAGGCGCTGGAACCGGTGTCGACATTGGGCAGGATCCGCCCCACCACCTCGACCGGCACTTCCTGGCGATCGACATAGTAGCTGGCATAGAGCGCCTGGCGGAAGGTGACCGGGCTGCCCGAGACCAGGGTCAGCTCGACATCCTTCCAGTCCTGGCCGCTCATGTTCTCGATCACCGCCCAGCCTTGCAGGCGGGACTGGGTCGACTCGAGATCTGCGGGCAGGATCAGGCGGTAGGAGGTTTTCCACAGCGGCGTCGCCACGACATAGGCGACGCGCACGGTACGGGCACCCTGGCCGTTGCTGGCGATGGTCAGGCTGCGGCGGTCGCGGGCATGGGCCACCGACAGGGCGGCCAGCGCCTTGTCGACCTGGGCCTGCAAGGCGGGGTCGGCGAATTTCACCGACTGGGCATCTTCCAGGACCAGTTGCTGCAGGCCGGACTCGGTTGCCAGGGTGACCCGGTGGCGGATGGTGACGCCGCCACCGTCGGGCAGTTGGACCGTCTCCGGCTCGACCTTCAGCAGGCGGCCGGTCAGGGTGCGGCTGCCGGTGGCGATGACCTCGCTGCCTTGCAGGGCATTGAGCAGGGCGACCGGCGATTCCAGGGCCTCGGGGCCGAAGGGCAGGTCGCGGAACAGTTGCGAGACGGGCTCCAGGCCCGGCAGTTCGATGCCGCCGACGCCGCCCTTGTCGTCGAACACGACCAGGCTTTTCAGCACGTCGTCGACCTGGTCCAGGGGCACGTCGAGGGTCAGGGTGGTGTTGCCCTCGACCTTGGCTTCCCATTCGAAATAGCCGACGCCGCCGGTGGACAGCATGACCCGTTCCAGGGTCAGGTCGGCGGCGGCGGCACTGCCGGCTGCGATGCCCGCTAGGCCGATCGTGGCCGCTGCAAGGGCGTTTCTGATCGCCATGGTTTCCCCCTCTTTTGATTCAGGCGGCCGCAGTCTAGCTGCGAAATCATGACCGCAATACGGCCTGGGCGCGGCGACACCGGGGAGATGACGGCGTCTGTAGCGTGGCGCACATTATGGGCGAGGGAGACGGTTGCATGAGCGTGGTTATCGAGTTTCTGGCCGGCCGGGGCGCCGACAGCGAAGGGCGGATGATCGGGGAGATTCAGGGCAGGCCGGAAATCTGGCTCGAGTCCCGCCACGATTTCATCCAATGGCTGTTCCCCCTGCCCGAGCCGAGCGGCGCCAACCCCGACGCGCCGCTGCTGACCCGGGCCGACGCGGCCGCCATCGCCGGGGACGGGGCGCTGAAGGCGGCCCTGCTGGCCTCGGTCGATGCCATGGCCCGGCTCTATGGCTTGCACCGTGCCGGTGCGCTCTTCGCGCGCGGGCCGGCGTTTCCCGGGCCGTTCCGCGACTGGCTGGGGCCGATCGATCACAACCACCTGCGTCTCACCCGCATCCTGCGCTGCCTCAGCCTGTGCGGCCTGGTCGAGACTGCGGACGGGCTGCGCCGGCTGCTCGACGAGATCGCTGCCGCGGAGGCGCTGGGGGCCTGGGGCCTCAGCCTGAAATACTGGCGCGATGCCGGGGCTTGGCCGGCGCACTGGACGGCACCCGGCGGATAAGGTTTAAATTACTCGCAAGTGTATATAACAGGAAAATAACAACCAGGAGGCGGATCGCGTGGGTAATGCCAGGGGCAATGGCGACCAGCCCTACCCCGTGCCCGACGATGAACCGGGCGATAGCGCGCCGCACGCGGCGGCGCGGCTGCGCGATATCGCCGAAGGGATTGCCTCGTCCTGCGGCGAGGGGTCCTGCGCCACCTCCTGGAGGAGGAGTGGCGCCAGGCGGCCGAGCGCTCGCGGCTCGATCAGTCGATGCCCATTGCCGACCTCGAGGCGCTGCTGATCTTCATCGCCGAGCGGATCCGGCGCGAGCATGGCCTCGATGTCCTCGTCCGCCTGTTGAAAGACATGCGAGTCCTTGGCGAAACCCGCGAAAATGTGGACAATCAGAACGCGCACTGATTGAGGCGGGATCGCCTGTGGACGACTTTTTCGATGTAGCCGAGCAGATCGATACAGCCGAAACGGCTTTCGATGCGTTGGCGCACCTGACCAGGGCCGCCGCCCGCCATGGCTTCAGCGCCGCCGCCTGCATGGAACTGGTCATTCCCGACCAGATGCCGCCCGATGCCCTGGTGCTGCTGAACCTGCCGCTGCCCTGGGTCGAGCATTACATCGCCAATGATTTCGCCGTGGTCGACCCGGTGCTGGGGCAGGTGCTGAAGGGCACGGCCCCTTTCACCTGGGAGGAGGCGTCGGTCGGCGCCCGCCACGGCGCGCGCCGGGTGATGAACGAGGCCGCAGATTTCGGCCTGCGCGCGGGCATCACCTTTCCCATGCACGGCTCCAACGGCTACCGGGCCGAATTGACCCTGGCCGGGGATCGTTTCACCGACGATCCCAAGGCCCTGCGCGCCTTGCGCTTCCTGGCGATTTCGACCCACGACCGGGCGCGTGCCCTGATCCCCCGGCTGTCGCTGGCGCCGCCGCCCAAGCTGTCGGACCGCGAGCGCGAATGCCTGCACTGGGTCGCCGGCGGCAAGTCCGACTGGGCGATCAGCCAGATCATCGGCATCAGCGAAACCACCGTCCATTGGCACATCGAGCGGGCCAAGCGCAAATTCGCCGCCGCCACCCGCATCCAGGCCGTGGTGGCCGCCATTCGCGCCGGCGAATTGCGGCCCTGAAGGTTCAGGCCGCGAGGGCCGCCGACTCGAAGCGGATCGCCAGCACCGGATCGGGGACCTGGCGCTGGCGGCGCAGGTTGGCCAGGGCGCGGGTGTCGACCGGCGCGCTGATCCCCACGATCGGGGCGCCGCGCAGGACCACCGTCTCGCCCAGGATGGTCGGTGCCCAGTCGACATCGCACATGGTCTTCACCATGCGGGTTTCCATCACCGCGGTGATGGCGTCGGCCTCGCGCAGCATCGAATATTCCAGCATGGCGCAGGTCAGCTCGCCCCAGATGCGGCCCAGTTCCTCCCGCCCGCGCGACTCAGGCGCGATGCAACTGCGGCTGCTCTCGAAGATGGCCGGCCCCCGGGGCACCGGGCCGTTGCACAGGTGCGGGAAGACATCGGCGAGCAGGTGCGGCTCGGTCGTCGGGATCATGCGCATCGAGCCGGCGATGCCGCCCCGGGGTTGCGGCAGACGAGATAGACGGCGCGCGGGCCGTCGAATTCATCGCGCTCCATCCCGTCCTGCGCCAGCGGCAGATCCCACTGCAATTCCTCGATGAAGACGTGGTGGCGCAGGCGGAACATGGCGTCGAGGGTGGCGCGGTGGTGGCTGCGGTTCCAGGGCCCGATAACGTCGATCATTGGCTTCCTCATGGTTGTGGAAGTCAATGGGACAACTTGTAGGAAGTGCCCGCGCCTAACTGATCAGAGGGTTTGACAAGTGGTTGTGGTATTGATCAGAACATCAAATTTGATGTATTCCGGCGTCAGGTGACGCGGTAGTAGCCCATCATGCCGGTTTCCTGGTGCTCGATGATGTGGCAGTGGAGCATCCAGCTTCCCGGCTCGCCGGCGACGAAGGCGATCTGGGTGCGCTCCTTGGGTTCCAGCAGCACCGTGTCCGCCCAGTGCGGCGGGATCTCGTTCTTGCTGGAGCCCAGCACCTGGAAGGTGTGGCCGTGCAGGTGGATGGGGTGGCGGTGCGGCGTCGCGTTGAAGATCTCCACCACATAGCTTTGCCCGGACTTGAGCTCGGCCAGGGGCGGGGGCAGGTTCTCGTGCGAGGCACCGGGCCAGGGCTTGCCGTTCAGGGCCCAGAAGATCTTCTCGCTGGTGCAGATCTGCGCCGCGGTGAAACCGGTCAGGCGGCGGAATTCCTCGATCGCGGGATCGTCGACACCGGCGGCCAGTTCGAGCGGAAGCCGGGTCGCACGCGCCAGATCCGGTTGCGGCAGCTCGGCCGCCGGCAGGGCTAGGGGCCGCGCGTTTGCCGGCATGGGCTCGCCCTGCGTCTCGATCCGCGCCAGCAGCACCGGGGTCGCCTGCCAGATGTCCTGAAGCAGGACGACCGCGCCCTGCTCGCCAGGGGCGACGAAGGCGATGTCGGCCCGCATGGCCGGGCCGAGCGGCCGGGCTTTCAGCGCGAAGGGATCGCAGGCATTGCCATCGGTCGCGATCACCATTGCCTCGGCCCCGGTCATTCCCAGCATCGGGATGCGGGTCGCGTCGACATTCACGCAGCGCAGCCGCACCCGCGCCCCCGGCCGCACGGTGAGGGTCGGCGCCGGGCCGCCGTTGACCGTGCGCAGGGCGCCGAAGGTGCCGGCGCGGGCCGCGGCCTTGTCGCTGGTGATGGCATCCAGGCTGCCGTCGGGCTTCACCCGCCAATCCATCAGGACCAGGGTCTGGTCCAGGTCGAACAGGCCGTCCTCGCGCGGATCCTCGACGATCAGCACGCCGGCCAGGCCCCGGGTCAGCGCCGTCAACGTGTCGCAATGGGGATGGAAGAAGAAGGTGCCGGGATCGGGCGGCACGAAATCGTAGACGAAGCGCTCGCCCGCCTTCACCGGGGCCTGGGTCAGATAGGGCACGCCGTCCATGGCGTTGGGCACGCGCACGCCGTGCCAGTGGACCGCGTTGTGATCGGCCAGGTTATTGACGAAGGTCGCGGTGAAGCGTTCGCCGCGCCGCACCCGCAATTCCAGCGGCCAGGCATCGGCATAGGTCCAGGCCGGGGTCGGGCCGCTGCAGCCGGGCAGGGCCAGGGGGCGGGGCCGGGCGTCGAGCGTGAAGCCGCCGTCGCCCGCCCGGACCCTGCGGGCCAGCAGCGGCACGCAGGCCAGTGCGGCCCCGCCAGCCAGGACCTGCCGTCGCGAGGGGGCCATCGTCGTTCTCCTGAAACCAACTGCCGCGCACCATAGCTGCGAACGACTCTCAGGAACAGGCGTCAGGGCCGCCGTGCGAAGAAACGCCGCAACACGTCGAGATAGATGCGGGTCAGGCGCTCGATATCCTCGACCCGCACCTTCTCGTCGGTCTTGTGCATGGTCTCGCTCACCAGGCCGAATTCGACCACCGGGCAATAGCGGGCGATGAAGCGGGCGTCCGAGGTGCCGCCGCTGGTCGAGAGTTCGGGCGGCCTGCCGGTCTCGGCCACCACCGCCTGCACCAGGATGTCCGAGAGCGGCCCCGGCTGGGTCAGGAAGGCTTCGCCCGAAATCGTGGTCTTCAGCTCATAGGCGATGCCCGCCGCATCCAGGGTCGCCCGCAGCAGGCGGTCGAGCGAGGCGCCGGTGTGGCGGTCGTTGAAGCGGATGTTGATGCGGGCACTGGCCACCCGCGGGATCACATTGGTCGCCGGGTTGGCGATGTCGATCGTGGTGATTTCCAGGTTGGAGGGCTGGAAATGCTCGGTCCCGTCGTCGAGGTGCAGGCTCAGCAGGGCGTCGAGCAGGCGCACCAGCTTTGGCGCTGGGTTGTCGGCCAGGTGGGGATAGGCGACGTGGCCTTCGACGCCGGTAACCGTCAAGGTGGCGTTGATCGAGCCGCGGCGGCCGATCTTGGCCATCTCGCCCAGGGCGTGCGGGTTGGTCGGCTCGCCCACCAGGCAGCCGCTCCAGGTCTCGCCGCGGGCGCTCAGGGCTTCCAGCATCTTCACCGTGCCGTTGACCGCCGGGCCTTCCTCGTCGCCGGTGATCAGCAGGCTGATCGCGCCATCGCGGGGGATGCCGCCGTGGTTCTCGTCCAGGTATTGGCTGGCGGCGGCGGCGAAACAGGCGATCGCCGCCTTCATGTCGGCGGCGCCCCGGCCCAGCAGCCAGCCCTGGTCGAGCGTGGCGGCAAAGGGATCGACGCTCCACCGCGCGGCTTCGCCCACCGGCACCACGTCGGTATGCCCGGCAAAGCAGAAATGCGGGCCCTTGCCGCCGATGCGGGCATAGAGATTGTCGATATCGGGCGTGTCCGCGGCCGAGAACGGCAGCCGTTCCACGGTGAAGCCGATGCCTTTCAGCACGCTGCCCAGGGTATCGAGCGCACCGGCATCGGCCGGCGTCACGCTGGGGCAGCGGATCAGTTCGATCGCCAGCGGCAGCGCATCGAAGGCGCGGGTCATGGTTGCTTCCTAAAAGCCCTCTCCGCCCTTGAGGGCGGAGAGGGGACAGGAGGCGAGGCGTTCGGCGGTCATCTTCAGTCGCGCAGCAGTTCGTTGATCGAGGTCTTGGAGCGGGTCTGGGCGTCGACCCGCTTCACGATCACGGCGCAGTAGAGGCCGGGGTCGGTCGGGCCCTTGCCCGGCAGGGTGCCGGGGACGACGACCGAATAGGCCGGCACGCGGCCGCGGAAGACCTCGCCGGTGGCGCGGTCGACGATCTTGGTCGAGGCGCCCAGGTAGACGCCCATGGAGAGCACCGAGCCGGTCTCGACGATCACGCCTTCGGCCACTTCGGCGCGGGCACCGATGAAGCAGTTGTCCTCGATCACCACCGGGCCGGCCTGCAGGGGTTCGAGCACGCCGCCGATGCCGGCCCCGCCCGAGAGGTGGCAGTTGGCGCCGATCTGCGCGCAGGAACCGACGGTGGCCCAGGTGTCGACCATGGTGCCCTTGCCGACATGGGCGCCGACATTGACGAAGCTGGGCATCAGCACCACGCCCGGGGCGATATAGGCCGAGCGACGCACGATGCTGCCCGGCACGGCGCGGAAGCCGGCGGCCTTGAAGCGATTCTCGCCCCAGCCTTCGAACTTGGTCGGCACCTTGTCGAACCAGGCGCCCTGCAGCCCGGGCCCGCCGGCGACGACGCTCGAATCGTTCAGGCGGAAGGACAGCAGCACCGCCTTCTTCAGCCACTGGTTGACCACCCAGGCGCCATCCTTGGGGGCGGCGACGCGCACCTCGCCCTGGTCGAGCAGGCCCAGCACCGTCTCCACGGCCTCGCGCACCGCGCCGGTGGTGCTGGCGCTGATGGTGTCGCGCGCCTCCCAGGCGGCGTCGATGGCACTCTCGAGATCGGTCAGGGACATGAAAAGGCTCCAGCGAAAATTGCCCCGGACATTAGGGCGCTGTTGGGGGCTGTCAACCGAGCTGGGCCAGGAAGGCAGGGTTATCGCATTTGGCCGATGATGGACCTTGCGAAGTCATCGGACCAGCCTGAGCGTTTGCGCTTGCGTCGGACGGAGATGTCGCGGCGAGCGCGGTTGAGGACATTGAGGGCGAGCTTGCGCAAGGTGGCGAGGTTCTCGGGGCCGTGATCCTTGCGGTTTCGGGCGAGGTCCTCGTCGAAGACGACATCGAGAACCCAGTGCAGGCCGTTCTCGATGGCCCAATGGGATCGGGCGGCATCGAGATAGGCCTGGGCGCTCAAGCCACGGGAGGAGAGGTGGAAGTGCCGGGTGATCGTGGTCTTGCCGGCCCGTTCGACGGTGGCCTCGATCATGCCCAGGCAGGCCATTTCGGGCAGCATCACCGGCTCGTGGCAGGAGCTCTTCGCCCCCCGCATCCAGCGCAGATCATGGCTGACCCAGGCGCGCCGGGTCTCGATCCGCCCGTGGCCGCCATCGATCGTCGCCGCCGTGTCCAGGCCGGCGCGGACCGCCGGCGTGTCGAAGTAGCTCGCCACCATCTCGTGCAGGGCGGGACGGTTCGCTTTCAGCCGCAGAAGATAGTCGCTGCCGCGGTCGCGGATCAGTTGGGCCGTCTCCGTCTGGCAATGGAGTGCGTCGGCGGTGACCAGGCGGCCTTCCAGGTCCAGGCAGCGCAGAAGCGCCCGCGCGGCCAGGATTTCGCTGTCGCCGGCCGCGGCCCGGAAGCTCTCCTGCCCGATCACCAGCCGGCTCGACGAAGCAAAGGCCGTCACCACCGCCAGCGGGTTGCCGTGCGAGGCATCGTCGAACGAGCGTCGCAGCGTCTTGCCGTCGATCGCCACCACGCCCTCGCCCACCGCCCCGAGATCCGCCACGAACTGCCCGAAGCAACGCGCGAAGGCCGCCGGATCCAGCAGACGGAAAATCCGCGAGAAAGTGTCGTGGCTCGGCACCCCGTTCTCGAGCCGCAGGAAATCCCGGAACAGGCCCTCCCGGTCCACCGCGAAATCCGCAAAGTCCGAGCAGGTCTCCGCCCCGCACACCGCCGCCGTCAGCGCAATCGTCAGCACCTCCAGCAGGTCATGCCGCTTCGCATTCCCCGTCCGCGGATCCGGCAACGACGCAAACGCCTTCTCTATCCACGACATCCAAGGCTCCAAACATACCCATCAGAGCCTCCTTCAGAATCCCTTTCGCCCCGCCGCGCTACTCAATTTTCCAAATGCGATTCCCCTGGCCAGGAAGGCGGCCAGATCGTGGGTGGTGTGGTGGATGTGATCGCCCTGGCCGTGGTCGCCCCATTCGGTGCCGTTGGGGATCCACACGGTGGTCATGCCCAGTTCGGCCGCGGGCGCCAGATTGCGGGCCATGTCCTCGACCATGACGGCGCCGGCGGCCTGGACGCCCAGCAGATCGAGCATTTCCCGGTAGGGTTCGATCTCGGGCTTGGGCACGAAGCGGGCGGCGACGATATCGAAGACGCCGTCGAACTGGTCGGTGAGCCCCAGGCGCGCCAGCACCCGGCCGGCATGGGCGGTGGAGCCGTTGGTGTAGATCACCTTGCGCCCCGGCAGGCGCGCCAGCACCCCGCCCAGGGCGGGGGAACCGTCCAGCGGGCTCAGATCGATGTCGTGGACGAAATCGAGGAAATGATGGGGATCGACGCCATGGTCCAGCATCAGGCCCTTCATGGTCGTGCCGTGGCGGCGGAACAGCTCGCTCTTCAGGGCGCTGGCGCCGGCGTCGTCCAGCTTCAGGTGGTCGGCGATATAGGCGCGCATCTTGGCCTCGATCTGGTCGAACAGGCGGCAGGACGCGGGATAGAGTGTGTTGTCGAGGTCGAAGACCCAGGTCTGGGCCCGGGCAAGGTCAGTCATCGGCATGGCGGCGGCAGATTGGGCGGATGGGGCGCCGCTGGCAAGGGTTTCGCGCGCATTGGACCCGCGCATCAACCAATTCTTGACGAAGCGCCGTCTAGTATTCGCCGGTTCGGTGAGAACGGGTGGGCCAGCAGTCTTGATGATGCGCGACATTGGCGATGAGAGGGCCCGGGGCGGGATCACCGCCGCGGCTGCGCTCGATCGCCTGGTCAACCAGTATCCAGGCCCGGCCCTGATCGTCGGCCCGGGCGGGCGCATCGTCGGCGCCAACGAGGCCGCGCGCGTGCTGTCGGCCATGCTGCGGGCAGGGCATGACGGTCTGGCGCGACTGGTCGACCGCAGCCGGCTGTCGGTCCAGGGGCTCAAGGAAGAACTGGTTTTCCAGGGCGAGGACGAGGATGACCTGGTGCTCGAGGTCACCGCCCTGGCGATGGGCGCCATGGTGCTGCTGCTGGCCCGCGATACCACGGTCGAGCGGCGCCTGATCGTCTCGCTGTCCGACTCCCGCCAGCGCCTGACCGATATCATCGATTGCCTGCCCGACTTTTCCTGGGAGACCGATTCCCGCGGCACCCTGACCTTCGTTGCCCCGCGCCTGGCCCTGGGCTATCCGGCCGAGGAATTGCACGGCCAGGATGCCGCCGTCCTGATCGACGCCGAATGGCTGGCGGGGCGGGCCAATCCCTTCCGGGCCGAGCAGCGCCTGACCGACAGCGAAGTCTGGCTGCGGGCCAAGGACGGCACCCACCTGTGCGCCCGCCTGTCGTGCGTGCCGGTGTGCGACGATCACGGCCGCCAGATCGGGGTGCGGGGCGTTGCGCGCGACATCACCGCCGCCCGGGCGCGCGAGAATGCCTTGAGCCTGGCCCTGGACCGCGAACGCCTGCGCGGCGCCGTCACCGAGGCGATGCGTGGCGCCGGCGGCCTGGAGCGGGCCTTGCGGGTCGCGGCGGAAGCGCCGCTGAGCGCGCTCAATGCCGGCGGCGCCCTGATCCTGGCGCGCAATGACGCTGGCGGCGTGGCCAATGTCCTGATGACGGGCTCGGTGCTGCCGGTCACGGCCTGGTCGATCCGGGAAGAGGTCGCCCGGCTGATGGCGCGGGACACCATGCCCGGCGCGGTCCACGTGGTCGAACTGGGCACCGACACCGCCCTGGTGGCGATCGCCTGGGAGAGCGGCGCGCCGATCGGCGCCCTGGTGCTGGTGCGCTCGGCCCGACAGCCCTGGCAGGGCGGGCAGATCAGCCTGCTGGGCGCGGTCGCCGACCAGCTCGGCCTGGTCCTGGGCCTGCGGGCGCGGGTGGCCCAGCTCGAAGCCTTGTCGCTGGTCGATGCCCTGACCGGGGTAATGAACCGGCGGGCCTTCGACCAGGAACTGGCGACCAAGATGCGCCAGGCCGACCGGCTGGGACGCCGGGGCACCCTTCTGCTCATCGATTTCGACGGCTTCAAGGCGTTGAACGATCGCTTCGGCCATGCCTATGGCGACCGCGCGCTCAGCCTGTTCGGCAGGGCGATCCAGGACAATCTGCGGGCGGGCGACCTGGCGGCCCGTCTGGGCGGCGACGAATTCGCCCTGTGGTTGGACGGGGCCGATGCCGCCGGCGGCTTTGCCAAGACCGATTCCCTCTACGAGATGATGGGCAGGGTGAACGGCGCCTTGGGCTCGCCCGAGGCGGCGCTGGGCCTGTCGATCGGCATTGCCGTCTACGAGCCAGGGGGCGGCGAGGGGCGGGACGCGATCACCTCGCGTGCCGACCATGCCCTGTACCGGGCCAAGCGGGGTGGCCGCAACCGGGCGGAGTTGGCGTTGACCGCGGGGAGCGTGGCATGTTGAAGCGCTTTATCGGCCGCCTGCGGGCGGCCAACCGAACCCCCCTCAGCTATGAAGAGCAGCGCAGCCGCCTCGAGCAGGGCGACCTGGCGGCCCGGCGCGGCCTGGCGCGCCTGGAAGCCACCCGGCCCGAGGTTCTCTACTACCTGGCCGAAGACAGCGACGGCGGAGTCCGCCAGCTGGTGGCGGCCAATCCCTCGACCCCGTTCCAGGCCGACCGGCGCCTGACCGCCGATACCGACAGCGAAGTGCGCGAGGAGTTGGCGCGCAAGCTGGGGCGCCTGCTGCCGAACCTGACCGCGCGGGAACAGGCGACCCTGCGCGAGCGCACGGTCGAGCTGATCGAGATCATGGCCCGCGATCAGCTACCCTCGGTCCGCCGCGTCCTGGCCGAGGAGCTGAAGCACGCGACCAATGTCCCGCGCGACCTGATCCGGCGCCTGGCCCACGACCTGGACCTGATCGTGGCGGCGCCGATCCTGGAGTATTCGCCGCTGTTCAGCGACGACGACCTTCTGGAAATCGTCGCGACCTCCCGGGTGGAAGGGGCGCTGGCCGCGCTTGCCCGGCGCAATCACATTCCAGGTGCCGTGGCCGATGCCATCGTCGCCACCCTGGACATTCCGGCCGTCGCCGCCCTGCTGGCCAATCCGTCGGCCCGCCTGCGCGAGGACGTGCTCGACCGCATCATCGATTCAGCCCCCCAGGTCGAAGTCTGGCACCAGCCGCTGGTCCTGCGCGCCGAGTTGTCGATGCGGGCGATCCGCCGCATCGCCAGCTTCGTCGCCTCGTCATTGATCAACGAACTGATGATCCGGACCGACCTCGACGAGGAAACCGCCCAGGCCCTGGCCCGGCGGGTCCGCGACCGGGTCGCCAGCGGTGACCTGGAAGGTAGCAGGAGCGGCATCGAAGCCCTGCTGGCCGAGCTCGCCGCCCTGCACGGCCGCGGCGAGCTCGACGAAGCCATGATCGACCAGGCGATCGAGAGCGGCCGGCGCGATTTCGTCGTCGCCGCGCTGACCGTGCGGTCCGGCATCACCCTCAACGGCGTGAAGCAGATCCTGGGCTCGCGCCTGGCCAAGTCGGTCGTGGCCCTGGTCTGGCGGGCGCGGCTGTCGATGCGCCTCGCCTTGAAGATCCAGCGCCAGATCTCGCTGATCCCCCAGGGCAGCCTGCTGCTGCCCCGCGGCGGCGTCGGCTATCCGCTGACGCCCGAGGAAATGAACTGGCACCTGGAGTTCTTCACCCAGGAGGGGCAGGGCACGAGGTAGGTCGGGCCGCACTGCCGGTTGCAACTTCCCCCACCGTCATGGCCGGGCGAAGTCCCGGCCATCCACGTCGGCAAGCTGCCTCTCCCGTCAACGGATGTGACTCGTCCCGACGTGGATGCCCGGGACACGCCCGGGCATGACGATAGAGAGTGGTGCGCGGCGGGTTATGCGGCGGGCGTTTCGCGCTCGATCATGGTGCCGGCGCCGTGCTCGGTGAAGGTTTCCAGCAGCAGGGCGTGGGGCGTGCGGCCGTCGAGGATGACGGCGGCTTCGACACCCTTGTCGACGGCGTCGAGGCAGGTTTCGATCTTGGGGATCATGCCGCCATAGATGGTGCCGTCGGCGATCATGGCGCGGGCCTGGGTCGCGGTCATGCGGTCGATCAGCTTCTTGTCGCCGTCGAGCACGCCGGCGACGTCGGTCAGCAGCAGCAGGCGCGAGGCGCGCATGGCGGCGGCGATGGCGCCGGCCGCCGTGTCGGCATTGATGTTGTAGGTGTGGCCGTCCTCGCCGATGCCGATGGGCGCGATCACGGGGATGAAGTCCGAGCGCTCGAACAGGTAGAGGATGCGCGGGTCGACCGACTCGGGCTCGCCCACGAAGCCCAGGTCCAGCACCTTCTCGATGTTGGAATCGGGGTCGCGCTTGGTGCGGGCCAGCTTGCGCGCGCGGATCAGCGGGCCGTCCTTGCCCGACAGGCCGATGGCATTGCCGCCGGCGGCGTTGATGGCGCCGACGATCTGCTTGTTGATCGAGCCGGCCAGCACCATCTCGACCACCTCGACCGCCGCCTGGTCGGTGACGCGCAGGCCGTCGACGAAGGACGACTTGATCGCCAGGCGTTCCAGCATCTTGCCGATCTGCGGGCCGCCGCCGTGGACCACGATCGGGTTGATGCCGACCTGTTTGAGCAGGACGATGTCGCGGGCGAAGGACTGGGCCGCCGCCTCGTCGCCCATGGCATGGCCGCCGTACTTCACCACGAAGCTGCGATCGGCATAGCGGCGCATGTAGGGCAGCGCCTCGGTCAGGGTCGCGGCGGTGTGCAGCCAGCGGGTGCGCAGCTTGAGGTCGGCACGTTCGCGATCGGGCGCGGCGGTCTCGGTCTTGTCGCTCATGACGTCCTCGTGAGGCCAGTCGTGGGGAGGGCTTGGCGGGGTCTCGCTTAGCCGATCGCGGCCGGCTTGCCAAGGGTTGCGAGCGTCGCCCGCAATTCGGCGATCCCGGCGCCCGCTTCGGCCGAGGTCGGCATGATCACCGGATGGGCCGCGACATGGGGGCGGATCGCCTCGGCCACGGCCTTCATCGACGCCGCCAGTTCGTGGGGCTTCAGCTTGTCGGTCTTGGTCAGGATGATCTGGTAGGACACCGCCGACTGGTCGAGCAGCTTCATCGCCGCCTCGTCAGGGGCCTTGGGGCCATGGCGGCTGTCGATCAGCACCAGCACCCGTTTGAGATTCGGCCGCCCCGCCAGGTAGGTCTCGGTCAGGTGCACCCATTGGGCGACCTTGTCCTTCGAGACCTTGGCGAAGCCGTAACCCGGCAGGTCGACCAGCATGAGCCGGTCGGCAAGGTTGAAGAAATTGAGCTGCTGGGTGCGCCCCGGCGTGTTGGAGACCCGGGCCAGGGTATTGCGCCCGGTCAGGGCATTCACCAGCGACGACTTGCCGACGTTGGAACGGCCGGCGAAGGCCACTTCCGGCAGGTCCGGCCCGGGCAGGTCGCCCAGCTTGGTGGCGCCCCAGACGAAGCCGCATTCGCCGGCGAACAGCAGCCGCCCCGCCTCGAGCGTTTGAGGCGTGGCGGCGCCGTCTTCGGCGCGCAGCGCGTCGGTCACCGCTTGCCCGTGGGCTTGCCGCCGGTCGGCGTGCTCTTGGCGGCGGCCGGCGCGGGCACGGCGGCGGCGGTCGCGATCTTCGCCGGCGTCTGCTTGCGGATCAGCCATTGCTGGCCGATCGACAGCAGGTTGTTCCAGGTCCAGTAGATCACCAGCCCGGCGGCGAAGTTCGCCAGGAAGAAGGTGAAGATGATCGGCATCATCATGAACACGCGCTGCTGCACCGGATCGGGCGGGGCGGGGTTCATCTTCTGCTGCAGGAACATGGAAATGCCCATGGCCAGCGGCCAGGCGCCCAGGGCCAGGAAGCTGGGCGGATCCCAGGGGATCAGGCCGAACAGGTTCAGCACATGGGTCGGGTCGGGTGCCGCCAGATCCTGGATCCAGCCGAAGAACGGCGCGTGGCGCATCTCGATGCTGACGTTCAGCACCTTGTAGAGCGCGAAGAACACCGGGATCTGGATCAGGATCGGCAGGCAGCCGGCCAGCGGGTTGATCTTCTCGCGCTTGTAGAGGGCCATCAGCTCCTGCTGCATGCGCGGCTTGTCGTCGCCGAAGCGCTCGCGCAGCTTGGCCATTTCCGGCTGCACGTCCTTCATCTTGTTCATCGCGCGGTAGGACTTGCTCTGCAGCGGATAGAACAGGCCCTTGATGATCAAGGTCAGGATCATGATGGCAACGCCGAAGTTGCCGATCAGGCGATAGAAGAAATCGAGGATGATGAAGATCGGCTTGGTCAGGAAGAAGAACCAGCCGAAGTCGACGGCATATTCGAACATCCCGATGCCGAGGTTGTCGCGATAGGCGCGCAGCAGGTCGACGACCTTGGCGCCGGCGAACAGGCGGTGGGTGACGGTCGCGCTGGCGCCGGCCTCGATCTTCTGCGCGCCGTCGAGGAAGCTGACCTCGTAGGTGTCGCGCTGGCCGACCTTGGCGTGGCGGAAGCTGCCGGTGATCTCGCGCCCCTGGTCGGGGATGATGGCCGACAGCCAGTATTTGTCGGTAATGCCCAGCCAGCCGCCCTTGGACTTGATGTCCGGGACCGTCTCGTCCCGCAGCTTGTCGTAGGCATGTTCCTGCAACTGGCCGCCCAGCACGCCCAGCGGCCCCTCATGGACGATGAACTCGCCCGCGATTTCCGGCGTCTCGATACGCCGCAGCAGCCCGTAGGGGTAGAGATCGACGGCGGCGGCGCCCTTGTTTTCGACCTTGTCCTCGATCGTGAACATGTAGTTCTCGTCGAGGCTGATCTTGCGGGTGAAGAGGAGGCCGGCGCCATTGTCCCAGGTCAGGGTGACCGGGGTGGTGGGGGTCAGCTTGCCGCTGCCCGTCCACACGGTCTGGTCGCCCGGCAGCGGCAGGTTCACGCCCGCGGGCAGTTGCCAGCCGAATTCGGCGAAATAGGGGGCCTTGGCATTCGCCGGCGACAGCAGCTCGATCTCGGGGCTGGCGGGATCGGTGGTCTGGCGGAACTTGCGCAGGGTGACGTCGTCGATGCGGCCGCCGGTCAAGGCGATCGAGCCTTCCAGGCTGGGGGTGTCGATGACGATGCGCGGCGACGCCTCCAGGGCGACGGAGCGGTCCACCAGGGGGGCCACGCCGGGGTGGCGCTGCCGGGGGCGGTGCTGCCGGGGCCGCCCCGGGCTGGGCGGCGGGTGCCGGGGCAGCGGCCGTGGTTTCGGTAGTGGCGACCTGGGCCTGGCGTTCCCGCTCGCGCGGACCCTGGACCAGGAACTGGAAGCCCAACAGGATCAGCAGCGAGGCGACCACGGCCAGGATGAGATTACGATTCTCGAGCATCACCGACACCTGTGCGTGTGATGGGGGCACTGCCCGGGGGGCAGCATGAATGGCGTGCCGCGCGATTGCGCGGCGGTACTGGGTCATAACCATGGCCGCCCCAGGGATGACAGCGGGCAAGGCGCCGCACGGTCAGATAGCTGCCGCGGATCGGCCCGTGGACGCGCAGGGCCTCCAGGGAATATTCCGAGCAACTGGGCAGATAACGGCAGGCGGGCGGCATGGCGGGCGAAATGAGATAGCGCCAGATCAGCACGGGCAGGCTGAGCACGGCGGCGAGCAGGCGCGAGGCCCAGGTCATGGCGCCGGCGCCCGCAGCAGCTTGAGCCGCGCCAGCGCCGCTTCCAGGTCGCTGCGCAACTGGGCATAGGGGCGGGTGGCGGTGTCCTGGCGGCAGATCAGCACATAGTCGGTGCCGCCGGCGGCACGGGCGGCGATGACCTCGTCGGCCAGGGCGCGCAGGCGGCGCTTGGCGCGGTTGCGGGTGACCGAGTTGCCGACCTTGCGCGACGCCGTGAAGCCGACCCGCGCCGATGCCGGATCGCCTTGCGGCTGCGCCATGGCCTGCAGCATCAGGCCCGGGGTGGTGAACTTGCGCCTTGCCCCTGCCACGCTCAAAAACTCCTGCCGTGTCTTCAAGCGAACGAGCCGCAACCGTACCGCGACCTCTTGCTCAAGGTCGTGGGCCGGCTGCGGCTGATCAATAGACGCCGGCCCGTGTTCGGCCGGCATGGCCGTCAGGCCGAAAGGCGCTTGCGGCCCTTGGCGCGGCGACGCGCCAGCACCACGCGACCGCCGACGGTCGACATGCGCGAACGGAAGCCGTGACGGCGCTTGCGCACCAGGGCGCTGGGTTGATAGGTCCGCTTCACCGGATTACTCCATATCGATAGCAGGCGAGACCCTCGGGCAAGGGCCGCCGTCGAAAACGAGCCCCGGTCTATACGGGGGCAGCGCCTTGAAGTCAACCGGATGATCGGGCCAAGGCCCCTCAATGCAGCCCGGCGACGAAGCCGAAATAGTATTTGTCGAACAGCGAGAAGGCCATCTTCTGGCCGACCGGCGGGATGAAGTGCGGGCCGTCCCAGGAATAGACCTCGAAGCGGTCGACCTGGCAATTGGGGCCGGGCAGCGACATGAACACGGTCGAATTCAGCCCCACCCAGTGGTCCGAGGTGCGCACCGCGCCCGGGTTCTGGAAGGCGCTGGCCTTGAGCAGGTCGGACTTGATCAGCAGGATGACCCGCCAGCCGCGGTCGTAGAGGTCGGTCGCCTCGACGAAATTGTTGTAGCCGCCACCGCCTAAGCCATCGGCCTTGGAAATTACCCGGGAATAGCCGCCGGCCTTGAATTCGCGCACCACGTCGCTGGGAAAATTCCAGGCCTTGATGTGGAACGGGCCTTCGTCGGCGCCATAGGCGAAGACCGAATTGAAGCTTTCCCGGATCGCGGCCAGCACCACCCAGTCGGCATGGTCCAGGCTTTCCTTCTCGCTGATCCGGGCGACGGCGGAATTCAGCAGGTCGGGCGAGGCGGTGATCTTCTCGCCGTCGCTGCGCTTGTCGACCAGGGTCTTGGGCCCGCCCTTCAGCCAGCCTTCGCCCTTCTCGAACAGGTCGGCGGCCAGTTGGACGTATTCGACCGGGTGGTCATAGGCCCAGACGCGGACGAAGGTGGCAATGCCGCACAGCCAGGTCTGGCCCTGGTTGAAACTGTCCGGGTTGTCGAGGCGGTATTTCAGCCCGGCCGCGACCTTGGCCCGCTCGACATGGGGCCACAGGCCCTTGCCGCCGCGCTTGCCGAAGGCATCGGCCATGCCCTTGGCCTTGTCGACGGCGGCGGCATCCCGTTTGCCCAGGCCCGTCTGCGGCTTGCCCAGTTCATCGGCGTCGGTGAACCAGTCGGTATCGTATTTGCTGGGAGTGTCGCCCATCGCTGCCCTCCTAATCGAACCATGTCCGGGTCATGGCGCAAGCGCACCGGAAAGCCGTGATCGGGGGAGCGGAGAGGATGACTCGGATCGTCGCCGCCGACAATGCCGCGACGCGGTTTTCAAGGACTTTCACGCTTGCGTCATTTGCACAGCAACGCATTCTATTGCGCAATGCAGCGGCGGCTCGCGGCAGAGAATCGGGGGATTCCATGGCGGCAAAGGTGGTGACGGTTGCGCAGCAGAAGGGCGGGGCGGGCAAGACCACGGTGGCGGCCCACCTGGCGGTCGCCCTGGCCGAGATGGGGCACAAGGTCTGCGTCGTCGACACCGATCCGCAGCAGAGCCTGGCGGCCTGGGTGCGGGTGCGCGCCGCCTTCGGCGCCGGCAATGTCGCGATCGCGGTGAAGGCCGCGCCGGGCTGGAAGGCGGGGAGCGAGATCGACCGGGCCAAGCGGGAAGCCGACATCGTGGTGGTGGACAGCCCGCCCCATACCGAAAGCACGGCCAAGACCGCCATCCGCGCCGCCGACCTGATGCTGGTACC
This sequence comes from Oleomonas cavernae, assembly GCF_003590945.1. Lineage (NCBI taxonomy): Bacteria > Pseudomonadati > Pseudomonadota > Alphaproteobacteria > Acetobacterales > Acetobacteraceae > Oleomonas > Oleomonas cavernae. The sequence goes on along the minus strand of NZ_QYUK01000011.1, from coordinate 3,634,607 downwards.
GATGCAGCTCAGCCCCATGGACATGTGGGCGACCAAGCCGACCCTGGACCTCGCCACGTCGACCAAGGTGCCGTTCCTGCTGGTGCTGAACCGCGTGTCGCCGCGCGGCAACCTGAACGAACAGGTGCTGCGCGAGATCGCCAAGGCGGCCTATCCCGTGGCCCTGGCGCGCCTGGGCAATCGCACCGCCTTCGCCGCCAGCCTGCTCGACGGCCTGGGCGTCACCGAATCCGCGAGCAAGAGCCCGGCGGCCGAGGAGGTGCGGGCCCTGGCCCAGGAAGTGGTGGAGCGCTTCGCGGCACGGAAATGAGTGCCCCGCCAAGCCCGAGGCCCGGCCCCCGCAACCTGATCACCGATGTCGCCGGGCTGCGGGTCGGCAATGCCCAGGACCAGGGCGCCCGCACCGGCGTGACCGTGGTGCTGCCCGACGGGCCGGTGGTGATGGCGGTCGACCAGCGCGGCGGCGCACCCGGCACGCGCGAGACCGATGCCCTCGATCCGGTCAATTTCCTGCAGGAATTCCATGCCGTGGTGCTGTCGGGCGGGTCTGTCTTCGGCCTGGCCGCGGCGGACGGGGTGGTGGCAGAGCTGTCGGCCCGGGGCGTCGGCCTGAAGCTGCCCAGTGCCCCGATGGCGATCCCTGTGGTGCCGTCGGCGATCCTCTACGACCTGGGCAATGGCGGCGACAAGGCCTGGGGCGTCGTGCCGCCCTACCGTCGCCTGGGCTTCGAGGCGTTGGGCCGGGTCGATCATGATTTCGCCCTGGGCAACGTCGGGGCTGGCCTGGGGGCCGCCTGCGGGCGGTTGAAAGGCGGGCTCGGCTCCGCCTCGGTGGTGATCGACGGGATCGAGGTAGGCGCCCTGGTGGCGGTCAATGCCGTCGGCAGCGCCACCATGCCCGGCAGCCCGGTGTTCTGGGCCTGGCCGTTCGAATGGGGCGACGAATTCGGCGGGGTGCGGCCATCGGCGGCAGACCTGGCCCGGCCGCCGGCCTACGACCTGCCGGAAGAAGGCAAGCTCATCCTGGCCGGCCATACCACCATCGCCGTGGTGGCGACCAACGTGGCGCTGGATAAGGCGCAGGCGACCCGCTTTGCGATCATGGCCCAGGACGGCCTGGCGCGGGCGCTGCGCCCGGCCCACACGCCGTTCGACGGCGACACGGTATTTGCGATCTCGACCGGCCGGCGGCAACTGGACACGCCGGCGCCGCTGGGCATCGCCCGGCTGGGCCACCTGGCGGCGGAATGCCTGGCCCGGGCAACCGCGCGCGGTGTCTATGCCGCCGCCACGCTCGGCGCGCTCAAATCCTACAGGGAGGCCTGGGGCCGCTGATCAGCGGATGTAGACCCGCACCTCGGGCACGTCGGCATCGCCGCTGGTGGTCGCCGCGACCGAGACCCGGTCGGAGGGCAGGCCCATGTCGGTCAGGGTGCGCAGGACGCCCTGGGCGTTCTGCTTGGAGCGGGTCTGGTTCATCGCCACCTCGGCCGCCGTGCCGCCCGAGGGCGAGACCGCGACCAGGTCGAAGCCGGTCTCGGGCCGGCGTTCCAGCACCTTGCTGACGGCGGTGTAGAGCGCCTGCTGATAGGCGACGTCCTGCTGGTCGAAGCGGATCACCACCAGCGGGCGGCGATCGTCGAGCACGGCGGAGGCGCCGCCGGTGCGGGCGGGCTGGGCTTGGTCGTAATAGCCGGGGTTGGCCGAAACGCGGCCGGGCGTGAAGCTGCGGGTGGTGATCGATTCGCCGTAGAGCTCGCCGTTCTTGATCGCCAGCGCCAGGGTGGTGAGGTTGCCGCGCTCGCCCGAGACATAGACGGTCTGGCGTGAGATCTGGTCCGACAGCGAACTGAGCAGGCGGTCGATGCGCACCAGCAGGCGCGCGGTATCGTCCTCGATCATGTTGAGGGCGACCCGGTCCTGGTCGATACCGCCCGACAGGCCGAGCGCCGCCTGGGTCGAGTCGAGCAGATAGGCGGCGGACGTGGACGAGCCCGAGACGCCGTTGGCGAGTTCGCCCAGTTGGGTGACGCTGCCGGTCAGGGCGTCGAGTTCGCGCTGGGCCTGGTTCCACTGCTGGACCAGCAGCGGGTTGCCGGGCGTGGTGCCCAGTTGCAGCCGCGCCTGGATCGCGGCGACGACGCCGTGATAGGCCTCGGAAGCGCGGATGGTCTGGGCCAGGAGTGTGTCGTAGTTCTGCTGCTGGGCCTGGACATTGCCCTTGAGGCGGGTCAGGTCGCCATTGAGCTGTTCGACCTTGCGGCCGACGATGGTGCCGGTGGAGGAAATCTCGAAGCCGCCGGTCGCCGAGGCGCTGGAACTGCTGGCACTGCCGCCGCCGGGATAGGTTGCCTGGGTCACCCAGCTGCAGCCGCCAAGGCCGGCGAGGCCCAGGGAAATTGCCGCGACACCCAGCAGGCGCCGCGCCGCCGGAGTATGTTGGCCGGGCGCGCGCCGGCTGGCACTGGCGGCGGCGATCATCGCGGCAGCATCAAAGGCACGATCGGTCGCAAAAGCCATCCCGGTCCACTCGTCTTTTATCGGTGGGACAGCGCTGCCCGGCTTCGCCCCGTTGCCCGACAAGATGCCAGGGTCGATCGGTACGCCAAGCCAAACCTCACCCTGCAGGTCCCCCATTAGCCGAGGGGATACTAGCCAAAGGGGTAAGGGGCCACAAGCGCCCAAAGCCGAAAGATTTCATGTCGTTGCAAGAAGGTCGCGGCACTGCGGCATCGCGGCGCACCCGGGGCCCGGTGCAGGCCCCGGCGGTCGATCGGTTTTTTTGACGCGAAGGGTGTTGCATGGCGCAGCCGCTTCGGCTAGCTTCCCGGCCTCGCAAGCGGGACACCCCGCATGACGGTCGCGCGCCCGTAGCTCAGCTGGATAGAGCACCAGACTACGAATCTGGGGGTCAGGAGTTCGAATCTCTTCGGGCGCGCCAATCTTTATCAATGATCTAGCGGAAATCACCGCTTGAATCTTGAAAACCAAAACGGTTTTCCAACGGTTTTGGTCGATGGATTCTCGTCGGGTAGGGCTGCCTCGTCTGCCGTCAGTCGAACCTGCCCCAGCGCTTTTGGCTCACCTCGACAGCTGCACCATCCAAAGCCTCAATCATGTGGGAAGAGAAGTCTGGGTGGCGCTTTGAAAACCAGGCAGCGACCGCATCGGCGATGGGAGTCTTGCGGTTGATCAACGGCGGTGAGCGGTTTGGGCCGATTGCCCTGCTGTGAATCAGCACCGGGGCGCCGATCACCATGCCAGGAGGCAGCTGCGCCGTCCGGTCGTGAATGTCGACGACCATTGCCGTGACGGCTTCCTGCGGCCTGTTCAACTCCGCCTGCGCAGCCGCTCTCGGGGCTTTGCGCTCGTTTTCCTGGATAGGCTCTCCGACCTCTATGATGTGTGTCTGGGGCGAAGGGAGCAAGCTATACGAACTTGACGAACTTATCGACCTTTGCCATATATATATTTCGGCGGAGGTAGAGGCATGGCATCCCCAAAATCCAAGATTGGCGCATGGAGTGGTTCTGGGCCGCATGCGAAGCCCACCCTGACCACAGCTTTTTTTAGCCTTGGACCCACGTTGCCGAAGGGCACGACCGGATTCAAGCTGAAGGTCCCGGACAATGCGACGAAGGCGCTTACCAGCAGCCCCAAGCGGATGACGGCGCTTCTGCAAGGATATGGCGACGCGCTCGTCAAGAGTCGCGCGGCCGGCCAGCCGGTTAGTTTCCGAGTCGATGTCGATCCCGAAGGCGAGATGGTGGTGACCCTGGTCGAGGAGGTCGTCGGGTCGGCTGTGCCGGTGGCGCAAGAGGCGGGTGCAGCGGGTGCCGAACTGAATGATGCACTGGCCGCCGCGCGTGCGCGTGGCCGCCTGAAGGCGGCAGAGATTCTCGGCGGGGACGACATGCTGAGCGCCGATGGCTTCGCCGAATTGCTCGGCACGACCCGGGTGACGGTAAACACGAAGCGCCGGAGTGGCCAGGTTCTGGGGCTGGATGGCGCGAAGCGCGGCTTCCGCTTTCCGGTTTGGCAGCTCGATGCCGATGGCAAACCCTATGCCGAGCTTGCGGCGTTGCACGAGCGACTGGGTGGCCCTTGGGCAGTCTATCGCTTTCTGGTGCAGCCCCATGGTGAACTCAATGGGCTGACTGGGCGCCAGGCCCTTGAGCGAGGGAAAACGACGGCCGTGCTCGAGGCCGCCGAGAGCGCCGGGAGAGATTTCCGGTAAATGGTGAAGGTTCTTCCGCCGAAGGACTTCGCAAGTGCGAGCCTTCGGCTGCATACGGTACCGGCCGGACATCAGTTCGGTCGTATTTATCTGGGGCTCTATCCGGACCCGCTGGGCTTCGGCAAGACGCCGAGCCGGTTCAGTGATCCACGCCGCCGCATCGCCGCCAACCGGTTCGGCGTCCTGTATTTGGGCGAGACGCTGAAGGTCTGCTTCCTGGAAGCACTGCTGCGTGATCAGCGCGACGGCATGATCGGCGATCTGCCGATCGCGGAAGCGGAATTCCATGCACGGGAATATGCGGAAATCGAGGTCGTCACGCCGCTCAAGACGGTCGATCTCCGCGCGGATGGCGCCATCGTTATGGGTGTTCCCAGCGATGTCGCGAAGGCAACCGATCAGAGGCTGGCGCGAGCTTGGTCTGTCGCCTTTCATGATCATCCTGAAAAGGTCGACGGCATCATTTTTCCTTCGCGGCTCAATGGGCGAACCAACCTGGCGGTTTTCGACCATTCGATTGTTAAGCTGCATGTGGCCCGGAAGATGAAGCTGATCGAGGCTCCGGGACTGGCCGCGGTACTGAACGAGTTGCATGTCGGCATCGTCGAGTCTGATTCTTGATGACCGGCCGCACTACGAATCTGGGGGTCAGGAGTTCGAATCTCTTCGGGCGCGCCAAATCCTGCCATTCCGGAACAAGCCCTGGCACATCGGCCGAAGCGCGCTCCTGCCTGTCGCATCGACCTGGCTCGAATGCGTGCCGAGCTTGAAGTGGCTAGCCGAAGCGGACCGCGGTCAGCGCTTGCGAGATGTCCCAGAGACGCGCGGCAGCAGCCCGGTCCAACGCTTGCGGCGGGACTTTTGACAGGGCCGGGTGCCCCCGCGTTTCGCTCATCCTGTCCGGGCCGTAATAGGCGCCGGCCTTGGCAAGAGGCGCGGTGGCGGCAAACAGCGTCGGGAGCGCGCCCTGCGCCACGGGCTGGAACAGGAACCAGAACAAGGATCGCGCCACGCCCATGGCACTCCAACGGCCGGGAGCGTTGTGCAAAAGGTCCGTGCGGGAAATGCCCGGATGCGCGGCGATGCTGGTGATGCCCCACGCCCCCGCGTCACTGCGCCGCTGCAACTCGAAGGCAAACATCAGACAGGCGAGTTTCGACTGGCTGTAGACCGGCATCGGCCGGTAGCTCTTCTCCGCGTTGAGATCGTCGAAGTCGATCGCCCCGTTGCGCGCGGCAATGCTCGACAGCGTGACCACGCGCGCATCCCTGCCCTTGCGCAGAAGCGGCATGAGCTGACCCGTGAGCGCGAAGTGGCCGAGATGGTTGGTGCCGAACTGCAATTCGAAACCGTCCACCGTTTCCTGGCGCTGCGGCGGCACCATCACACCGGCATTGTTGATCAGCAGATCGAGGTTGTCCCGCTGGCCGCGCAACCGTTCGCCGAAGTCGGCAACGGACGCGAGGCTGGCAAGATCGACCTGCTCGAACCGGATGGCCGCCGATGGCACCTCGGCGCGGATTCTCGCGACCGCAGCCGCACCTTTTTGGGCATTGCGGCCGGCGACGATGACCTCGCAGCCCGCCCGCGCCAGGGCCAGGGCATCCTCAAACCCAAGTCCCCCAGTGCCCGTGACGACGGCCGCGCGGCCTTGTTGAGACGGAATGTCCGATACCGTCCACTTTGCCATGGTCTTCCCTTTATAAAAATCGCACTTGGTGTAGAATTATATTGCACTGAGTGTAATTTTCAACGGGTTAGTTTCATGACGAAGAGCAGCGACACGACGGCGCCCGGCGAGGGCCTGCGGGGGCGCAAGCGCCGCGAGACCCTGCGGCGCATCACGGATGCCGGCATTCGCCTTTTCATCGAGAAAGGTTATGCGGCGACGACGCTCGACGAGATCGCAGCCGAGGCAGGCATTTCCCGGCGTACGTTCTTCTATTATTTCAAGTCCAAGGACGACATTCTGCTGTCGCTCCAAAGCGGCATGGGCGACATGCTCGTCGCCGCACTGCGAAGCGCACCGCCGGACAGCCGGCCGCTCGACGCCATTCGCGATGCGATCGTGAAGGTTTGCGCGCCCATCCCCGCCGACGACATGATCGCTATCGACCGCCTCATGCGCTCCAGCCAAGCCGTTCAGGCGCGCAAGCAGGCGACCTACATCCAGCACGAGCGGGCGCTGTTCGAGGCCCTGCGCGAACGATGGCCGGCGCCTGAGCGCGAAACCGGCCTCAGGCTCGTCGCCATGCTGGCCGTTGGCGCGATGCGTCTTTCGTTCGATGCCTTGAGCCGGGAGGCCGGCAAACGGCCCATCGCAGTGCTGCTGCACGAAGCGTTCGACGCGCTGGCGGCCGAACGCTGATCCTGCCGCCTGCGGCCTAGTCCTCGAAGCGACCCGTGGCCTCGCGATCGCGCTCGTAGCGTCGCTTGAGCGGAAACGGCGGCAACCAGGACTCGCGACGGATGGTCCAGTTTTCGTAGGTCGGCGTCAGTTGGTCCGGGGCATCCAGGGAGCCCAGGTTCACTTCGATTTCGTCGGCGCTGCGGGCGAAGACGGAGGAGCCGCAGCGCGGACAGAAAAACCGGCCGCGGTAGTCCTGCGTTTCGCCAGCGATGGTCACGGCATCCTGAGGGAAGATCGCGGAAGCGTGAAAAAGCGCCCCATGATGCTTGCGGCAGTCGAGGCAGTGACAAAGGCCGACCCGGTACGGGCGACCCGACGCCACGATTTTGACGTTGCCGCACAGGCACCCGCCGGTGAATCGATCCATGCTGTGTTTCCTCTAGAATCCATCGCGTCCAGGCGAACAGAGCCTATCAAATGGCATGCCTGCAACATCGGTGCGTTTGGGCGGCGCGCTGCACCATTGGGCCGTTGGGATCGCAACAGGTTACGTCGGCGCACAGGCGACGAGCAAGCCTCCCGAGGTCTGCGGGTCGGTCGGGAGATGGCGCTGCCATTCGGGCAGGGCCGCGGGCAAGGCCACGCCCTAACCGACGGCCCTGCCAGCGATCGACGCCCAAGAACCGCCACCTGCACCAGGCGCAGGGGCACAATCGAGACAGGCTTACCCGATCACCGTGTGTTGCATCGCCTTCGGAAGGCGAGCAAATCTTCCCAACCCGCTTCAAAGTTTGGGATATCCGGGCGAATGTCGCCGGGAAGAACATCGGCCCGGCGATCGCTCGGCGTGGTCTAGGAAATGAAGATAGGCAATGGAAGATATTGATAAGATTGGATAATTTTTGAGAGTTTAGTCGTCTTGTGCGCTACCTGTGCCCACCAAGTGCCCACCAGGACCAAATGATGGCCTCTCCGAACGTTCCGCCGTGGGTGGCATAAATTGCCCAAAATAGCTAAATTAGGAAAAATTAGAAATTTGATCTATCCTGTCCGCGTAAGCCTGATCATCCGCTAGCGAGATCGCACCATGATCACTCAACTCCCCAATATCGAGGAGCTTCCCCGGCAGAACGCGTCCCAGGTGAAAAACAAGTGGGCCGATGTGGTCCGCCTTGTCCGCCAGTCGGGCAGTGTCGCCGTTACCAATCATGCGGCGATTGAGATGGTCTTGCTGGACGCGGCGACCTATCGCCAACTGGTTCAGGACGTCCTCGCGCTCAAGGTGCGCGAGCAGGGGGCGCTGGATGAGCTGGCCAATCGCTTCAATGAACGCCTGGCCGTTCTGCAGCAGCAAGACGCCGCGCAGAAGGTTGCCGCCCTGGTCAAGGCCCGGGCAAACTGGCCCGCCGGCCGAAGGCGGGTACCTCCTATTGATGGCCGGGACGGCGCGCCCGTTCATCTTCGTGCTGGCCGGTGTCAACGGCGCCGGCAAAAGCTCGGTTGGCGGCGCCATGTTGGTCGAGCATGGTCTGACCTGGTTCAACCCGGACACCTACACGCGCGAACTGATGGCTCAATTGGGCATGGATCTCGCCGCGGCCAATGCTCGGGCATGGGCCTTTGGCCGCGACCAGCTCGAGGCGGCCATTGCCCAGGGCACGAACTACGCCTTCGAGACCACCCTGGGCGCGCGGACGATGCCCGCCTTGCTCGCGAAAGCCTCCCACACCCACGACGTCGTCATGCTGTTCTGCGGTCTCTCGTCTCCCCAGCAACACATCGAGCGGGTGCGATCACGCGTTGCCAACGGCGGCCACGACATCCCGGAGAGCAAGATCCGTGAGCGCTGGGTCGCATCGCGCGCCAACCTGATCAAACTGCTGCCGTTGCTGGCGTACCTGCAGGTGTTCGACAACAGCGTGGACGTGGCGCCGGGTGAGGAAATTCCTGATCCGGTACTCGTGCTGGAGGTGGTCGCCGGCAAAATGGTGTTCCCCGACGAGCACGATGTGGTGGCCTTGGGTGCTATCCCCGAATGGGCGCGGCCAATCGCTCAAGCGGCTATTGAGCTGGGGCCATGACGTCGGCTTTTGGGTATCTACTGAGGTAGGCCGGCGTCGCCGGAAAGCATGGCAAGATCCTATGCTTATGGCGCATTTGGCGTGGTCTAGGAAACGAAGATGGGCACTGGAAGCTATTGATAAGATTGGATAATTTTTCGGGAGTTTAGTCGCTTAAGCTTTCATCGTGCCACACGTGCCCATTGGAACCAATGATCGCCGCTACGGAGCTTTCCGCCGCAGGCGACCAAAGTTATCCAAAGTGAATGCCCGCAAGGGAGCGCCGCGCAGCTGCACCCGAGACGACCGAGAACGTTGAAGGTGGCCCTTCAAGGGGACCCGGCAGGACGCCGCCATCTCAACACCAGCCTTTGTCCGCAAACCCGTCCGACAATCAAATTGTCCGGAAAACCATCGTCTGTATCGTTCACGGACAGGCTGCGATTTGGTCGTCAAACGGCCGATTGGCGGACCGAGCCGGCTCCTTCGCTCGTGGTGTAGCCTCGGGAGTGAATCGGCGTCGGAATGACCCCCATGGCAGCGAAGAAAAGTCAATGAAGAAAAGGTCTTGCAGGCAAGATAGGTAAGCGAGGCTAGGAGATGGTGGACGTCAATCCGGATCACGCGGCCGCCTCCTCGGATTGACCAAAGCAGCCGATAGGCGCTGAACCATGAGCTTGTTGTTTTTCCTTCCGTCGCACACTCCGTAATTCCATCCCACAATCTACGCGATCAACTCTATCTCTTCAGCGTCAAACAAAGCTTGCCTAATCATGGCGTCACGCGCCATTGTCGGCTGCGCCGCGTAATACACGACGGCGAGACTTCGCTCGGCCCGGCTACATGTCACATAGAAGAGGCGCCGGGTGCGATCGACAGTGGTTTCCTTACCAGCCGCCTCATTGTCCAGATCGGTCTTGCTCTTTTCCTTGGCGCCGAAGAGCTTGTCATAGGAGAACATGAACCCACGCGCCTCGTCGTCGCTGACGACGACCATCACGCGCGGAAACTCAAGTCCCTTCACACCTTGGTGCGTGTCGAACTGCGAGACGCCGCGAACATAGCGGTCGTATTTCGCGATCTGCTCAAACGGCGCTTCGAGCGCCAATCGCCACCCTCCAAGCTCGCTCTTCTGATCGGCTTCGTCCTCATCCTCTTCCGCGTCACTATCGGCGCCGGTCACATCGGCCGCCGTGAATGGCGCGAGAACGTCCGGAATGGTGAAGAGGTTGGTTTCAGCGACGTAACGGAGGACAGTGCGCGCGGTCGGCGCATCCTTGGCATCCACCAGTGCCAGGAGCCCCTCGCAAGCCGCCCTCACATTCCCGAGGATCTCGATTTGCTTCTCGCCTGCCGCTTCGAGCGCCTTCCTGTCGAGCAGAGGCGATGTGCGCCTCGCGATCGCCGCTGCCGCGAACCGATCGCCCTCGCGCAACGCAGCAACGAGCGGCAATATTTCCCGGGTGAATAGGCCGATGCCGGCGCCGGAGCCTTGTAAGAAGCTCGTTCGAATTCGCTCGACGGCGTAGAGAGGCTCGAAAAACTGCTCAAACTCGAAGCGCCGCGCCGACATCAGATGCTCCAGGGCGAGCGTCTTGATCGCATCCGATCCAGCCGCCCAGCTTCGGTCGCCGGTGATTTCCGCCATTCGCGTTGCGATCGCAGCCTCGGCGGCGGTCTTGTCGACGGTCGCCTGCGGCACGACGAATAGGCGAACGATGCCTGGCTCGGCGTCGCTTCGCGGCGTTTGCTCCTCACCGTCCTCATCGCGGCGGATTTGATTGATCAGGCTGATGACCCGCGTCGGGCACCGATGGTTCATCCGCTTTCGCGGTTTCGCCCACTCTGCCGGGATTGCTTCGGCCAAGTGCTCTTTCCCATCCGCGTAGATGCGCTGCATCGTGTCGCCGAATAGGCCAAGGCAGAAGGCGTCACGGTATCCCGCCTCGACGTCGAGCAAGGCTTCCATAAGCCGCCGGCTTGTATCTTGGCTCTCGTCGATCAACAGGATGGGGAAGCGGGTCGCGAGCAGGCGGCGAAGGCCCGGCTTTGCGCTCAGGAAATCCGCGGTCATGGCAATGACCTCGGCATGGCTGAGAGAGTCGCGCGTCCGGTTATCGCTGGTGGGGCTATATACGAAACGAGTGATGCCAGGGAGGTTGGCGTGGCGGCGCCGTTTGCTCTCGATGGAACGAGCCCGATCCGACGCCGCTTTGCTGTTCGCTCGACCCTTGGCCTGCGCCTCTTCCAGCTCGACGATATCTTGGAGCAGCCTGGTCGCCACCCACCTGCGAATATCAGAATCATAGCCAGCAATCAGCGACCAGGCGAAGGCGTGAATTGTCGACACCTCCACGCGCGGATCGAACTCAAGGCGCTGCTTGATTTCGTCGCAGGCTGCGTTCGTATACGTGATCACACCAATCTTTTGACCGGTAAGCGAGAGGCGCCGCCCTTGGTCTCGACACACGGCGCGTATCGCTTCGACGAGCGAGCGGGTCTTTCCCGAGCCCGCGCCGGCGTAAAGAAAAAAGCTCCTGGGCTTCTCTATGTCGAGGCAGGCGAGGATTGCTTCGTCGGCCTCGGCGTCGAATGCATCGTCAATGGCGCTCATGCGTCGACCTCTTCGAGTGGTGCCGGAGGCCCTTCCATGATCTGGGGGAGGATCTCGACCTGCTTTTTCTTGAGTTGAGACAGCAGCCACTCAAGCCCTTCAGCAATGTACCGGGGCACGACGATCTCCTCGAACTTCTCGACCTCGAGAACGTCGAGGGCGAATTCCGCCTTCTTGCCGTTCTTCAGTGCGAGATACATTTGCTCACCGACGGCAGTTGCCCCGCCGCCCGCGGTGATCGCGTCCCGGAATTTTCGCACCAGCCCCGTTCCGGCGAGCGCCGAGAAGACGCCAAGGTTCTCAAACGCGAGCGCATCCTCAAACGTGTAGGGATATGCGACTTCGGGTCCCACGACGCCTGTAGTCGTAACGCCGATCGGCATCTGGAAGGCGGCCCGCACCGCAAAGAGGGGGTCCACACCCCCGCGCAAGGTCTTGGCCGCGCCATCGGCAGACATCAATTGATCGACGTCATCGAACCCTGGCACCCAAGTCTTGAGCGTTGCATTATTGGTCTTCTGACCAGCGCCCTTCGCAGGCTGTACCGATGCGCCACCTGTTTCCGCCAGCGTATCCAAGTCCGTGATGATAAGTGTCAGTAGCCCGAGGTGATCTATGAGCGGCTTAAGCCGGTGAGCGTGACTCCCCCCGATCTCCAACAGCGTGATGTAACATTGGTTTAGTTCATCATAGTGGGCTCGGACGAAATTCGGCACGAGCATCCGTTCGGCAGGGCCCTCCACGAGGATCGCTGCGTCTGCAAAGAAGAGATCGGCATGCTGGGCACGCAGATATCGGGTAACGAAGCGCTCGGTCTCGCTTCCTAGGCCGAAGACTTCCGACAGGTTGATCACCGTGGAAACCGGCACCTTGGCAGCCATGCCCGCCGGCAGGCGGCGAAAATATCTTAGGCAAGCGAATGAGGTTTCGTGCGCGACGTGACTTGAGTGCGTGCTGACGACGAGCTGGGTCCGCAGCTTTTTGCTGTCACCTAAATCTTCATGGGCCCGCAAGACGGCATAAGCCTTCTTGATAAAGACCTGCTGCACCTGTGCATGCAGATGCGCCTCCGGCTCTTCGACCAGGACCAAGTGCAGAGGCTCGGTAGCGGCCGCTGTGAGGCCGGTCGAAGCCTTACCAACGCGCATCCACGCGTCGCGAAAGCTCATCAGGCGGAAGATCATCGATATCAGGTTTTGATAACCCAACCCGTTATTCGCTTCAGGTAATCGCAACACAGGCGTCGTTGCCCCATCCTCGGCAATCACGTCGACTTCGAAGCTAATCGCGGCGCTATGATTGAGCCCGTCGATCGCCTTCAGTCGTGTCGACACCCTGGGGCGCGGATCGGTCACGCCCGGATATCCCATTCCCTCGACCTCGGTGAAGGCAGCCTTGAAGCTTTCGGTCAGACGCTTGTCAAAGGCGTCCTGAGCAGCCTCGATCGCTTGTAGGGCGCCAAGGTCCTTCGGGTCCGGCCCCTTCGTGGGATCGAGGTGCTTGGAGTAGTAGCTCTTTAGCTGATCGGACAGGCGACTTCCGGCCGCCGCAGCCGGGGAGTCATCATCCTCCGGCACCTGCTGTTCCTCGCCGAATCCGCGCTGCGCGGATATATCGTGCACGCGGATCAGCCCGCTCAGCGGGTCGCCCTCAATCGCCCGCGAGGTGCTGGGCAGAAGCTGCGGCTTGGCGAGTGACTTCTCCGGCGGCGCTAGCTGAGCAGGATCCAATGAGTAGGCGCGGATTGTGAAGTGCGTGGAGAGGCGTTTGCTCAGGAAGTCGACGAGGCTTTCAGGCCATATTGTCAACTTGGGCGGCGCAGGAGGTGGATCAGCATCGGGATTGTCGGCCTGCATGGCGGCGATAGCTGCCACCTTCATGGCCTCGGCGTCGCCTATGGCGCCTATGAAGGCTTTGTACAGCAGACCAAGATCCTTGGGCTCATAACGCAGCCGCACACCCAACCTTCCGCCTTCCCAATCCAATGTCGGGATGAGATCGCGGACATGGTGCATTTCGCCTGTCTCAACATGCAGCCACAGGTCGAGCGTCGGCAAAGAGCTGACCCAAGGCTCGACGACCAGCTCCACCACCTCCTCAGCATTCCGGGCCGCAACCCACTTTGAGCCGAGCGCGATGATCGACGGCCAGTGACACAAGGTGAAATCGTGCATTTCGAACGGACAGCGTCTAGGCGAAAGAAACCGTCGCAGCACGAGCATCGCTGAAGTCTTACCGCTGTTGTTCGCTCCTACGAATAATGTGGTCGTGCTCGAGAGATCGACGCGTGTCGATAGAAGTTTCCTAAAATTAGCAATTTCGAGAAACTCGATATGCACTTCGCATTCCCCCCACCGATGCCCGTGCAGCAAGGGCATCGTCGCCCGCATGCTGCCATTTTTTTATATATACTTTTGTGTACTCAATGGCGGCAGTCACCGCTGCGAATATTCCTGCGTCGCCTAGAAATCACTCTTTTGAGCGCTGCGAACGCGCGCCGGCAAGCTGGGGCAGAGAAGGGTTTTGTCAGGCCCGAGGCAGGCGCAGACCTCGTCGAGCAGATGATCCGGAACCCGCATCCGCGCCTCGGCGAGCGTTGCGAACAGCGCATCCGAGAGATCAGCCGGAGTCAGGACGGACCGTATCCGATCGCTCAGCAGAAGATCGGTGGTCGTAGCGACGTTTAGGGTCGGAAAGCGGGTGGCGGCGATGCCAATCGCCTTGCGCTCGTCGATCAAAGCGGTTGCGCCGAGGTCTAGCGCGAGCGCGAGTGTGGCAGCCTCGCCATCGTCCAGCGTCTGATTGGCGCGCCCGGCAACAAGGCTTAGATAGACGTCCTCCGCTGCGGGCGGAAGATCGACGACGGTGACATGGCCCGTATCGATCAGGGCGGCGAGGCCGTTGGCGGCGCTACGGCCTTTGTCGCGCCCGCGCTCGAGTTCGCCGAACGCAATGTTCGAGATGATCATGGGCCGGCCCAACGCCCGTAGAATGTCGAGCGCACGCCCGCCGGCGATGAGGTTAATCCAGACGCTGGCGTCAGCGACGAGCGGCGATTCAGGCCGAAAACGAACGGGATCCATTCGTCTCAACTCCTTCCGCTTCGAACTCGTCGATGAGGGTCCGAGCATCGACGCGGTCGATGTGGAGGAGCCGGGCGATCTGCCCTTCGCTGAGCAGCGACTGCCGCCACGCTTCGCTTGCCATCACCCCCATGCGCATCGAGATCAGACGCCGCGCGTCGACCTTCGCGTCGTCGGGCGGGATGAGGTCGCCGAGCACCTCAAGCGCCTGAGCGTCGGTGATCCCGCCCTGCTGGACGAACCAGTCCCAGGTTCCCGGCTTGGTGAGTCCAAGCTCTTCGAGGCGCCGGACCGTTGCCTCGCGGGAGACGCCGAAGACATGGGCCAGGAGGATGATGTGACGGCGAGTTAGTTTCGAGGCGCCCGCAGTTAGTTCCTGGAACTTGACGCTGACAGCCCGCGCCGGGGTCAGGAAGCAGCGGGCGAAAGTGTTGGCGTAGCGCTCTTCGCGGCTCGACTCGGCGGTGCCGTCATGGAGCGTGTCCGGGGCCAACCGGGTCGAGATAAAGTGGCCGAGTTCGTGCGCCCCGGTCTGGGTGCGGCGGTCGCGCGGATGCGACGCGTTGAGCAATATGCAGGCGCCGGCCCTCTCGTCGAAGGCGTAAAGACCCGATATCTTCGGATCGAGCTTCCGGACATAGACCCGCGCGCCCAGCTGCAGCTCGAGCATGCTCACGATATCGCGGACCGGCGCCAAGCCAAGCCCCAGCCATTGACGCAGTTCCGCCGCATCCTGCTCGGCCTGGAGGACGACATTGCCCGGCAGCAAGGGCCGCTCGGGAGGGTCGAGACGCGAACGCTGGATGCCGAGCAGGTCTTCGAATTCGACCTCGGCCTGGACCAGCGCGTTGAGCAGTTCGATCGCGGCTTCGACTTTCTCGTTCTGCTCGCCGGCCTTGCGGAAACGAGGCCGGAGATCGACCCTGACGGTGTCCTGGCGCAGCAATTCGTTGAGCGACAGACCATACAGCGCCGCAAGCTTCTGGAGCTCATCAACGCGCGGGCGGCGTTGGCCCTGTTCCATCGCGACTAGAGTGGTGCGTGCGACATCGAGCGCGGTCGCCGCAGCGGCCTGCGTGATCTCTGCGTTCTCTCGCGCCTGCCGCAGCAGATCTCCAAGCTCCTTGGGCGAAAGGCCGCCGGGGGTCAGTGCCATGGCGACACCATGGCGACGCGCGCGACGAAGGACCGGCTGCCTAGGCTGACGAGGAAATCGAGCCATTCCGCGCGGTGACGTTCGAGGAGCTCTATCATTTTGCGCTCGCCCTCGGCCATCTCAATCCCAAGCGCCTCTGCAGTTTCCCGCGCAACGCGCCGGACGGTGCGCCAGTGCAGCTCCGACCCACTGAGCGCGGCCAGATGATCGAGGTGGAGGATGCCGGCGAAGGCGTAGTCCCGGAACGCCGAAGACATGCCAGAGAAGCCCATTACTGCGCCGTCTTCCATCTCGGCCGCGCCAAGGTCCTCCCAGATATACCCCGAGCTCGGTTCGTCGATGCCCGCGCGGTGGATGCTCATACGCCGCAGCATGCAGGCCGCGCAAATCCCGCATTGCCGCCGGGCGCCGTCGAAACTAACCCGGCGCGAGTCCTGCCAGCACGAACGCGTATCGTGCCAAGTCGGCGGCTTGGGGAGCGCAGTCGCCGCGGCGAGGGTCTCGCCTTTGGTGTTCCATATTCGTGGGTATTCATAAGACGGCGCCTTGTTGGTAAGCGCTTCGAACAACCGCTCGATACGTCGGGTGAAAGCGGGATGGACGCGGTAATCCGGGTAGCTCTGCCCGGAGGAGGCGAGAATCGGGCCGAGCGCGCCCTGCCCGCTCTCGGTGACGACGATCCGGTCGACAGGCGCCAGCTGCGCGGCGATACCGGTGACGACCGCGAACTTGAAGCCGCGCGACCGCGACGAGGATTCGACGCGCTGCCGTTTGTCGAGCTTGACCTCGAACGGGACAACGGCGAACCGGCGCTTTTTTCGGGGAATCCGGGCACTATCCACGCCCTTCGAGCCGAGACGAACCCGCACCAGGCCGCCCTTTTCCCTCTCTTCGACCAGAGCGGCCACTGCGCGAGAGTCGAGCCCGTCGCTATAAGGCATGATCACCTTGTCGGGAGTGTCGAACACGAAGCGGCGCGGCGAGACCTTCACAACAGCATTGCGTCGCTTGGTGAAACTCAGTCGCCAGCGATCGCCCGTCAGGAAAGCGAGCGCCTCTTCGAGCGCATCACCGACGGGAGCCGCGCTCCATTGCTCGTCCTCATGGACGGCGACGAGTAGGTCGAAAGACCGTGCCCAGCCCCAGGAGGGACGACGTACGCTCAGGTCGCAATATTCGACCGCGGCGGCGATCACGAGAAGATCGATCAGCTCCGGCCGCCAGTCCGCGAAGAAGAAGTCCTTCAGCCCTTCGATCGACAGGGTGATGGTTTGGCCGAGGGTCGCCAGGCGCGCACCGTCGCGCGGCGCCTCGCCGATTTCGATGGCGTCGACACGGTGGGGCACCGCATCTGCGACGTGAAAGGCTTTCGGGATCAAAACGCAACTCCGTCGTCGAGACCGGAATAGACGGCGGTGGCGGTCCGGGCCGGGGCATCCGGCGCGCGCAACAGCATGCGTGCGACACCAGTCACATCGACACCACCATGCGCGTCCTCGAGGCGCGACCGGGTCGACCGCGCCCGATAATCCGATGCTTCGCGGTGCATATGTTCCTCGATCTGCCGGTATCCGGCGAGCAGCCTGTCCGACACGGTATTCTCAGCGGCCTTCTGGAGCGCCGCTTGCCCGGTATGGCCGTCCTGAAGCGCGTCGATCGCGTTGCGCACGAACCCGGCCTCCATAGTGGACGCGCACTCCCGGTGCAGGGCATTCAGTTCGGCGGTTGGCAAGTCGCGAAAGAGCCCTGGCTCGTCAGGGCCGATGATCAAAGCCGAGACGTGGCGGACGAGTCCGGCGGAGAGCTCCGCACGGCAATCGCGCTCCGCGGCCTGCTGCAGCGCCTCGGAGATTTCGGGCGCCGAGAAGGACGATACATAAGCGCGCTTCGCGGCCTGCTTCCAACGCGGTGACATTGGCAATGAACGGTACGGACCATCGCTCATGTGAAGCCCTCCTGCGAGCTTAGATATTGCCCAGACCTGACATTGTCAACATTATTTCGATACAAACCTGCCATATACCATATGCGCCATACTTTTTGGTGGGCCGTCTCGGTCGTTCAGCCCATCCTAGCAGTGACGTTTTTTCCCACGGGGGTATTGGCCAGCCGGAATAGCAGGCCGAATTAGAACAGCGCTGCTCTCGCTGCTCCGCGATGGAATCCGACTTTGCCGCAGGAATAGGCCTAGAGCGTCACGCCTTCCACGTCCTCGCGCGCGCGCTCGGATCTTCGGGATCGCGGTCTCATCGAGATACGCCATTGGCAAACAGCGAACCGACGGCGACATCTGGGGCGCCTTCGAATTACTTCAGCCCGTCAAGGATGAGCCACTTGGCCCCGCAGCAAGCTCGACTTGCTGCTCACGATAGATGCCGGCATCCTGCTCATATTTCGTGATCGCGACCTGACACAGGCGACTGATCAAGGTAAAGACGCGGGATTTCCGGGAGCGTATGAGGGGTAATATTGTTTCTCCGCACACCGCACCGCTTGGATAGAGAACCGTGGACACTGGATTTGTAGATCTCGACATACTGCTCACACGAATTCGGCATCCGCAGTCGAAGGTGTATTTTCTTGATGCGGTGAAAGCCTACAAGGCGGGCGCGTTGCGTGGCGCACTCACCTCCGCCTGGGTCGCCCTCGTCTACGATCTGATCGCCAAGTATCGCGAGCTAAGCGCCATGGGCGATGCGGCCGCGACGGCTTTTCTTCAGTCGTGGGATAATGCGACCGCCGCAGGCGACATCGCCAAGCTGCTCCAGCTTGAGGGAGGCATCCTCGAAGACGCAACGGCCAACACCCAGGTCGTCAATCGCATCGCCCGAACGCATCTGGAGCGCCTTCGCGAAGATAGACATCTTTGCGCGCATCCGGCGTTCTCGGCCGAGGCCGATCTCTTCGAACCATCGCCGGAGCTGGTGCGACTTCACCTCGTCAATGCGGTCGATCTCGTGCTGTCGCAGGAACCCCTGCAGGGCAAAGCGATCTTCGACCTCTATGACGTCGACGTGCAGTCGCCAGGCTTTCCAACTGCCTACGAACGCATCCTCGACTATGTCGAGCAACGCTACCTCGCGCGCGTCCGCGCTCAGAACGTCCGCAACTTCGGCACAGTGCTCGCAAAATCCCTTCTCAAGGGCGTGCCAGCGCAATGGGAACCTCTCCATCGCAAGATCATCCCCTCGCTGGTCGCGGTGCGCGACCGCGCCGCCCCCGCCTGGCCCGACGTTTCCCTAGCAATCGTCAGGCTGATGGACAATCTCGAGCCGGCGAACCGGCCTCGCGCCATCGCCTTCATCGCCGCTTTTCCGGATTTCTGGCCACGGCTGCAGGAGCCGACACGCACGGCCCTGCAGGAGACCATTGATAATGCCGACCCCGCGGCTCTCGCCGACTATCGCATCCTGGCAGGCGTGACCGTCCCGCAATTCCGCGCTGTGCTGTTGCCTCTCATCGCCGGCCTCAATCGGGAGCACTTGGCCGCCGCAATCGCCTCCCAGCCGCTCGCCGAACTCTGGCCCCGAGCGGTCGAAGAGTATCAAGGCTCGGGTAGCTACCGTGGATCCGAGACCAACTTCAGCGACCTCATCACGCCGTTCGCCGGCCGCCTCAACAGCCAACAGCTTGACCAACTCCTCGATGCCGTCATCGACGACGGACAAAACTGGGATGCAGCCCAGACGGACACGCTCCTGCTCGGGGTGCTCCGCAACATGACGCCCGCTGATCGGCCGACCCCTGACGCGCGCAATCGTTTCTACCAACACGTTCGTCGCATGCGCCGGACCGATAAGTACGAAGACGTTCTCACCTTCCTCCAGTCCGACGGCTGGGTGCTGCCGCCGCCGGAACAACCGGTCGACGACTAACCGATGTAGAACCCAGGCGCTCAAAAGGCCCACGCACGAAGCAGAGTCAGACAGGCGGCTCCGGATCGCCGCACTTCCACGAGCTTGCGATCCCTGGGATCAGTCAGCTCGACGTCGCCGCTATAGAGTTTCGCCGACCCGATTAGGAAATTGGCCAGCCCCTCCCCGCAGAGCGAACGCGGCATATCGGTCGCCGCTCCGAGTACGAGCCGTAGCTCCGTCCGCGCAGTTCGCGATCGTAGTGGCGATTTCCCAGGTCTCCTTCGAGATGGGTCGTGTGATCGTTTTTTTGGCGGACGCAGCGCTGCTGATCGTTAGTCAGGCCAGTGAATGTCCGCTTCAGGGGATTCCAACGGCTTCAACGAACGACAGAGATGGGCGCGAAGCGGTCATTCTCGCCTTTGTCCATCAAACGGACCCAATCCGGACAGCTTGGACTTGTCCATCAACCGGCCGATTGGCGGATCGAGCGGGATTGCGCAACGAGCGTATCGCATTTGCTGCATGCCTGGATCCGTGCAACCGACGAGACCGCACCTCATCAATCAGTGTCCGGCTCGTTTTCCGGACTAGGCCGCTGCCTCCGCCGGTACCCCCGCTTTACGCCCAGATAGCCAGATAGCTGATGACGGCTTTGCCGGCATGGTCGCAGATCGCCTCTGACGCTCGCCCCTCGTGGCTGTAACCGTATTTGAGGCAGGCGAAGGCGATCTCGACGGCGAGCGCCATGACGTCGGGAACCTCGGGCAGCTTCGCAAGACCGGCGTCGGCGAACTGGGTTCGGAGCCACCGTGCGAGATTAGCGTCCTTGGCCAAATGGGCATCGTGGTCGGTGCTGCTGAAGGGGCCCTTGAGCAGAAGGACGCTCGCGGCCGCATTGGCGTTGTAGTAGGCCGCTGTGTCGGCCAAGACCGCCCGCACCATCGTCCGCCATTCGGTGTGACGCCCGGCCGGATGCGCCGCCATGATGAAAGCCATATAGCGCTGCATGTGGTCCTGCGACAGGCGCGAGAAGATCGCGTACTTGTCAGGAAAATACTGATAGATACTCGCCCGCGGCACCTTGGAAGCCTTCTCGATCTCCGGAATCGAAACCCGTTCCAGCCCAACCTCGACCACCAGTCGCTCGGCCGCCGCAAGGGCCCTCGCAATCCGCTCTTGAGAGCGCTCTTGAACAGGCCTTCCGGCGCCGCGTGTGCGTGCAGCACGCAAAGCACTGGGCACCGCTGGCCGAGACAAGGAATCCGACATATGTTGCATTTCCCTTAAATCCAACATAAGTTGGATTTTGTGAATGTCAGCCCGCTAGGTCGCTACGTCAAGCTGGCGCTGCGTGCAGCAGGGGATGGAGCATGAATAATGACCACGTTGCCTGACGGCTATCGAGGACAAGAGGCTTGGCGCAACATCCAGTCGTTTCTCCCGGCCGAATATCAGCTCGGCCCGGATCGCGAGCCGCAGGAGGAATGGTGGGATTGGCGCGGTCACCGCATCCACCTCGATCGGTTTTGGAATCCGGCGGCCAAATTCAGGGTGATCCTCTTCCATGGTGTCGGCACCAACGGGCGCCAGATGTCGACGATCCTCGGTGCACCGCTCCATCAAAGCGGCCTTGAAGCCGTCGCTATCGATATGCCGGGATATGGCGTCACGAAGGTCGCGCGCGGCGCCGCCGTCTCCTATGACGATTGGGTGGAGGCCGCGAGTGACTTCATCAACGCCGAACTCGCACGGGATCCGCGCCCAATCGTGCTCTACGGGCTCAGTGCGGGCGGCATGCTGGCCTATCATGCCGCCGCCTTGAACAGGAAGGTCAAGGGCATTGTCGGCATGACCTTCCTTGATCAACGGATCCAGCGGGTCGGCGACGAGACGGCGGCGAACCTGGTCATGAGTCGCGCAGGTCTGCCGATGGCGCACCTTTCCACGGCGCTGGGACTTGGCGCGATCCGTCTACCCATGTTCCTGGTCAGCAAGATGCGCGCGCTGGTCAACGACAGGGCGGCCCTCGATGCCTGCCTTAGTGATCGCACTTCGGCTGGAAACTGGGTGTCGCTGAAGTTCCTGAGCAGCTATGCACGCTATCGGCCCGAGATCGAGCCCGAGGCCTTCGATATCTGTCCGATCCTCCTGACCCAGCCAGCAGAGGACCGGTGGACACCGCTCTCTCTCAGCGAACTGTTCTTGAGCCGGATCAGGAAAGTGCCGGTCACGACCGTCATGCTGGAGAATGCCGGCCACTATCCGATCGAGCAGCCCGGCTTGCGGCAGATGCACGACGCCATCGTCGCATTTGTCAACCGCTGCTGCCCCCCAACTTCGCTATCGCGCTTCGAGAACTGAACACAGGAGGTCGACAATCACGTCCTCCTGCTGAGGCAATTCCGCCACCCGGTTGTCGACGGATGCCGTCGTGATCAATTCGCTGACGGCGCCGACCAGGCCGATGTAGGTGGCGGGTTGAACCTCCCGCCAGTCATCGGGCGCCACGGCGCGGGCAGCGCCGTGCCATGCCTTGATCATCGTCACCCAGCGGTGGACCATCGCGAAGCGCAATTGAAGCGCGGCGCCTCCTGCTTCCATGGTACCGATCGCGATACATCGGGTGAACTCGGGCTCTTCCGCCATGCCCTGAAGGTTCAGCCTGATGGCAGCACGCAAGGCGCTGCGGGGCTCCCAAATATTTTGATTTTCCAAGAGGTTGGACATCCGTCCCATCATCACGTCGAGGCCTGTTTCGCAAGCGGAGAAGAAGCACGCTTCCTTGCTTTCAAAGAGCGCATAGAACTCCCGCCGAGAGACGCGGGCTCGGGCAACGATCTCGGCAATCGTTGTCGTCCCGTATCCCAGTTCCGAGACTGCCGTGACGGCTGCGCGAAGCAGCCGCAGCTTCTGGGCCTCCCTCGCCTGATCGGCCGGAATGCTGGAACGCCCGCGCGGCAGGCCTGGTTCATCCTTGCCGTGAATGGCAGCGAGCTTGCTCCGCGGCGGACCCGTACGTGTTTTGACCACTGACCTACTCATTCGATAAGGGAAACCATTATCCGTTTTTGCCGGATCGGCCTTGGCGGTACTGGAGCTGCCGTCGGATTTGACTTGCCCGCCGCCGCCTCCAGGGGCTGTCGAAGAATTGCCTAAAACGGGGTCCGCTTTCAAACGCATTGACGATCGCCTCTGTCACTGGTACTTCATTGTACCAGAAGTACGATATCGTACCATAGAGCGAGCGACCAGATGCAAATCAAGAGCCCGACGTTCACCAAGCCTGACTACGAAGTGGCCATTATCGGTGCGGGCTTCGCCGGCATCGGCGCCGGCATAAGGATGCGGCAGAACAAAATAGATTCCTTCGTCATTCTCGAAAAAGCGGCCGATGTCGGCGGAACATGGCGCGACAATACATATCCCGGCATTGCCGTCGATATTCCTTCATTTACTTATTCGTTTTCGTTTGAGCCCAATCCGGATTGGTCGCGCGTTTTCGCACCGGGAGCGGAACTGAAGAAATACGCCAACGACTGCACCGAAAAACATGAGCTCCGGCAGCACATGAAATTCAATGCCGCTGTCGCTGATGCCGTATTCGATGCGCAAAACGATCTTTGGAGAATCCGCCTGGAGTCGGGCGAAGCCATTTCGGCCCGCTTCATCATCAATGCGACGGGCGGATTGTCCCTGCCCAAGCTGCCGCAAATCACGGGAATCGACACTTTCCGGGGCAAGGTGATCCACACCGCACGGTGGGATCACAATTACGAGCTCCGAGGTAAGCGTGTCGCGATCATCGGTACGGGAGCCACTTCGGTGCAACTGGTGCCGGCGATCGCCCCGCTGGTCGACCAACTGGATGTCTATCAGCGCACGCCGATCTGGGTCCTGCCTAAACCGGACCGCGAAATACCAGGCTGGATGCGGTGGGCCTTCAAGCGCCTGCCCTTGCTGCAGCGATCGTTCCGCCTGGGCACGACCATTTATTCCGAGGTCGTGATGGTGCTGGCGCTCATCTACTTCGAGCGGTTCCCCGGAATCGCCGGCAGCGCCCAAAAGGCGGCGTTGCGCCATCTCGAGCGACAGGTTTCCGACCCCGAGATTCGCCGGAAACTAACGCCGTCCTATGGCTTCGGGTGCAAACGGCCGAGCTTCTCCAACACCTACTGGGCCTCTTTCAATCGGGAAAACATCGAGCTGGTGACCGATGCTATCGGTGAGATCACGCCTAGAGGGATCGTCACCAAGGATGGCCGTGGCCGGGATGTCGATGTCCTGATCTGCGCCACCGGCTTCAAGGTCTTCGAAAAGGGCAACCTTCCCACCTACACCATCCATGGCCTGGGCGGACTGGAATTGGGGGCCTTCTGGGAGGAACAGCGTTACCAGGCCTACGAAGGCGCGACGGTGCCCAACTTCCCCAACCTGTTCCTGGTGCCGGGGCCATATGCCACCTCCGGATCATCCTGGTTCTCGATGATCGAAACGCAGACCGCACATGCTCTTCGTTGCATCACGCAAGCCCGGCGCCGCAACGCCACCTATGTCGAGGTAAGGCAGGAAGCCCACGACCGGCACTTCCAGATGACACTGGAGCGACAGAAACACACGGTCTTCTTCAACAACAACTGTTCATCGGCCAATAGCTACTACTTCGATCGCCACGGGGATGCGCCCTTCCTAAGGCCGGCCTCCAGCATCGAAGTGTGGTGGAAAAGCACTCACTTCCCGCTGCAGGACTACGTTTTCAGTAATCCCAATAATTACGCCACTTCGCGGACGGGGCCGAAGTCGCCAGGCGATCTCAAGGTTTCGTCGGCAACAGCCGATTGAAGCTTGGACCTCGATCGGGAATGCGGGTCGAACGGACCGGGCTGAAGGCTGGAGATGTCAGATGGCGAGTATTCGCGGGCGAGTAGTCAAATCCATCATGAGGCGGTCGGACCCGATGGGGCTCGGCGCCGGCCTTACGCCGGCCACGATCTCCAAGGCCCGTCGCCGACTGGATGGCATGTCTTGGTTGGCGAAACTCTATAGGGTCCGCGTCGCTCCCGTCACGGCCGGCAGCGTACCCGCGGAGTGGGTGGTGCCGGGAGGCGCCAAGGACCAGCGGGTCATCCTGTACATCCACGGCGGCGCCTGGTGCCTCGGGTCGCCCAAGGCGAGCCGCGGTTTTGCAGCGAGCATCGCCTCGGTCTGTCGCACCCGGGTCTTGTCGGTGGGCTACAGGCTGGCACCGGAAAACCCGTTCCCGGCGGGCTTGTGCGACTGCATCGAAGCGTATCGCTGGCTGGTCAATGTTCAGGGCGTGTCGCCGAACAATATCATTGTCCTGGGCGATTCCTCGGGCGGCAACCTGGCGCTCGCGCTCCTGGTCGCCCTGCGCCGGGAAGCCGATCCTGTGCCCGCCGGTGCAGTCGTCTTGTCGCCCCCCACCGACTTGGCAAGAACCGGCGCCTCGCACAAGGCGATGGCAAAAAAGGACGCTCTTTTCTCTCGTCTGTCCGAAGCCGGTATCGAGGAGATCGCCAAAAATTATGTCGGCGATCATGATCGAACAGATCCCCTGATCTCGCCGCTTTATGCTGACCTCAGCGGGCTTCCCCGATCCTCGTGCATG
The DNA here is from genome assembly GCF_003590945.1 of Oleomonas cavernae. Lineage (NCBI taxonomy): Bacteria > Pseudomonadati > Pseudomonadota > Alphaproteobacteria > Acetobacterales > Acetobacteraceae > Oleomonas > Oleomonas cavernae. The sequence goes on along the minus strand of NZ_QYUK01000011.1, from coordinate 3,609,624 downwards.
TGGGGGAAGAGGAGATTCTGTTCGACGATTCCGTCAGCTTTGCCCGGCGTGCCCGCGAGGCAGGGGCCGACGCCACGATCGTTGTGTGGCCGCAAATGTTCCATCTCTTCCACATGTTTGCGTCAGTCATGCCGGAAGCCCGCCTTGCCCTCAAGGGTATCGCAGACTTCATCACCAAACTCCGGCCGCCAGGGCCAAATAGCCGGGAAATTCACGCATCCGTCATCAAATCGGGTTCTGTGCGCGCCTAACGCCGCGCGCTGCCGGCAACGTCTGGCGTGCCTGCCAAAAAACTCTATGGGGAGAGAAATGAAGATTTTGTCATACACGCTCGGCTTGATCCTCGCGGTGACGACTGCAGGCCAGGTGCAAGCGAAGGTTTCCCAGGTCGAGGCAGCCAGGCTGGAAACTGACCTGACCCCGCTGGGCGGTATTCGGGCCGGAAACGCAGATGGTTCCATTCCGCCCTGGACCGGCGGCTTGACCGTCCCGCCGGCAGGCTATGAGCCGGGCAGGCACATGATCAACCCCTATCCGCAGGACAAACCGGAATTCACCATCACATCGGTCAACTTGGACAGGTACAAGGACAAGCTTTCTGCCGGTCAGCAGGCACTGTTGAAACTCTATCCCACCTACAAGCTGCCCATCTACGAAACCAGACGCTCCTGCGCATTGCCCGAGCGCGTTTACGAGGCCAACAAGCGAAACGCCCTGACCGCGACGATGACGGAGGATAATAACGGCCTGAACGACGCCCTGCTCGGCAGTCCGTTCCCCGTTCCACAATCAGGCGCCGAAGTCATTTGGAATCATCGGCTTCGCTATCGGGGCTTTAAGTTTCGCCGCTATTTTGCTGCTTCCCTGGTCAACCGCGATGGCAGCTACGATCTCATCCGGGGCAAAGACTTCGGCATCTTTCACTATAGCGGCCCTGGCATAGGCCAGATTGGGGATGTCACGGATATCAAGCAACTGAAGAACGTCTTCGTCTCCTATCTCAACTTCATTACCTATCCCCCGAGGTCGGCCGGCTCCATCGTCCTGGTGCTGGATACGATCAATGCGAAGGAACTGCCGCGCCAAGCCTGGCTTTACAATCCCGGAACGCGGCGCGTTCTGAAGGCGCCAGACATTGCCTATGACAATCCCGCGCCGCAGACGGATGGCCTGGCACCTGCCGACACGTTCGACATCTATAATGGCGCGACCGATCGCTACACCTTCGACATGAAGCCGATGAAGGAAATGTATATCGGCTATAACGCCTATGAGCTGATTTCGGGAAAACAAAAATATTCTGATCTGATCCGGCCGAATCATCTCAATCAGGATTTCAGCAGATACGAGCTTCATCGGACATTTGTCGTTGATGCCAAATTGAAAGAAGGCTCCCGCCATGTATACGGCAGGAGGGTCTTCTACGTCGACGAAGACGGCTTCAACATCGCGTTGGTCGACGTTTATGACACCCGCGGCGCGCTGTGGCGCCTGCAGGACGGCCCCGTCGTCAGCTATTACGAAATCCCGATGTGCTCGTCCGCGCTGGAACTTGCTCATGACCTGCAGTCGGGGAAGTACCTGGTATTCGGCCTTAAGGGCGAGGAGAGACCCAGCGAAAGCAATCCAAGCGGTATCGACAATTCCATGTTCACGCCGGATGCCATCAGGCGTCTGGGCGCACAGTGAGGCGACCATGAAACCCGATCGCCTTTTGATCCGGGCCCGGCCGGAAGAGCCGTCCCAGTGGCGTGCAGCCACCAGAGTGACCCAAGCCGCCGCCCTTGTCCTCGCAACCGCCGGTGCCGCGACCGCCTACGATTTCGAGGTCGGCGATGAGGTTACGGGCTCCATCGTGACATCGCTGTCCGTTGGCGTTCAACTGCGCGTGGCCGATCGGGATCCCCGCGTCGTCGGCCAGGAGAATGGCGGCGCGGCCGTACCGGCGGTAGCCGATGACGGCGATCTCAACTTCGATAAATACGATGTCGTGAACCAACTGTTCACGGCAACGTCGGAGATGAAGCTGAGGTGGCGAGAATACTTCGCGACGATAAGCGGCACAGCGTTCCTCGACACCATCGCGATGAACAACGACCTGGCCGAGAACGGGCCGGAGTCGCGCCCCTATCGTGGACGATACTCTCCCCCTGCCAAGGACGAGGCGGACTGGGACATCGAGCTGCGCGAACTATATGTCGGGGGCAATTTCACCCTGTTCGATCGACCGCTGACCTTGAAGGTTGGCAACCAGATCCTGAATTGGGGCGAGGCCTTGTTCACCCTGAACGGCATCTCGGTCATCAACGGCTTCGACGTGAGCAAGCTGCTGACTCCCGGCACCGAATTCAAGGATGCCCTTATCCCGATGCCGCTGGCGACGGCAAGCTACCAGATCACCGACAACCTGTCCGCGGAAGCCTTCTACGGTTTCGGCTTCGAGCCGATCCGGGTCCCCGCCTGTGGGGCTTTCCTCAGCTTCAGCGATATCATTTGCGAGGGTGTCGAAGGCACGTCGATCGTGACGGACTATGGCGACACCCGCTCCTACACCGTCGGCCGGGACAACGCGAGAGATTACGACAATCCCCCCTATCCGCTGGGCACGGGTCCCCAGGCAATATCCCTGAGCGTTCCGATCCTGAAAGACGACGATCTGACGACCAACGACTATGGGGTGTCGATTCGGTACTTTGCGCCGGAACTCAACAATACCGAGTTCTCGTTCTACTACGCGAAGTACCGCAGCCGCCTGCCGTCGGTATACTTCAGGACCCCCGAGGTTCTGGCCGACGGCACGGGCGAGGCAGATCTTCTGCGCGTGTCGCGTGGCCTTCTGGGGTCGGCCCTGGGAGTCTTGGGCTGAACGAACAGGAACAGATACGCGACGCACTGAGGATCCTGTCTCCCGGGTTCCAGACCTCTGGCGACCTGTTGTCCGACCTTCTGAGCCCCGTGGCCAGCCCTCTGGCCGAATTGATCCTTGCCCCCTCGCCGGGCACATTTCCCCGCAGCGTAGCGCTCGAGAATTTGGACAACAGTCGTATCTATCAATACTACCCAGACAACGTCCAGATGCTGGGCCTTGCGTTCAGTACGACTGAGAATTACACCGGCATCGCTATCAATGGCGAGATTTCCTACAAGCACGATGCGCCGATCCTGATTTCGACGCAGCAGTTTTTCATCGAGGGGCTCAACCGAATTGGAGGGGTGCCGTTCGACCAGGCCAGCTTCGTCGATCTTCCCCTGGGCCGATCACGATCCCGAATATCGGTAACGCGGCAAAGATTGCGGGCCCGAACGGACAGCCCTTCGATGACAGATACCTGGCAAATTATAGCGTCCTGGGCGACGAGCGGCACGACGTCTGGCAGGCGTCGCTCAGGTTCACCAAGATCTTCGGCGGCTCCGATTTCCTCACGCGGGTAACAGGCGCGACCCAGGTGCTCGGGCTTGTCGAGTTCGGCGGGATCTATGCCGATCTCAACAGGGAGACGGCCTATCTGTCGTCAGGCCAGTATGGTTTCTCCGGTTACTACACGCCGGTCGTGAAGATCCTGGGCATCGAGCTCTTTCCCGCTCGTGAGTTTCCCGACCTGGGAAAGCCGTTCGTTGCGGACTACAAGCTTCCGACCAGGTGGTCGGGCGGCGTTCAGGGCCTCTTCGTTTTCGAGTATCCCGATCTGGTCGACGGGGTTCGAATTTCGCCTTACGTCGCCTTCGCATCTGGCCTGTTTGGTACGACACCGGCACCGCTCCCCGGGTTCACCAAAGGCATGAACGCGATCGTGCTGGGGACGAGGGCCGAATTCAGCCAAAGCCTTACGGTCAGCCTCAGTTACTTCAAGTCCTTCGGCGCCGGCGGCGGTCCAGGCGGCTCGCGAAACCCGCTGATCGACCGGGACTTTGTCGGCGCCACAGTGACGTATCAGTTCTGACTGCGGCTTCCGGCTGCGTTTCTGGAGCGGTGCCATGGAGCCCCCACACCTGCTGATTGCGGAGTTCATGCGCGATCCCCTGACCTACGCCTTGATACCGGTCGTCGCTGCCGTGGTCGGCTACGTCACCAAGTCGTTGGCGGCACAGATGATGTTCTACCCGCTCGCGTTCGTCGGCATCCGGCCATGGCTGGGCTGGCAGGGCGTTGTCCCGCGCAAGGCACGGAAGATGGCCACCAAGGCAGCCGACTTGCTGCTGTCTAAACTCATCTCGCCGCAGGAATTGTTGGTCCGCCTTGATCCCGAGCGGATGATCGCGGAGCTCGAACAGCCCATCACGCGGGCCTGTGAAGATCTCGTGCGGGAAATAGGGCGTCATCATCTGCCGGATGCCTGGAGCGTGATGCCCGACTTCGCCCGCAAGCGCGTGATCCGCCGCGCAACGGAGCAGGTTCCGCGGATCACACGTCAGCTCTGGCGGGAAATCAGCGGGGACTTCGATCGCTTCTTCGATACTCGACACCTCATCATAGAGAATTTGGTACGGGACAAGGCGCTTTTGTGCAATGTGCTGCTTGCCGTCTCGTCCAAGGAGATGAGATTCTTCCGCTGGGCCGGCTTCTGGTTCGGCCTTGTTCTTGGTGCCATTCAGCTCGGCTGCTGGATGACCTGGCACGAGCCATGGATCCTGCCGGCATTCGGTGCGCTGATCGGTCTCAGCACCGACTGGGTGGCCCTCCAGATGCTGTTCCGCCCGTTGAACCCGCAAAGATTCCTATGGTTCAGGGTGCAGGGCCGCTTTATCGCCCGGCAGAACGAGGTGGCGCGCGACTATGCGATGATCATGGCGCGGCAACTCCTGACACCTGCCAACATGATCGAGGAACTGCTGCGCGGGCCTTCGGCGGACCGGCTGACGGAGGTCCTTCATCGCGAGGTGGAGGATGCGATCGACGCGCAGCTCGGGATCACGCGCTCCTTTGTCGCCCTCAGCATCGGCAGCGAGAAGATGGTGGCAATCCGGGCCTTTGTCGTGCAGCGGATCATCGACTTGCTGCCGGAAACTTCGCGCCATGTAGAGCGATATGCGATCGATGCGCTGGACATCCACAACACGATTGTCGAGCGCATGCAGCGCCTGACTCCGCTGGAATTCGAGAGCCTCCTGCGGCCCGTCTTCAAGGAGGACGAGATAACCCTGGTCCTGGCCGGTGCCGTCCTCGGCTTCGCCATCGGTGAACTCCAGGTGCAGTTCATGCTTTGAGCCAGGTTTGGGCGGGTCTCGGTATGCACAACAGTCGCCACCAACGGATATACGGAACATGGATCGTCCTACCCTATCGATGGTGCGCCGTGCGGCCTCGCACTCGGCAATCGCGCTGGTGCCGCCACGGTCGGGCAGCGGTGGTCTGGCATGACTGGGGGGCGGATCGGTGGGAACGGCGCAAGATGGAAAGTCGAGCGAGGCTCCTGCAAGCGGCCTTTGTCTTGGTGGCAGAGCGGGGTTTCGCCAATTTCGCCGTCGGCGAAGTGACCGAGGCCGCTGATGTGGGTCTTGGAACGTTTTATAACCACTTTTCGTCCAAGGAGGAAATCCACAAGGCGCTCCTTGAGAATCTTATCGGTGATCTCGATTTAGCCATGGAAGGCGCCAAGGGGTCGGCCGACTCTCCCGCCGCCTGCGTTAAGGCGTACATCAGTCAAATCCTTCGGCGGGCCAACGACGATTCCCATTGGTCGATGTTCATTTCGAATTTGGGGCCTTATCAGGTCGAAATCATCGAACATCTCGACGCCTCGCTGCGCCGTCTTGCAGGTGATCCGACGAACACCGCCCAGGCGCCAGATGTTACCGCGCCCGGCAAGTTCATCGTTGTCTCCTGCGCGGTCCTGGGGATGTTGATCCGCTTCGGGGCCGGCAGAAGTGTTTGTGGCAACCTGCCCACATGTGCTCCCGATTCTGCGCTGGTAGATAAAGCGACGACTGAACTACTTCGCATCGTGGCCGAGTCATAGCCTGCACCGATTGAGCCAGTTGCAGGCGTTCCTTCAGTCCGAGGCCGGCTATGTGTCGTGGCCCCGAATGAAATTGCTCGCTGCACGCGACGGAAGCTTCATGACATCCTCCGCATTTGCGTTTGTGCGGCCTGCATCAAGACACCCGACCGAGACCACGAGCGTGCTACATCGGGCGCTAAGCGGTCGCTTTGGCCTTTGTCCGTCAAACGGACCCAATCTGGACAGCCCTGAAGGGGACGTGACCACGCCGCTGCCTTCGCTATGACGTCCTTGAATGATCGGAGAGCGCGATGGTCAAGGCAACTCCGTACCCTACGGATCGCCAGAGTCTTCTACTGGCACTATTGATCAGGCGCGCACCAGCCATCAATTGGGGCGGCTTGCCGGGCCAACTCATTTCGGTGACCTCTCAGGCTTGTATCGGCATGTCGCATTGTCGATCCGACAGGCTGCTGCGCATTCCAATGTTGCGACCCTTGCTGGACAGATGGGCATTGATGCGGTCTTGCTGGTCGTCGGACTCATCGCACGATCACAATCCGCTAACAATCGATCAGCGGCAAGAATAGCGAAGGCGATTTTCGGGCAGCCTTATGCGGACGAGCTTCGCGATCTCGCTGTGGAACTGGACCTCATGCCGAAGGAACGGGGCCCCATCATGGCATTGAGGGCTTGGTTTCGGGGGGCATTGAGGAGCGGGGCACAATTCACTGCTGGGACGCCAAGAATTCGGCGGCGTCGAGCGTCAATTCACACTCGCCGCTTCCCGGTCCTGTGCTTGCGAGGCGGTACCTTAAGCCTCAATAGGTGGCGCGCACTTCTGGGGTATCAGATCATGCACCTGACGGGATTGGCGGCGCGGTGGGAGCACGAATTCGAAGTATTTCCCGACACCCAATTTCCCCAACCATTGATGTGCACCTAAGGCAATGCTCTCCTCAAACACTTAGGACCGCCCCATGTTTCGCCGGTCAAACACTTAGGTCAGTTTTTTTGTTATGGCACCTCTGCACCGAGGTGCTACAGGCATAGACTTGAGACGCGCCATCCCAGATATGGGATCTATCTCGGATTCCGTTGAGGCGCTTGCCTTCCCCTGACTACCCGTCTTGCCGCCGGGCGATCCCGTACTACGGCATTGTTGGTGGACCCTCCGCCACCGGCCACGGTGTCGACAGCGCGAACCCGTAGATCCCAACCGTGGCGGTTGGCGGAGACGCCGCCCAGGCCGACGATCGACCCCATATAGGTGCTGGACAGGATTTCGCAGGCCCGATGACGCGGCAGCGGGCGCGTCACGCCTGAGATACCACCTGGCAGGGAGGAAATCACGATGCGGCTCGAGGACAGGCTCTTTGAGGTCTGGCCCGGCACCAGCTTCATTATGTACAGCCGCGGCCACCTGCTGTGGCGGAACGACTTCTCTGGCTTGGCGACGGATGCCTTGGCAGACAAACTCGAGGCAGCTGGCGATGATACCACGATCTACCGGCGCCTCGCGATGCGGCTTCGCCATCCCCTCCCCGCGGATCCGCCCGCGGACTTCGAACTGCTGTGCGGCGCCATCCTGCTTGGCAACGGCATTGGACTGGCGGGTGCCTATGGCACGATCGAGCCGGCCCTGCTCCTGTGGGCGGCTGCCGTCCGCCTGATGGAAGCCCTGGGGATCGATCACCCCAACGAGTTGCTCGGTGTGAGGACAGGCCCAAGATAATACTTGGGAGTCAAGAAGTATTCGACGCAGCAGTATCGCGATTCACCTTTCTACGACTGCCTCTGCAGTTATGGTGATTCACTATTGCGCAAGCGTTGACTCACGCTGAGTTCTCTTCAGATCGCGATACCTTGGTCATGAAGGCGCCCGATCCCGGGTGCCACCCGATCGAGGATCGCGCCATGACCAATGCCTCCGTTCCCGTGCGCATCGCACCGGAGACACTCGAGAGATTGCGGCACCTCTTTCCCGAGGAGCCTATCCCGCAGGCGATCGCCGTCTGCGTCGACCGGGCGGCACTCCTGGCTCAGTTCGAGCACGAGCGGCAGCAATTCCTGGATCGCATGCTCGTCGCATTCGTCCAGCGAATCGACCAGCACTTGTTTCCTCTCGTGTCACTGTTCGAGACGGTTTTGCGGCATCAGGCCGACAACGATCAGCGCCTGGCGGCGCTGTTGAACCGAATCCTGGAGAAGCTGGTGAGCGCTCCGGCTCCGGACAGCGAGTCGCTGCGGAGGATGTTCCTGGCCCTGCTCCAAGAGATCCAGCAACTGGGCGCCTATCTTCAGCAGCTGCAGCCCCGGCGGTGAGATGATGGTCGTCACCGTGAGGCATGCGTCGGGCGCCGACTATTATCTTGATGCGCCGACGCTTTATTATCTCGAGGGCCAGGCATCGGGCGGCTACTGGGTCGGCTTCGGCGCAACCGCGGCAGCTCTGGGACTCCGAACGGGCGATGCCGTGCAGGCCAAGGCCTTCGAGCGGGTCTTCCAGGGACTTGATCCTGCCAGTGGGGAGGAGTTGATCCGCCCCTACCAGGGACGCCGGGAAGCCGAGGATGCGACCCACGCCGCCCCTAAATCCGTATCGGTTTTGCGGGGCCTGGGATCGCCCGCGATCGTCGCGCAGATCGATGCGGCACAGTCCATAGCCGTGCAGGCGTCGCTGGAACAGGTCTTCGACCGGCACGCCACCTCCCGGCGCGGCAAGCAGGGCCAGGACAAGCCGGATCCAGCAGATCTCATCGTGGCCGTGTTCCCCCACGGCGACGCCAGACCGACCGATGGATCGATCGGGGACCCGCACTTGCATAGCCATGCCGTGATCATGAACCTGTCGAAGGGCGGCGACGGCAAGTGGCGCGCCATCGACGGCGAGACGATTTACGATCACCAAAGGGAGGCCGGGAGTGTCTATCGCCTCACGCTCGCGAGAGAGCTGCAGGCACGCCTGGGGGTGGAGATCGTCCCTGGCAAGCACGGCCTTTTCGAGCTGGCCGGGATTCCACAGGCCGTCATCGACGCGCTGTCGAAGCGCGGCAATGAGATCGACCGGCGCGCCTCCGCCGCGCGCCAGGGCTTACAGCAGCGCAAGGGCCGCCGCCCCAAGGGCTCGGCCGACGAGGCGCTGCAGCGCCTGGTCTGGTGCGATGAAGTTGTTGCGCAGGGATTCAGCCCAGACGGCATCGTGCGGGATACAGTGGGACGCCAACCCGCGGCACGGCCGTTGCCGGACTGGGAGGCAGTGGCCGACGCGGTGACGGCGACGGACTCTTGCCCGGCCAAGCGCGTCGTTCGGCAGCACATCAATGAGGCCTTGGTCGGATGCGACCTGGGCGGCCTCGAGCCACAGGCGCTACAGCAGCAGGTGATCGCCCGGCATTTCATCGACCTTGAGGCCGAGGGCGATCGCCGCAGCCTCGCCTACACCACCCAGCGAGTCCTCGAGGCGGAGCGCCGGATCACGCAGATCGCGCCACGGCTCGCAGCGAGGATGGATCGGCGGCTGGCCCCGGTCGATGTCGAAGCAGCGCTGTTCCGCGCCAACTGCGACGGCGAACAATCGCGCACCGTACGCGCCGTGACCGGAGGCGGGGATCTGGTGGTGATCGAAGGGCCGGCAGGTGCCGGCAAGACCACCCTGCTCAAGCCCGTCATCGAGGCCTATCTGGCCGCGGGCTACGCTCCGATCGTCACGGGACCGGCATGGAAGGTCGCCCAGTCGCTTGGCGAGGCCACAGGCGCGCCCTATGAGGTCCTGGCGAACCTTGCCGGCGGCAAGGGGGATGTCCCCTCTCGAATCGGGCCTGCCTCGATCGTGGTCGTCGATGAATCCGGTATGGTGGGCGCGCCGACGATGGCGGCGGTCCTCGACCGGGTTGAGCACGCGGGCGCCAAGGTGATCTTGGTAGGCGACCGGCAGCAACTGCAACCGGTCGAGGCCGGCCCCGCCCTATCCCTGCTACTCGACCATGTGCCGCGCGATTGCTACACCGAGGTGAAGGAGGTCCGGCGGCAGCGCTCGGCCACCGACCGGGTCCAGGCCCTGCGCTGGCGCGACCAGTCGCCGGACAGTGCCGAGGCAGCCATTGAGCATGCTCGCGAGACCGGCACCTGGCATGCCGTGGATACGCCCGAGACCGCGGTGGACACGGCCGTCGATCTTTGGTCGAGGCTGGAGCGCGACGATGAGCACGTCCTGCTGCTTGCCCGCAGCAATCTGGAAGCCCGGGTGATCAACGAACGTATCCGGGCACTTCGCCGGCGTGCCGGCCAGATCGGCGGGGAGGATTACGAGGTCGTCGCCGCGGACCAGTCCGGGAACCTGTTCGCGTTGGCGCTCGCCTGCGGCGACCGCATCCGTCTCACCCGCAAGATCGCGGGCCGGAAGGGCCTGGTCAACGGTACCGAAGCGACGATCACGGCGATCACGATGGATGAAACGAAGATGCTCACGATCACGATGGCGGTCGGCGGCGAGACCGTCAGCGTGACGGAGCGGGAACTGCGCCACCCCATCACCGGCGGGATCAAGCTCGCCCATGCCTATGCCTCGACTGTGCACGCCGCACAAGGCGCCACGGTCGATCACGCGATCATCGTGGCGGCCGGCGGCACCCGGCGCTGGGATGCGAACCTTGCCTATGTTGCCGCATCGCGCCACCGCGACGAATGCCACTGGGTGGTCAACGAAGCGCCGGCCCGCATGCCCAGGAATGGACGCGACCCGGACGAAGGTGAGGTCACGAAGCGCCTGGCGGCGGATCTTGCCCGGCCCGCTGAGAAGGCGAGCGCATTGCTCCTGTTCGAGCAATTGATTCGCCTGCGGGAGAAGGATGCCGCGGTAATCGAGCACGATCGGCCAAACTCACTGAACTTCCTGGCCAGCTTTGCAGAAGACCGCTTCCAGGACAAAGTCGCGAATGCCCTGCTGCATGTCATGCATAACCTTCAAAGTCTCGCCCGATCGATGGGCGAGGCGATCGAGCGCCTTCGGGCAGCGGTGCCTCGGGTTGCCGAGCCACCACGGCTCGTCCCGCCGCGCAGCCGTACTCGGGACGACTGGGAACGTTGAAGGTGGCCCTCCAGGGGAACCGGCAGGACGCCGCCATCTCAACACCAGACTTTGTCCGGAAAGCAATCGTCAATATCGTTTACGGACAGACTGAGATTTGACCGTCAAACGGCCAATTGGCGGACCGCACAGAATTGGGCAAAGAGCGGATGGCAATATCTGGCCGAAAACAGACTGGCAGCTTCGGATGATCGGACGGACGGTGGCAGACGCTCAGCATGACGGGTCTGAAGTATTGGCTTGAACCCAATTATTCGTTCGCCTGCGCCCATTGGTCCGATGGGTGCCACAAGCAGACGCTCGTAGAGCATTTTCAGCGTCTATCTCAAGCGACCTTACGGACACTGGGCCTAGGGTCGGGACTCAATTGCACCAATAGGTGATAGACGCGGCGATAAGAGCGGCAGCGAGAAAGTTTCGGGCGAGTTTGTCGTATCGGGTTGCGATGCGGCGCCAGTCCTTGAGGCGGCACCAGAGGCGCTCGACGAGGTTGCGGGCCTTGTAGGCGACCCGGTCGTAGGGGATGGGCGCGCGCCGGCTGGTGGTCGAGGGGATCACGACCTGGGCCCCTTGGGCGACGATGGCAGCGCGGATGGCGTTGGTGCCGTAGCCGCGGTCAGCGATAAGCCGATCGAAGCGGCCGGTGGCAGCCTCGATCAGGCTTGCTGCCATGGTCATGTCGTTGATGTTGCCGGCCGACAGCATCAGCAGGCGTGGCCGGCCCAGCGCGTCGGTCAGTCCGTGGAGCTTGCTCGTCCGGCCGCCGCGCGAGATGCCGAGGGCTTGCGCGAAGGCCCTCCTTTTGCGCCGCCTGCCGAGCGGTGCGCCTTGATGTGGGTGGCATCAATGGCTACCGTCCCCCATACCCCACTATGGCCAGTCAAAGCCTCGAACATGCCCAACCAGATGCCTTGCCGGCTCCAACGGTTGAAGCGGTTGTAGACGGTCGTATAAGGCCCATACTCGGGCGGACAGTCGCGCCAGCGGGCGCCGCACTTGAGCATATGCACGATGCCCGAGATCACTCGACGATCATCGACCCGATGCGCTCCCTTGCGGCCACGTGGCAGCAACGGCTCGATCCGAGCCCATTCCGCATCGCTCAGCCACGTCAACTGTCGCTTCATCACCACCTCCGCTTCTCAACGGAGATTGAATCAGCGCGCCATCATCCGCGCAACTTATTGAGTCCCGACCCTAGGCGAATGAGAGATGCACCCGTAGCTCAGCTGGATAGAGCGCCACCCTCCGAAGGTGGAGGCCACACGTTCGAATCGTGTCGGGTGCGCCATCTCTCCCTTGTTGCAAGGCTGGAGTCGACAGCGCTCCCCTCACGCAATAGGTCGAGCTTCCAGATCTAAGCACCCTCGCCTGATCAGTCGTCCATCGCTTGGGACCTGCTCTTCCGGCACCGAAGCGCCGAAAATGTCGTTCAACTCTTCTGGGGTGTGCTTCGGGCGATTTTGTCTGTTTGGATACCCAGAACCCCGACGGTGCCCCAGCTTAGGCCGACGGGTCCCGCGAGGCCGCAGTCAGCGCCCCATCGATTGGTCTCTTTATAGTCGCCATCCGATCAGACATAGTCGCCATCCGATCAGACAGCGCTAGGCGCTCAGGCAAAATTCGTTGATGATCCGTCGTTTACCGTGCATGACGCGATGGGGCTTAGATACGGTCGGGGGGAATATGGGCAGGAACGCTAGGACCGCCTGCGGGAGGCGGCACCAATTAACAACCGCGCCAGACGTTACTACGAGGCCCCGCCTTTTCTCTCTGGTTTAAAATGGCAGGCGGTGGTCTCCCTTTCGATGATTGGCTGTTACTGGCGGGGAATCCCGCTGACGCCGGGCTGCATTTCGTTGGGACATTTGATCGACGCATAACATTCTATTCGCAGCAGGTTCGGGCGCTGCGGCTCGTCCATGCGCTAAGCCGTCCCGGCAATCTTCAGCCGACCGATCATATCGCCGTCGTTGGCGCCGGCGCCGCAGGCGTCATGGCAGCCATCGGGCTAGCGCTGCTCGGCAACGACGTGATGCTGTATGACCCTGCCGGGTCGATCCTGCAGCTCCAGAGCGCGTCACCGCGATTGCTGCACCCTCATATCTATGAGTGGCCGGGGCTAGGATCTTTGGACGACCGCGCCGGGTTGCCCATCCTGGATTGGTCCGCCGACAACGGCGGCGCGGTCCGCACCCGGCTCCTGGCGGATTTCCAATCTGCGCAGGCGCGCCTGCCGAACTTCACGTTCAAACCCGCGCATACCCTGACATCGCTCGAGAAGGACGGAACCCGCTGGCGACTCGGCCTCACGGTGAACGGCGGGGTCGATTACCGGGTGTTCGATCGCGTCGTCCTTGCGATCGGCTTCGGTGATGAAATCCCCTGTGGCGCCGCAATCCCAATCCACTACTGGAGGCACAATTCCACCGGCTCGGCCGCCGCTGAACCACATAGCCCGGCGACCTATATCGTCAGCGGCAATGGCGATGGTGGCCTCACCGATCTGCTCAGTCTTCTGATCCAGAATTTTGAGCATGTCGCCTTCACACGGCGCTTCCTGAACTATTTTCCCGATGACGCCCTTCGCGTCACGGCCCAGGCCGCGTACGCCGGCATTGCGGCCGGAGACGATCTTGAGGCGGCGTTCAATGCCCAGCTCTTGCCGCTGCTCGTCGAGCGCGGCGTGCTGGACCGACTAAACCAACTGCTAAGATCGGATCGACAGGTCACGATCAATAGCTCCGGCCCGTTGCTCGCTGCTGCCAAAGCGGCGCAGCTGAATCAGGTCATGGCTTTCGCGGTTCTCGAGGCGGCGAAGCAAGCCGGACGGCCGGTTCAACGAAGCGCCGGCCTGGTCGCGGACGTGGTCCCAAGCGGCGGCGGCTTCCAAGTCAGTGGCCTTGACATTGGTGGAGCGCCGCTGACCGAGACGTTCGAGCATGTGATCCTGCGGCACGGCCCCGACCGACCCCAGCGCTATGCGCCGGCAGGCGCGTACTTCGGCTCCTACAGGGCGCACGCCACCGCTCTCCTCACAGCGCGGCCCGAACTGAGTGCGCCGCCAGTTCTCGATCCCAACACATACGATTTCTTCGAAGCGCTTCGGATTGCCAAGCTGGAAGACCAGGCGTCTCAACTGGCATCCCAAGCAAGTGTCGCCTCGGTCAAGGCCACATTGGTCCTCGGGGTCGATCCGGCTGCCCATGTTCCAGTCGAACAGGGAAGCCACCGGCTTTTGGACGTCGCCGATCAATGTGAGCGACTGACAAGCACGATCGTTCTGCACCTTGCTGCTGCTCCCGCGAAGATACCGGCGTCGGCAGACATCGTTCGTCTGGCGCGGGCCAGTGGCGGCCGCATCACGCTGGCCGCTGGTCCCAATGGACTGGTCGATTGGCAGAAAATCATGCCGACAATCGCGGCGGCGCCGTCGGCCGTTTCACATTATTCCGCCCTCGCGTTGGACCTGACCGGCTTGGCCGGGGCAATCGACGCCTGCCTGCTCCGCCTCCTGGATCAACGCATCCGATCGGCGCTGGCAAGTCATCACTGCGACACGCTCGGTCCGATCAATGCGTCAATCGCCGGCGCGATCGGACCGACGTGGACCGCGTGGCACGCTTCGCTCACCGCCGACAAAGCGCTCCTCGACGCCTTTCTGCGTTGGCTCGCCAATGTGGAACAGCACGAGCACACGCGCTGGAACGGCGATCACGCCCGCATTTCTCACCTCGCGACAGCCCTGGTGATGATGTTGGCGACACACCACGGCGAACCGCTGGAGCCGGCCTTGGTCGACCGCGGAAACCTGAAATTCAGTCACAATGCGGTTGCGCTGGGTTCGGGATGCGAGATGGTAGGCCGGCAGCCGATCGCGATTTGGGATCAGCCTGACCAATGGGGCGTTGATGCCCTGATCCTCTCCGGCTCGGCGGAGGTTGAGGTCATGGATCCACCTGGGCGTGTCCTCGATGGTGGCAAGCCGGCCATGGGAATGGCGGCGGCGAGACGGGTACGCCCTGTCGTAATCCGCAACGACAAGCTATGGCGTGCCCGCCTGACAAACGATCTGGCTACCTGGCAAACCGCGGTGGCAGCGGAGTTCGCCGCCTTGCGCGAACGCCAGGATAAGGAACTGGAGGAACTCTCCAAGTGACTCCCGAAATTCTCAGGGACAAGCTCCTCGCGTCCGCCAAGGCCCTGGGATGGCCGGCCACGGTCGAGCCAGACTTTGCATCCCCACGCTTCAGGGGACGCCAGGACCCGTCCGCCGCACCGCTTTCCGGCACCGCTATCGGCCTGCGCCTCGGCGCATATCCCGTCCTCGTCGCGCCGATCGCTTTGACCGCCAGCGATCAGATGCAGACTTCTCTTCGTGCGCTCCACAACCAGATGGTGATCGCCCGATCGTATATGCGTGCCGAAGAGGTGATCAACGCGCATATCATGCTCTGCGTGACGGCGACCAACGCTCAGGCTGACTGGCGGGGTATCATCGACCTTGCCGAGCGGGACGAGACAGTCTGTCGGAAGGTGATCTGGATGCCGGACGCGGATGCCGTCGACGCGTCCTACGAGCTTTTCCTGGCGCGAACTTTCCTCGCCCAGCCATGGCGGTCGCTGGAAGCTGTCCTCAACGCTCCGCTCGACCACAATCAGGGCCTCGCCGAGCGAATTCTCGTAAGGCACGGATTGTCCGAGCCTGCCGCGACGCGTTGGGTGGCCCTGGCTGAGACTTACAAGGATGACCCCGACGGGTTGATTCCGCAGCTCGTCGCCGCCCGGGAGCAGGCCCAATGACGCCGCTCTACCTCAAGCACGTTGCGCTCCGGCAGTTCCGAAGCTTCGCCACGCTCGACGTTGAACTAGCGGCGCAGCCTGGCGTGCTGATCGTCCACGGCAGCAACGGCTTGGGCAAGTCCTCGCTATTCGACGCGTTAGAATGGGCGCTTTCCGACCGGATCGATCACTTCCGCGACGCAAACGGCGTCAACAAGCCGGGCACTTATTTGTGTCGCTGGCGTGAGGGAGAGCCGGGCCCAACGAGCACGGCGATGACATTCTCGGACGACAACGTCATTGAGCGAAGCCTGTTGTCCGCCAAGTCGACCAAGTCACAGCTCGGCGGCAATGTTCCCGATATCACGGCTTTTCTGCGCGCGCCGGCCTGGCAGCAAGGAATTTCCGAATTACAGCGCTATTTGTTGCTGACGCATTTCTTGGGACAGTCGACCCTCTCCCGCCTGACCTATCGCAAGTCCACCGAGCGGTTCGACATCCTGAAAGAAGCTGCACAGAGCACAGCTATCGAGGCCATTGCCAACGCTCTCCATGGTCAAGGCAACAACACGGTCGTTCGCGCCTACGCCCGGCAAATCGAAGCGCTTGAGCGTGACGCAAAGACTATGGGCGATCTCCTCGAGCAGGAGGCCGCACTCTGGGCCGAGGCGCAGATCTCCGGCGCGATTGACGAGACCAGTGCAAGAATCGAAGCCCGCCGGATCGCTGTGCAGCTGGCCGGCGCGCAGCTTGGCGATCGGGATGCCTCCGGCACGCCGGATATCGACATCGAACCCACGGTCGAGCGGCTGCAGGCGACGGCAGATCAGATTGAGCGTGACTGTCTCATGGCGGAAGGCCAGTTGGAGGACGCCCGGCGACTCCATGGCGAGCGACAACGGGCCCTGGCCGATATTGCCGAGGTCGCAGCGTCACGCTCCGCGACACAGACTAGGCTGGATGTGCTCGGCGGCGAACTCGATCGGGTCTGGGCACTCCAGAGTGAACGACGCACGGACGTAGCGACACATCAAAATGCGTCGGCGGGCGCGACCAGGGCCGTTGCGCATCTGCGCGCTTTGCGCGACGCGCGGGCGCTGGTGGCCAGGCTGACGATCGAGCATCGCGACAGCGTCATCGCACGAGCGGCAGCCGAGCAGGCCAAGGTCGCAACGGAGCGCGATGTCTCGCTGGCCGAGCGCAGGCGGCAAATCGTACAGCGGATAACTGGCGAAATCGGCCAATGCGACGAGGAGCTCGACCGCCTGCGCGACAGCATGGCGACGGTCGACCAGGTGATCGCGTGCGACGGCCGGATTCGCGATCAATCGAACGCGCTCGCTCAAGCCGAGGCGGCCAATCCGAACATCGATCACGCCGTGGAACGCGCCGAAGCAACCGTTGCGGGCGCAGCAGAGAGCGTCAACGCCCAGGCGGCCGTTGTTGAGGGGCTGCGCGACACGGTCGACACCATGTCCAACGCGATCGCATCGATTGCGACGCACCTCCCCGTCGATGCATGCGATTGCCCGCTTTGCGCGACCCACTTCGACAGCGCTGCGGCTCTGCAGGCGCGGGTCTCGACCGCTGCGCAACGCCTCGCGCCCGCGCTTCTCGCCCAGGAAGACGCACTCCGCAGCCTGTCGGCCGCGCGTGATGCCCGTATTGCCGAACTCCAGCAGCTGCGAGCCGCGCAGTCGGCGATCCGTTTGGCCCGGACAGCGCTAGACGCCGAGCGTGAGCAGCGGGTCCGTCTGCTCGCGCGCCTGGATGGAGGCGCGAGTGATGAGCCGGCCACGATGAGCGCGAGACGGGCGCGACTAGCTGATGCCATCGCTGCACTCAGCGCGAGCCGTCACCGAAAGGTGCGTTGGCAAACGCATCAGGCCCTGGGCGGCCCGACATCGAACGCCGAACACTCGCGCGCCGTCCGCGCACGGGACGCAGCCCAACGGGCCCTGGACGCCGCCACTCGCGCGTCCGCGGACCTTGCAACCGCTCTCGAACGGGCGAAGGCGGACGAGGCAAACGCGAACTCCGCGGTGGGTTCAGACCGCGAAATCGGTCCCGACGAGCTCCCCGCGATGCTCCAGGAAGCAGAGGCAACGTCGCGCCGCGTTCAGGAGGACGTCAGCTCGGCAACGCGGGTGCTAACCGACGCCGACGCGGCCGTCGGTGCTCTCGAAGCGGAGCAAGCCGGATTGCGGGCGCGTCTGGTCGAAATCGATTCACGTAAGACCGACCTCGATCAGACGCAGCGCAGGATCAGCGACGACTGGCTTGCCCTTCGACGGTTCGGCCCTGAACCCGATCTCGCCCCCGTCCAAGACGTTGAACGTCGCATTGCCGCATCGAGGCTGGCGGCCAAGGACGCGACAGGCCAGCTCGCGCGTCTGCGCGAGGGGCGTCTAGCCTGGGCCCGACAGCTCAGCCATCGCGCCGTACTTGAACAAATCCGTGAACAGGTCGATGGACCGCCAAACGGCGCGCGCGAGGAGTTGTTGGCCAGCGCGACATCGCTTCGTTCCCAGAAACAGATGGACGCCGAAGCCATACGGCAAGTCAAAGAGATCGCGAGAGCGGCGAGTGTCGATATCAGCGCCGAATTGGAAGATTTCAATTCAGAATACATCAAACCCCTGGGGTTCTTGATGTCCCGGATCAACCAGGCGATTTTGTGCGATTCACGCGTCGGCATCGATCTTCACGTTAAGAAGAAGAAAATCGAACAGAGTGCTGTTAAGGTCGGCGAGGTTCCCAAGGCTGTGGGCGATATAGATCCGGTGCTCGTGCATAGCGAGGGCCAGATGGCGGCCCTGGCGGTCAGCATGCTGTGCGCCGCAAGCCTGACCTTTCCGTGGTCCCGGTGGAAGGCGCTCGTCCTTGACGATCCGCTGCAGCACAATGATTCAATTCATGCCGCTGCCTTTGCGGACCTTATGGGGAACTTGGTCACCGCCGAAGGCTATCAGATCCTCTTGTCGACTCACGACGTTGCCCAAGCGGAATTTCTCCTGCGCAAATTTCGCTCGCGCCGCATCCCCTGCACGACATTGAATCTACTGGGCATTGGCAAGAACGGCGTCGAGTGGTCGGTCCAATCCTCTTCGCCAAGCAGCTCCCACGCAGCGTCAGCTTGAACGAGCGCCATTATTCGCCGGGCTGGTAGAACTAGATGAACTCGCTAGCCTGCCCAGTGTGGGTCAGAGGCGCACGGCCGTTCACCGCGACGGTAGGTTTTTGAAGGGGCTTCGCGCGCCGTTTGCGAAGTCGACGCTGTCAAAAATGCTGCGCCCTAGGGTCGGGACTCAATTGCGCCAATAGGTGATGGACGCGGCGATAAGAGCGGCAGCGAGAAAGTTTCGGGCGAGTTTGTCGTATCGGGTTGCGATGCGGCGCCAGTCCTTGAGGCGGCACCAGAGGCGCTCGACGAGGTTGCGGGCCTTGTAGGCGACCCGGTCGTAGGGGATGGGCGCGCGCCGGCTGGTGGTCGAGGGGATCACAACCTGGGCCCCTTGGGCGACGATGGCAGCGCGGATGGCCGCCCCTATCAACAGCCGCTGCAACTCGACGAGTGCGGCCAGATCGACGCGCGGCGCGCCGATGGTCATCCCTGCGCAAAGCACGGGATCGAGCATCCAGCCGGCGATCGTCACCACGATGCCGGCCGGACCTTGCACGCTACAAAATTGGCCCGTCGCTCGCTGCGCTACGCCGCGCACCAAAACCTTGCGGCCGAAATAGGGGTGATGCCGGGAATGGACTTCCAACTCCTGCCCGACATGGGCAGAATGAATGGGTGATGGCGATCGGGCGGAAGAACTATCTCTTCGCCGGCTCCGACAACGGCGGGGACCGGGCCGCGGCGATGTATACCCTCATCGAGACCGCCAGGATGAATGCCGTCGATCCCCACGCCTGGCTCGTCGACGTGCTCGACCGCCTCGCCAAGGGCCACACCATCAACCGCATCGGTGAACTGCTGCCATGGGCTTGGTGCAAAGGCAGGGCCGCGTAGGGTATCACACCGCCAGCGGTCCTCACCGGACGCTTACGGTATTCCCGCTTGGTGACCTGGCTTCCGGCTCGCTGCCCGAACGACCATCTCCGTCTCCCCATCCTTTTCCTTGATGACTCCTGCCCTGTCCCCGGTTGCGGGCGCCACCGCTGGTCGCGGCGCCCGCAACCGGGGACAGGATCCAATGGTGAATCACTGCCCCACCGGCGCCCGCGATCACCATCACGGGAGCGACCATGAGTATCGAGATAATACGCCGCGACTGGCAGCCGATGCCGGTCATGAGCGACGTTCGAGCCTTTGCCATCGGCGACGTCCACGGCCTTTCGGCCGCCCTGCGCAGTGCCTTCCTCGAAGTCGCCGAGCGGGCGGCGGCCGGTGGCCCGAACCATCTGGTCATGCTGGGCGATTACATCGACCGCGGCCCCCACAGCCGTGCCGTCATGGCCCAGGTCATCGCCGGGATCCCCGGCATCAAGGTGACGGCACTCGCCGGCAACCACGAAGGCGCCCTGGCAGCAGCCTTTGACAGTGGCCGGCGCGACCACCTCGGCACCTGGCTCGGCAACGGCGGCTTCGCGGTGCTCGAAGAATTGGGCCTGCCGCCCACGGCTACCGCCGGGGATGCCTGGGAGGCCCTCAGTGAGGCGGAACGGGGATTCATCAATGGCCTCAGCCACCACTACCTGGAAGACAACCTGCTGTTCATCCACGCCGGTCTGCACCCCCAGCAACCGCTCGAGCGCTCGCTCGCCTGGCCATGGCGCCAGATCCCCGCCAACCACGCCGAGGAACGCGCTTCACCCTTTTGGGTGCGCGAACCGTTTCTCACGGCGGACGCCAATCCGACGAACTCTTCGTGATTCATGGCCACACGCCGGAATACCGGGGCGAGCCGGTCCTGACGCATCACCGCCTGGGGCTCGACCTCGGCTCATACCAGACCGGGCGGATCGGCCTCGCCGAGATCGACGGCGACCGGGTGCGGATCACGACCATCCAAGATACCGAACAACCCCGCCGCCACCGCACCCCCTGTTACTAAGGAGTGATCCACCATGTCGATGATCAACCAAGCCCCGCTGCCCCGCCCGGTCACGCTCGAGCGCCTGCAGTGGCAGCCCAAATCCATGCGCCTGACACCGGCGAGTGCCTACCGCGACCCCGAGTTCCTGATCAATCTCAAGGGTTACATCGAGGCCCTGCTTCCCTTCGACGGCCCGCCCCTGCGCCTCAGGCGCGAGGCCCATGAGGCAACAGCCCGGCGCTGGCGCCCCGCGGCACCGAGATCATCACACCCCGCCGCTACGCCCTGCTCTACCACGTCGGCGCTGCGCTGGGCCATGAGGCAGGGCCGAAGGCACGCGAGTGTTTCCGGCTGTTGGTGACTCAATGCCCCGACGTGGGCCTCTACGGCGATGCCATCGATCGCATCATCGACGGCGGCAAGGCCGACCGCCTGACCGGCGACCTGATTCACCAGACCAGCCGCGAGCTTCGGCTCGACACCGAGTACCAGCCGACGATCGGCCCGTTCCTCCATATTGCGTAACGGATTCGATTGTAATGCGGCGAGCACCCCAAAAGGGTCTCGCCGCCATCGACGTGCTCGCGCAACATCCTTTCAGCGCCCCCGATGGGTCGCAGCAAAGCTCAGGCCGTCATATGCTTGCCAGCCCAAAGATGTCCGGATCGCGGGGATCCACCTGGTGTCCTCTCCCACCCTCAACTTCGTTCGGCGCCCATCGCTGTCTCTGCATGTGGTTCGGCGTGGAACTTTGGCTCTGACTCATATGTGGAGCGGCTCCAACAGCAAGGCGCTTTTGCGATCGTTGTTCCACAGGGAAGGTGCAGGCGGCGAGGAAGGTCTTCGCCATATTGCGAGGGTCCTTGATGAGCTTTGGATCGATCATTGCCGCGAGCCTCTTGCTTTCGCCCAGTCGAAGCGCACCGTCGCCGTCTTTAAGGTCAGTTCTCTGCCCATGTCGTGTCCTTGCTATTCCTGGGAGATGGAGTCGCCGCCGGTCGGTGGTCGAGGGCCATCTCGGGTTTCCATGCCGCGCCTGATGAGCCCGATGATCGAGACGGCGATCTCGAATGGGACCTCAAGTTGGCGGATCGTCAGTTCGACAAGCCGGAATCCGGAACCTCCTTGATCTCATAGCTGGGATGGCTCTGCCATGAGGCTCCGCCGAGGGCGCCCTTGGGAACTGCAGAAAATCTGTCGGATCGATTCTGAATACCGCGGCGAGCTTCCGTCTCTGTGGACTACGCGGAAAAGCCTTTTGGGAAAGGTAGGCATTGATTAGGGACTTAGAGAGCCCAGACATCGAAGCGAGCTCGGTCTGGGTAATACCCGCCTTCGCCATCAGCGCGCGCAGCTGCCGGGAGAAAAGCTCCCTGGCCAATTGGATTGGATCCTCGGATGCCTCGGCGGTGCCTGTCATGTTGCCTCTTCCCTGTGTGAATTGAGATTCCTCAGGGGTTGGCAAAAAGAGTCAATGCACTTTGGTTCGGGACTCCCGCATCGCGGAAAGGTGAATCACAATCCGCCACCGTTTATGTCAATGGCGGGATGGATTTCCTCAGAAGTTGGAGTGGGCCCCTTCGAAGGACGGAGGACGCTTCTCGAAGCCGTAGCCCAGAATGACTTCGTGCGAGCCGCTCTTGAAGATGAGAACATCTCCAAGTATGGCGCGAAGCTCGACGTTCTCAACTAACGGGGCATAGTATTTCAGCTTGTCGTGGATCACGAAGCGGATCTTCGCGAACGCCCATACCTGCTCCTACCTGCGCAGTATCGGCGGCGGGGCGGGTGGTCGCGGTGCTCGTGGGCAGCCGGGTCCCTTGCGCGGCCAAGTCAGTTTCGGCAGTGACTTCATTGCCTCGGGCATGAGTTCGGCATAGCGGATCGCGGTCGCCGTGCGCGATGTGAAGCACTGTGCGGCCAAAGTCTCTATCGCGTTCAGGCCGTCATTCAACTCATCCATCGCCTTGCGGAAAGGAGACTCCGGCATAGGGAGGCCAGCGGCGAAATGGTCGGCTTCCAACTCGAACGGGTCGGCCGCGACAACGCCTGCGTGGAAACATGGACGCCGTTCTGCAGGACCTGATCGATGTGGCCTTCGAGGAAGTGGTGCCCCAACTTGTGGCTGACTCCGAACCTGTTGCCGTGCCGCAGGAGTATGCCAGACACGCCACCCTGCGACTCGGGCTTGCTCTCTACGACGATGTCCCGGCTGGCAGCGATCGCGAATGGATCGACGGGCAAAGTCGTGATCCCTTCCTCAGGGAGGAAGGGAGGTCCCACAAGCGCGCCGATCGGGCGTGTTATCACGGGGACCACGCCCTCATGGATGCTGGCGATTCAACAAATTGTGCCCAGTGCCTCTGTTCGGGTCGACCGGATCTGGGCGAGAAATAAAGGGCTTCTGCGGATTTGCGGTTCGCAAGGGCGCAGCCAAGTGAATCAGCAAGCTTGAATTTTTTGACCTGGAGATGCGCAAAGGCTGGCGGGCCGGAATTCTGCCTCCAGGTGGTCCTTAGGGCCGTGTTGGCCTGAAGGAGATCTAAATGCCCAAGGTCAAACCCCGCGTTACCCATCTGGCCATTTTTGCCAGCCGATCTGCCGAGATCTGTGCGGCTCCTCTGCCAGACGCAGTCCTGACTGCGCGGGAATTCATTCACAGCTCTTATGAGCACATTGCGGCCATGCTGGCACACCGGATGTCATACGACGCCATCGCTGTTGAGCTGGCAAAGGTCGATTGTCACGTATCGGGGCCGACACTTCGCCGATACCTGTCGGCTTTCCGTCGGACGGAAAGGGTCGCAAAACTCCAGAAGGCCACGAAGCCGCCGCGTCCATCGGCAACGCCTACCCGGGCCATGGTGCCCATCGGCGCGAAACCCGCGCTCCCTCAACCCCGCACAGGGTTTATGGGTAACGTGCTCGACGACGATGATGAGGCCTTGTAGGGCCAAAGTAGTCGGACGCCTGCAATGGCGAAGCGAGCAGCAACCCCGCGTGTGCCGGTGCCGAAGAAATCGGCGCCGGCCAGTGGGCGTTGCCGTCGCTCGCCGACCGGCGCAGGTGGACAGCTTCGCGTCGTTCTTGAAATGGAAGATGCAGTGTCACGAGAAGAGGCCGAGTTCGTGTATCTTTGGCTTCGTGATGCCATTGCCGACCTTATGAGGTAAGCCGCTATGCGGGCAGCTCTGTATCTCCGGGTCTCGACCGGTCGACAAGCCGAGCAGGATCTATCAATCCCCGACCAGCGCCGCCAGATCACGAGCTATTGTTTGGCGAAGGGCTGGACAATAGTCGCGGAATTTGTCGAAGCGGGAGCGAGCGGCATGGACGCTCAGCGTCCAGAGCTCGGCCGAATGCTCGAAGCGGCTGCCCTTGGCGATTTTGACGTTGTGCTCGTCCATTCGTTTAGCCGCTTTTACCGCGATCATTTGGAGTTAGAGATTAGCGTTCGAATCCTTGCCAAGCGGGGAGTCCGCCTCGTAAGCATTTCCCAGGAGCTCGGCGATGACCCCATAAGTTCCATGGTACGTCAGATTCTCGCGTTATTCGACGAGTATCAAAGCCGGGAGAACGCCAAGCATACGCTTCGGGCCATGAAGGAGAATGCCAGGCAAGGCTTCTGGAATGGCTCGAGACCCCCATTGGGTTACAAGGTTGAAGCTGCTGAAACGCGGGGTGTCCGCGTTAAGAAACGGCTGGCAATCGATCCCGCCACTGCCGAGGTCGTTCGATTGATCTTTCAACTATACCTAACGGGTGCAGGGCGGGGAGGGCTGGGCATTAAAGCCATAGCCGTGCATATGAATGAGGAGGGTTACAATACGCGGACCGGTGGGGACTTCGCTGTAAAAACCATTCACCAAATTCTGACCCGCGAGACTTATGCGGGGCTTCATCGTTTCAATCTGACGGAATGCAAGACTCAGCGCAAAAAAACCGTGGATGAAATTATCGAGGTCAAGGTGCCGGCGATCGTGGATCGGGCCACCTTCGATGAGGTCCAACGCAGGCTAGCAAGCCGGAATCCAAAGGCGATGCCACCACGCGTCGTGAGTGGCCCCACGCTGCTGACGGGTCTTGCGACTTGTGTGAAATGCGGTGGTGCGATGACGGTCAGGACCGGTAAAAGCGGTCGCTATCGGTACTATGCCTGCTGTACATCGGCCCGTAAGGGAAAGACCGCCTGCGCGGGGCGGGCCCTGCGGCAGGAGTTGTTGGATGGTGTGGTTCTTGACGCTGTCATTGGACAGATCCTCACACCGCCTCGGTTGACTGAAATGCTGGCGATGCTTGTTGCGAAAGCAGCTGAAAGGGAGTCTGGCATTGCGGATCGGGCGAAGGAGCTTAAGGAAGCGGTCGCCCAAGCAAACCTGAAACTTTCTCGACTTTATGAAGGGATTGAAGCCGGAACTCTGGACGCAACCGAGCCAAATCTGAAGGCGCGGCTGGAGGCTCTGAAAAACGAGCAAAGCCGTGCAGCCGCCCAACTTGAGCGGATTACCTCGTCAACTTCCATCGATGCCGGGAGAGTACAAGTCACGGCAGAAAGGCTCGAAAGGTTCGCCAAGGCGTTTCGCGAGAAACTGCAGGATCCCGAATTCAGGCGCAGTTATCTGCGACATCTTATCGCGCGTATCGATGTGGGAGACGATGAAGTCATCGTCGTAGGCCGCACAGATCAGTTGGCGAAGGCCATGTCAGGCACCAACCGGGACGACGGGGCAGGAGTGCCCAGTTTTATTCCCGAGTGGCGTCCCCAAGGGGATTCGAACCCCTGTTACCGCCGTGAGAGGGCGGTGTCCTAGGCCTCTAGACGATGGGGACAAGGCCGAGAGGCAGGGTTGATAACCTCTGTGGCGGTGCCGATCAAGCGATTTCTGCAATGGCTTCGTTGCCGTCGCCGGCAGGGACGGGGGCCGCATCCGCCATCGCGATCTCAACCGCCTCTGCGGGCGCCGCCGCCGTCCGGGCCGTGGCGATCAGGGCGTCGACCGCACCGGGGTCGCTGTCGAAGGCGGTGACGAAGCGGAACAGGCCGGGGGTCTCGCTGTCGGGCGGCGGCGCACCCCAGGGATAGAAATGGAAGCCGGCGGCGAAGAGGGCATCGGCCACCTTGGCCGGCAGGCGCACGAACAGCTCGTTGGCCTCGACCGGGTATTCGAGCTCGATGCCGGAAATGTCGACCAGGCCATAGGCCAGGCGCGTGGCCAGGGCATTGGCGTGGCGTGCATTGGCCAGCCACAGTCCGTCTTCCAGATAGGTCTCCAATTGCGCCGACAGGAAACGCATCTTGGAGAACAGGTGGCCGGCCCGCTTGCGGCGATAGAGGAAATCCCTGGCCAGTTCGGGCTTGAAGAAGACCACGGCTTCCGCCGCCAGGGCACCGTTCTTGGTGGCGCCGAAGGAGAGCACGTCGACCCCGGCCTTCCAGGTCAGCTCGGCCGGGGAACAGCCGATCGAGACCAGGGCATTGGCGAAGCGGGCGCCGTCCATGTGCAGGTGGAGGCCGTGGTCGCGGCAGAAGTCGCCGACGGCACCGACCTGGTGCGGGGCATAGACGGTGCCGGCCTCGGTCGCCTGGGTGATGGAAACCGCGGCGGGCTGGACATGGTGCTGGTCGCCGATGCGGATGGGGGCCACCCGCGCCTCGAGGGCGGCGCGGGTCAGGCGGCCGTCGGGCGCCTCCACCGGCATCACGCGGGCGCCGCTGATCGCCTCGACCGCGCCGCATTCGTCGATCTCGACATGGGCCTCGGCCGCGCACAGCACGCCACCCCAGGGCGGGGTCAGGGCCGACAGGGCCAGGGCATTGGCCGCCGTCCCCGTCGCCACCAGGAACACCGCCGTCTCGCGCTCGAAGATTTCGCTCAGGCGCTTTTCGACATTCGAGGTTATCGGGTCGGCGCCATAGGCCGGGAACGGGCCGGCCGCGGCCGCACGGACCAGGGCCTCGACGATCTTGGGGTGGGCCCCGGCGGCGTTGTCGGACGAGAAATTCATGGAACCACCTCGATGACCCATTCCGTAAAGGTGCCGCCTGCAGGCACCCATCCCCTTATTTCGCCGGCCCCGGCGATGTCTGTAGCGATGATCACCCAAATGAGCGATTCGTCCCATGCCCCGGCTGCATCCCGGCCCGACGGAATCGGGGGGGCGCCGGGGTGGGAATGATAGAGGCCGACCACCCGCCGCCCGGCCGCCCGGGCCTGGCGCTGAACGGCCAGATGCAGCGCGGTATCGATCTCGAAGGTATCGTCGGCGCCGGCGGGGGCCAGATTGGCCGAGGGCACCGCCTCGTCGCCGGTCACGGCCCCTGCTGCCCCGGCCGGCCCCAGGATCAGGCCGCAGGCCTCGCGCGGGAAGTCGCGGGCGGCGTGGGCGCGCATCGCCTGGGCCGTGGCCGCGGTCAGGCGCAGGATCACGGGGCCGCGATGATGGCGGTGGTCCCTAAGGTCCGGCCGCTGGCGGGATCGACGAAGATCAGCCGCTCGGCCCCTGAGCATTGCGCAGGCGCAGCACCAGCCGGTCGCCGGTGCCGGCCATGTCGACGACCTGTTCGCCGGGCTTCACAGCGACGGTCGCCGCGATCTCGCCACCTTTGCCACCCATCTTCACGATCACGCCGTAGACCACGGCCGCGAGCATGCCGAGCAGGATGATGCCCAGAATGATGACGACGGCCTTGAGGCCGCGGGGGTTGCTGGGCAATTCTTCAGCCATGGTAGATACGCTCGCAACGCTTCATCGCGCGGTAGTCGACGCGGGCGACCGGCTGGACAAGTTCCTGGCCCGTTCGACCGGCTTGAGCCGCATGCGTCTTAAAGGATTGATCGAAGCCGGGCAGGCCACGATCGACGGGGCGACCATAAATGACGCCTCGGCCAGGGTCAAACCGGGCCAGGCGATCACCCTGGGCGTGCCGCCCAACGCCCCCGCCAGGCCGCAGGCGCAGGAAATCCCCCTGACCATCGTTTACGAGGATGTGGATCTGATCGTCATCGACAAGCCGGCCGGCCTGGTTGTCCATCCCGCCCCGGGCAACCCGGACAATACGCTGGTCAATGCCCTGCTGGCCCATTGCCGGGGCGCCCTGTCGGGCATCGGCGGGGTGGAGCGGCCGGGCATCGTCCACCGCATCGACAAGGATACGTCGGGCCTGCTGGTGGTGGCCAAGAGCGAGGTCGCCCACCATGGCTTGGGCGAGCTGTTCTCCCGCCACGACATCGACCGCGGCTACAAGGCGGTGGTCTGGGGCAATCCCAAGGGCAAGGCGGGGGTGGTGGAAGCGCCGATCGGCCGCGCCCGCTTCGATCGCAAGAAGATGGCGGTGGTGGCGGACGGCAAGCCCGCGATCACCCATTGGACGGTCGAGGCGCGTTTCGGCACGCCGCCCATCGCCGCCCTGATCGACTGCCGGCTGGAGACCGGGCGGACCCACCAGATCCGCGTGCACATGGCCTCGCTGGGCCATGGCCTCGTCGGCGACAAGACCTATGGCCGGGCCCCGAAAGGCGCCCCGGGCATGGCGGTGAAATTTCCCAGGCAGGCCCTGCACGCATGGCTGCTCGGCTTCCGGCACCCGGTTACCGGGAAAAGCCTGGCCTTCGAGAGTAACCTGCCAAGCGATCTGAACGAACTCCTTGACAGTCTGGAATCAATCTAAACTAATTGGGGTTATCCGATCGTATTAGTCAGGTATTGCGCGAAGGCGCGTATATCCGGACTGTAGCGATCGAAGGTTTGGCCTGGCCCCTGAGGCTGGAGGTTGTCCGATGAGTGTTCCTTCGACGATGAAAATGCCCATGCTGCCCGACGAAGGCAGCCTGTCGCGCTACCTGTCCGAAATCCGCAAGTTCCCGATGCTGGAGCCGGACGAGGAATTCATGCTGGCCAAGGCCTGGCGCGAGCACGGCGACGCCGATGCCGCCCACCGCCTGGTCACCAGCCATCTGCGCCTGGTCGCCAAGATCGCCATGGGCTATCGCGGCTATGGTCTGCCGGTGTCTGAACTGATTTCCGAGGGCAATGTCGGCATGATGCAGGCGGTGAAGCGGTTCGAGCCCGACAAGGGCTTCCGCCTTGCGACCTATGCCATGTGGTGGATCCGCGCCGCGATCCAGGAATACATCCTGCGCTCGTGGAGCCTGGTGAAGATGGGCACCACGGCCGCCCAGAAGAAGCTGTTCTTCAACCTGCGCCGCCTGAAAGGCAAGCTGCAGGCCCTGGAGGAGGGCGACCTGCATCCCGACACGGTGAAGGTGATCGCCCACAAGCTGGCGGTGCCCGAGGCCGACGTGGTCTCGATGAACCGCCGCCTGGCCGCCCCCGATCACAGCCTGAACGCCCCCTTGCGCATCGACGGCGACGGCGAATGGCAGGATTGGCTGGTCGACGATTCGCCCAGCCAGGAAACCGTGCTGGCCGACCGCGAGGAAATGTCGATCCGCCGCAACCTGCTGACCCAGGCCATGGGCGGCTTGACCGACCGCGAGCGCGACATCCTCCAGCGCCGCCGCCTGGAAGAGGAGCCGGTAACGCTGGAAGACCTCAGCCAGGAATACGGCATCAGCCGCGAGCGCGTGCGCCAGATCGAGGTCCGTGCCTTCGAGAAGTTGCAGAAAGCCATGCGCAACGCCGCCCGCCACCAGGTGGTGCCGGTGGAAGGGGCGACAGCGTAACACCATCAGTTCCCTCGCCCCCGACGGGGGGAGAGGGCTAGGGTGAGGGGTGCTGGGCCTTATCACCGCCGCCCCTCACCCCAACCCTCTCCCCGCACGCGGGGCGAGGGAGAATTTCATCCCCTGAACGGGTCGTGGACCAGGATGGTGTCGTCGCGTTCCGGGCTGGTCGAGAGCAGGGCGACCGGCGCCTCGATCAGTTCCTCGACCCGGCGCACGTACTTGACCGCGGTCGCCGGCAGGTCGGCCCAGCGGCGCGCACCTTGGGTCGACTCGCTCCAGCCTTCCAGGGTCTCGTAGACCGGCTCGACCGCGGCCTGGTCGCCGGCGGACGAGGGGAAGTGATGGATCACCTCGCCACGCAGCTTGTAACCGGTGCAGATCTTGAGCGCGTCGAAGCCGTCGAGCACATCCAGCTTGGTCAGCGCGATGCCGTCGATGCCGCCGACCTTGATCGCCTGGCGCACCATCACCGCGTCGAACCAGCCGCAGCGCCGCGGCCGCCCGGTCACCGTGCCGAACTCGTGGCCGCGCTCGCCCAGGCGCTTGCCGACCTCGTCGGTCAACTCGGTCGGGAACGGGCCGCCGCCCACCCGGGTGGTGTAGGCCTTGGTAATACCCAGCACGTAGCCCACGCCGCGCGGGCCCACACCCGCCCCCACCGCCGCCTGGCCGGCCGCGGTGTTGGACGAGGTGACGAAGGGATAGGTGCCGTGGTCGATGTCGAGCATGGCGCCTTGCGCGCCCTCGAACAGGATGCGCTTGCCCTGGGCGCGCAGGGTATCGAGGGTCAGCCACACCGGCTTGGCGAAGGGCAACAGGCGCGGCGCGATTTCGGCCAGTTTCGCCTCCAGCGCCGCGCGGTCGACCGCCGGTGCGCCGAAGCCCGAGCGCAGCGCGTCGTGGTGGGCGATCAGGGCGTCCAGCCGTTTAGCCAGGGTCGGCGGGTCGGCCAGATCGGAGACGCGCACGGCGCGCCGGCCCACCTTGTCCTCATAGGCCGGGCCGATGCCGCGCCGGGTGGTGCCGATGCCGCCGGCCTTCTGGCTGTCCTCGCGGAAGCCGTCCAACTCGCTGTGCACGGGCAGGATCAGGCAGGCATTGTCGGCGACCTGGAGATTGTCCGGGGTGACCACCACGCCCTGCGCCTGCAAGCGCTCGATCTCGGCGAACAGGGCCCAGGGATCGACCACCACGCCGTTGCCGATGACCGACAGCTTGCCGCCGCGCACGATGCCCGAGGGCAGGAGAGAGAGCTTGTAGGTCTGGTTGCCGATCACCAGCGTATGGCCGGCATTGTGGCCGCCCTGGAAACGCACCACGACATCGGCGCGTTCCGATAGCCAGTCGACAATCTTGCCCTTGCCCTCGTCGCCCCACTGGGCGCCGATCACCGCAACATTGGCCATGGTCGTTCTCGGTCCTTGGAAGAATGACGACGGGGGTCAGGCGGCG
This sequence comes from Oleomonas cavernae, assembly GCF_003590945.1. Taxonomy (NCBI): domain Bacteria; kingdom Pseudomonadati; phylum Pseudomonadota; class Alphaproteobacteria; order Acetobacterales; family Acetobacteraceae; genus Oleomonas; species Oleomonas cavernae. The sequence goes on along the minus strand of NZ_QYUK01000011.1, from coordinate 3,578,630 downwards.
ACGGGCCGCACCGTGCCGTCGAGATAGAAATGGCTGCAGCCGAGCCGCCGGGCTTCCGCCTGCGGGTCGACCTGGGGCTCCAGCCCCGCGACCGTACGATGCCCGGCCTGGCGCAGGTCCCGCGCCGCATCCGCCGGGACACCCGCGGGCAGATAGACGAAGGCCGGCCGCGCCGGCTGGGGCAGGGCGCGCAGCAGCGAGTCCACATAGATGGTAAAGCCGACCGCCGCCTCGGACCCGCCATCGGGCCCGACCAGCAGATAGCGGCCGCCCCGGCCCAGCTCGCCCGAACGCCGGCGGCGAACAGGGTGAAGCCGAAGCCGGTGTGATATTCGTGCGCCCGGTATTCGCCGGGATCGATGGTCAGGGCGATCGACGGCCCGGCGGCGCGCACGGCCGCGACCAGGCCGGCCAGCTCGTCCACCTCGGCCCGCGCCGCCGGCGGCAGGGCCAGGGTCCCCAGGCGCTGCAGGGCACGGTCGGCCGGGCCGGCGGCATCCAGCAGGCCGCGGAACAGCACGCCCGCCTCGCCCGGGATATCCTGCAACTGGGCGGCATCCTTGCCGTCCAGGGCATCGCGCGCCTGGCGGGCAACCGAATCATCGAGGCCCAGGGCAGCGGCGATGGCCGGCACCAGGGTGGGCAGGGTCAGGTCGACGGTGATCGGCCGCGGGTGGCCGGTGGCGGTCAGGGCCTCGATCGCCAGCAGCACCACCTCGGCATCGGCGGCGACGGATTTCACCCCGATCAGCTCGACCCCGGCCTGGGGGAACTGGCGTTCGGGCCGCAACTGGCTGCCCTTCACCCGCAGCACCTGGCCGGCATAGGACAGGCGCAGCGGCCGGGGCGCCTTGCGCAGGCGGGTGGCGGCGATGCGGGCGACCTGCACGGTCATGTCCGAGCGCACGGCCATCATGCGCTGGCTGACCGGATCGATCAGGCGGAACATGCCGGTGGCCTGGGCCGCGCCGGGGCCGGTGGTCAGGCTTTCCTCGAATTCGATCAGCGGCGGCTTCACCCGCTGATAGCCATGGGCAGCGAAGCTCGCCACGAGTTCGCCCACCACCGACGCCTCGTGTTCGGCGGCGGGGGGCAATTCGTCGTGCAAGCCTTCGGGCAGCAGGGCGCGGGCGGCGTATTCCGTCATGGCGGGCGGAGTTTACTCATGCCCGTCCATCCGTCCATGGAAAAGGCGAGGGGGCGACGATGCGCCCCCTCGATAGCTCTTTACTTCTGCCCCAGGCGCCGGATCGCATCCGGGGTGAACTGGGACGGGTTGATGTCCTGGACGTTCCAGTCGAGCATTTTCTCCTCGGCCTTCATGCCGAAGGCGACATAGCGGCCCGATTGCAGGTCGTAGGTCACTTCCAGCACCGACGAGCAGAGCGGCAGGTCGTAGTAATTCACGACCGGGCCTTCCTGGTTGCGCCAGAGCTGGCCGCGGCCGTCGTAAAGGTCGGCGTTGACGATGTTCCAGCTATCCTCGTCCAGGTAGAAGGTCCGCCGGGCATAGACGTGGCGGGTGCCCTCCTTCAGCTTCGCCTCGACCACCCAGACCCGGTGCAGCTCGTAGCGGCCCAGGTCCGGGTTCAGGTGAGTCGCGGTCAGCAGTTCCTTGTACTTGTGCTTGTCCGACATCAGCTCATAGGCGTTGTAGCCGATGAATTTCTCGACCGTCGGCTTCAGCTCGAAGTCGTAGCGGTCGGTGGCGCCGTTATACATGTCGAACTGGTCGGTGGTGGCCAAGCCGTCCGAATTGAACAGCGGGTTGTCGTAGGACAGCTCGGGCGCCCGCAGCACCCGCCTTGTGCCCGGGTTGTACTGCCAGGCCTGGCGCGGCAATTCCTTGGCGTTGATCGTGTCGAGCACCAGAATCACCGAACCGGCCAGGCGGGCGGGGGCGGTGGTGATGTTCAGGTACGAGATGCCGATGTTCTTGAGCTGCTTGATGTCGGTGACATCGCCGATCTGGTTAATGCCAGGCCCCGAATAATGCAGGATGCCCTCGTCCTGGGTCTTGAACAGGGTGAAGCTGCCGTCGCGGTTCACCGCGGCCGCGCCGAAGAAGCGGCGGAACTTGAAGCCGCGGTAGCGCAGGCGATGGTTCCAGATCGCCTCGACGCCGTTGGTGGGGATCGGAAAGGGAACCCCCAGGATTGCATCGTTGAGGCCGTTCTGGTCCTCGGTCATGGTCGCGGTGACGGCGTTGCGCTTGTTGGCCTCGTAGACCCGTTCGGGGAAGGCGCAGGAGCGGCGCGTCTGGTAGACGTTGAGCTTGTAGGTCGGATAGATCTTCAGCATCGCCTGCTGGCCGGCAGTCAGCTTGGCGGCGAACTGGGCGGCGTTGGCCTGCGTGATCGTTTCCTTGATCGGGTCCGAGGCGAACGGGCTGATGTGATGCATGCCCGGGGTATAGCCGGCGGGCGGGCGGGTCACGCCGCCTTCGAAGGCCGGAATCGAGCCGTCGGCATTGGCCTTCGGGTTGCCCCCATGGGGGTCAGGTCCTTGCCCAGGCGGTCAGCCTCGGCCTGGGGCACCTTGGCGATCGCCGGTGCCAATACGGTGAAGCTCAGCAAAGCACCGGCCAAGGCGCCGGTCAGCAACCTGTTCATGACTGTTCCCCCCTATCCGTCAGGCCCGAGGGCCATGCGGCATGCGGCGCGTCATTTTGTGCGCGCCTCCTTATAGAGCTTAGGCTCTATTCGACCTGTTTGGGCCGTTGAGTCAGGATTGGGCGAAATTTTTCCCGGCGCCACGGCGCTGCGCGGCTTGTCCCGGAACGGTTGAAATCCTTGGGTTACAACGGCGCCGGGGGGACCAGATGGCTGGGAATCGGCAGGGCGGGATCGGGGCAGGCATAGCCGGTGCCGGCACCGCAGATGCCGTTGGTGAAATAGCTGGGAAAATCGGTCGGCCAGGGATCGGAATAGAGCGAGATGAACATGAAAGGCAGGTAATAGGCGAGAATCGCCAGATTGGCAGCACCAGCCATGGCAAGGCAGCGCAAGCCGTTGCTCGCGCCCCGGCCCAGATCCAGCCGCTCGATGCCCTGCTCGACCGCGGTGCGCCCCGCCTGGTCGCGCCAGAACAGCAAGGCACCCAGGGCGACCGTGCCGATCGACCACAGGAAGGCGCCGTAGACCGGGAATTGCCAGCGCGTGCCGGGAAACACCGAGAGCGCGTGAATGGCGCCGCCATAGGCGAAGATCTCGCCCCGCACCATCGCCACCTCGGCCCCGGTCTGGGCCACGGTGATGAAGGCCATCGCGATCAGGAACAATTGCGGGGCCACCAGGCGCGGCCACAGGCGCCGGGCAAGCTTCATGACCCCATAGGCGGTCAGCACCCAGGTCGGGATCATCACCAGGTACAGGCTGGACTGGAAGGTCAGCGGCTGGGCGTTCAAGACGCCGTGGGGGCTGAACCAGAAGGGGATGTGCTCGGCCCAGCTGCCCATGTTGGGGTAGTGGGTGTTGTAGAGCGCCACCGGGCGCAGCAGGTTGATGGTCGCATCCTGCCACAGGCAGGTCCAGCAGCCGACCATCAGGATCTGCGTGGTGCTCAAGGCCCGCTCCCGGACCAGGGTCCAGCCGATCCAGGCCAGCCCGCCGATGGCGGCGCCGACGAAGGTGATGGCCACGCCCCACATGGTGATCGTGCCGATGGGCGACAGCGCATCGGGGCCGGGGGCGACCGGCTTGAAGTCGTCCGACAGGATCCAGGCGGTGAGAATGTAGAGCTGCAGCGCCAGGAAACCCGCGCCCAGGGTACCCCACCACAGGATCGGCCGGGCCTGGGCCGCCGGTGTGCCGGTGCTCGCGCTGATGCTCGCCATCGTTTCCCCCAAAGGCTCGCTTTCCGCTGGTTTCACCCCACCCGAAACGGGACGGTCACGGAATTGTTCACATTGCGAGACACATGCTAGAGTTTGCCCAAGGAAAGCCGTCGGGCCGTCGTCCAATTGGGGGATGAGCCGCGAGGCGTGGAGGAAAGCGGGGAAATCCCGCCGGGCCGTCGGCAGGCGTGGAGGCCGCGACGTCCCAAGGGAGACATCCCCAGAGACGACTGAACCGGGTCGGGCCTGCCCCTGTCGGCATGCCGTCGCATCTTGAACCGGGTGGATCGTGGCGGCCCTGGCGGCCGGTCGGCACAGCGTTCGACGTTTACGAGGCTCGATATGGTGGAATCGCAACCCGAAGGCCCGTCGCAGGAAAAGCTCAGCCTGCTGATCGGGCAGATCTATCAGGGTTCGTTCGAGGATGTGTCCTGGAAGGAGAGCCTGGAACTCCTGCGCGAATATCTGGATGCCAAGTTCGTCACCCTGTCGATCGTGGCCAAGACGGCGCTGCGCCAGGAGGCGACGATCAACGTCGGCCCCATCGCCTTCGACGAATTCGTCCAGTACGAAAGCGAATACCAGAAGTACCGGCCCAATGTGGAAACCAGGCTGGGCGAGGTCTACACGATCAACGACTGGCTCACCCTCAATCGCTCGGAATACGGCAAGTTCAACGAGTTGCTCGAGATTTCCGACATCAACCACTACATGGGCGCCTGGGTCTGCAGCCTGGAAAACCTCGACTGCTTCATCCGCGTGATGCGCACGCGGGGCTCCGAGCCCTTCGTGAAGGAGGAGGAGCGGCTGATCTCCCTGATCGCGCCGCATTTCGCCCGGGCGCTGGAAATCCGCTCGCGCCTGGCCCAGTCGGAAATCGTCAACCAGATCTATTCCGATGCCATGGACCGGCTGGCGGTGGGCGGCATCGTGCTGGACCAGAACGGCAAGGTGCTGGTGATGAACGCCATCGCCGCCGACCTCCTGAAGCGGCGCGACGGCATCACCCTGGTGAACGGCACCATGCGCGCCGTCTCGACCCAGGACGACCGTGCCCTGCAGACCCTGATCCGCGCGGCCTTGAGCGGCGAGAACGCCAACGAACCGCGCCACGCCCAGGCGGTTTCGATCACTAGGGCCTCGGGCGCCCGCGACCTGGGCGTGGTGGTGGGCGGTATCCGCTTAGGGGCCAAGGTGGGCGACCGCTGGCGCACCGGGGCGACCGTGTTCATCCGCGATCCCGAGAACGGCGTGCGCACCGATCCCGCCATCCTCAAGCAGCTCTTCGGCTTCACCCAGGCCGAATCGGCCCTGGCCATGCAGCTCGCCAAGGGCGAAAGCCTGGAAGAGGCGGCGGCACAGCTCAACATCCGCTACAACACCGCCCGCGCCCACCTGCGCTCGATGTTCTCCAAGACCGGGGTCACCCGGCAGGCCGAACTGGTGCGCATCCTGGTCAACGGCGTCGCCCCGCTTGGCTGCTTCGACAAGACGGCGTGAGTTGGGCTGACATGCCAATCAGAGGATCGGGCCTGCCCTGCACTGATCCGTCATCCATTCGGACAAAGCGTTCACGACCCGCTCGGACCGGCTGATCAGAGATCGAGCACCAGGCGCTCGCCTTTCGGCGCGCGGGAGACGCAAGCCATCATCTGGTCGCCCACCGCCCGTTCCTCGGGCGTAAGGACGCTGTCGCGATGCTCGATCGTGCCGGCCAGGACCTTGCAGCGGCAGGTGCCGCAGACGCCCTGGCGGCACAGGGTCTCGGTCGGCAGGCGCCTGGCTTCCAGGGCTTCGACGATGCTCTGCCCGGCAGCCACGTCGATTACCCGCCGCGACTTGGCCAGTTCCACGGTGAAGGCGTCGCCCAGCCCGCCGGCGGGGGTGAAATCTTCCCAGAAGACCGCCTCGGCAGGCCAGCCGAGGCCGGCCGCGGCCCCCTTCGCCCAGGCCATGAAGCCGGCCGGCCCGCAGAGGTAGAGCTGGTCGCCGGCCCCGGGCGCGCCCAGGTCGCGGGCGGGGTCGAAACGGGCGCCGTCGTCCAGGTGGATCCGCGTGCGGCCGGCGAAGGGCGCCTGGTCGAACCAGGCGGCGAAGGGCAGTTCGGCGCGGCTGCGGGCGCAGACATGCAGCACGAAGTCGCGGTGTTCCGCCGCCATTGCCGCGGCCATGGCCAGCAGCGGCGTGAGGCCGATGCCGCCCGCGACCAGCACCGCCCGGCTGCTGCCGGGCCGAAGCGGGAAATGGTTGCGCGGCCGGCCGATGTCGAGCCGGGCCCCCGGCACCAATGTGCGATGGACTTCGCAGGACCCGCCGCGGCCCGCGTCGTCGCGCTTCACCGCGATCCGATAGGCCGCCGCCGCGCCGGGCCTGCCGACCAGCGAATATTGCCGGACCACGCCCGAGGCCAGGCGGAGGTCGATATGGGCGCCGGCCGCGAAGGCGGGCAACGGGCCGCCGTCCGCCGCTTCGAGGACGAAGCTCGTGATGCTCGGCGTCTGGACCTCGACCTCGGCCACGCGGGCGGCGATCCAATGGCGCTCGGCCGGCGAGGGCGGCGGAACGAAGCGCTTCACGCTGCCGCCGATGCCGCGCCAGAACAGGTCGTGGGCGGTCAATGCCCCCGCCACGGCGTCCCAGCCCGCCTCCAGCCGGTAGAAGGGGAGCTGGGGATAGAGGTGATGGATCAGATGGGCGCTTTGTCCGAGCATGAAGAGGCGCGTCAGCGGGTGGCGCGTGATCATGGCCGTTGCATGGAGCGGCCGGTCGCGCTGCACGACTTCGGGCGGGTGCTGGATGTGGGCGAAGAGATAGGCCGTGATGACGAGGCCGAGGCGCATCGGCAGGAACCACAGGATCAGCCATTCGTAGGCATAGGGCGATGCGATCCAGGCGACATGCCAGGCCGCGAACAGCGCGAAGCCGGCGAAGAAGCGGAGGTTCTGGCGCACCGCGAAGCGCTCGATCCGGCGCAAGTACCAAGCGAACCAGACCACGTCGACGAAACCGAGCATGAAGGGCAGGGTCCACTTCGGCGCGATCACCAGGATGTCGTCGGGATCGTCGTGCAGCTCGCCGGTATGCTTGTGGTGTTCGAGATGGAGGATGCGGTAGACCGCGACCTCCATCCCCGGCAGCAGGAGCTGGCCGCCCAAGGTTGCGATGACCTCGTTCAGGACCGGGCTTCGCGAGATGGCGCGGTGGGTGCCGTCGTGCAGCACGGTGAAGGCGGCATAGAACAGCGGCGCCGCCAGCGGGACCGAGAGCCACCCGGGCAGCAGGCCGGCGAGCCAGGCCCAGGAAACCAGGGCGAAGGCGCTGTAGCAGCCCGCCATGAGGCCGAGGGTCGGCATCGGCAGCAAGGGCAGGCGATGCAATTCGGCAAGCCGCGTCTCGCCCCGCAGACGCCCGACCAGGTCCCAATCCCCCTCGACCGTGCTCATGACCGCTTCCTCCCGATGGCCGCGTTGGGCGGCTCGGTTCTCACTATGGAGGGTATTACGGTGTTATAACAGTGTTATTTATACCGATCCGGCGACATTCCGGTGACCAGCAGCAGGTCGAAGCCGCGCATCATGCGAGCTTCGTGGTCGGCGGCGGCGGGATAGGTGCCGGACAGCTCGAAGGTCAGCATGCCGTGGGCGGCGGCCCACAGGATGTCGCCGAATTCGCCGGCGTCGAGTTCGGGCCGGAACAGGCCCTCGGCTTTGCCCTGTTCGATGGCAGCGAGATAGGCGGCATAGGACGGCCGGTCGCGCATGGCGACGACCAGCGAATGGCCGCGCCGGGTCAGCAGCTCGAAGGCGGCCGGGTGCTCGAGGGCGAAGAGGCGGTAGGCCCGGGCGAAGCCGCGCAGGCGATCGAGCGGCGGCAGCGCCGTGTTGGCGTCCAGGATATAGGCGTTCATCAGGTCGGTCGCGCGCGCCGCCAGGGCTTCGTAAAGGCCGGGCATGCCGCCGAACAGCGAATAGATCGCCATGGTGGAGATGCCGCATTGCTTGGCCAGGCTGCGCGCGCTCAAGGCCTCCAGCCCGCTCTCGCCGACAAAGGCGAGGGCCGCCTTGACCACAGCTTCGCGCCGGGCCGCAACTTCGCCGCCGAGGGGGGGCGTCAGGGTCATCGCAATGTCGCCACTCTTGCCATCGAGGCCGCTTATAGCCGACCGGGCGGGACAAGACGAGGGACCCGGAAGCCCGCTTTCCGCTTCCACATTCTCGATGATTTCCCGCTTGGCTCGATTGACATTGGCGGGGACCGCCCCTATGGTCCGGCCTCACTTCGGCGCTTTCGGGCGCCGTCTCGTATTTTGGGCCACTGGCCCTGGGTTGGTTGTCATGAAGATCGTCAATTCGCTGAAGACCCTCAAGACCCGTCACCGCGATTGCCGCGTGATCCGTCGTCGTGGCCGGGTCTACATCATCAACAAGACGCAGCCGCGCTATAAGGCCCGCCAGGGCTGATCTGACGCGGTGAGCGGCCGGGGCGACGCATGAGCGGCCGCCCCCTGGTGCCCGATTCACCGCCGGTTGCCGCGGTCGTCTTCGACCTCGGCAAGGTCCTGATCGACTGGGACCCGCGCTACCTCTACCAGAAATACTTCGAGGATGACCGCGCGGCGATGGAGCGGTTCCTCGCCGACGTCTGCTCCATGGCCTGGCACACCCGCTGCGATGCCGGCGTGCCCATGGCCGACAATGTCCGCGCCCTGGCGGCCCGGCATCCCGGCCAGGCCGCGCTGATCGCCGCCTGGGACGCCGAATGGCCCGCCATGTTCCGCGGGCCGATCGAGGGCACGGTCCGCCTGCTGGAAGCACTCGATGCGCGCGGCATGCCCCTGTTCGCCATCACCAACTACCCCGGCGACAAATGGGCACAGGGCCTGGCCCAGTTCCCCTTCCTTGGGCGCTTTCGCGCTGTCCTGGTCTCGGGCATCGAGAAGCTGGCCAAGCCCGACCCGGCGATCTTTCGCCTGAGCATCGAGCGTTTCGGGATTACCCCGGCCACAACCCTGTTCATCGACGATCTGGCCGCCAACGTGGCCGCCGCCGCCGCGCTGGGTTTCCAGGTTCATCACTTTGCCGGGCCCGAAGGCCTGGCCCAGGAGCTTGCCCGCAAGGGGCTTCTCTGAGGGTGGGGGTTGGGAGCACACTGCCGCCATGGACCGTTTGCTTCATCCAGACACGACCGAACCCGCGCGGCGCAGTGTCGTCGCCTATGCGCCGGTGGACGGGGCGGTGGTGGCCCTGGGCCTGGTGCCGGGCACCCAGAAGCCCGATGGGCTGATCTGGATCGACATGGTCGCCCCCGACGACGAGGATCGCCGCCTGGTCGAGGAATGGACCGGTATCCGCCTGCCCAGCGCCCAGGCCATGCAGAACATCGCCGCCAGCCAGCGCTTCCGCCGGCGCGGCCAGTCGCTGCTGCTGGTGGTGCCGCTGCTGGTCGCCGATGCCATGGGCCATCTCTCGGCCAAGCCCACGGCCTTCGTGCTGACCGCCGACCTGCTGATCACGGTGCGCGACTACGAGCCCAACGCCTTCAAGCAGTTCGCCGATGCGCTGATCGAGCGCGACCCGGGCGAGATCGAGTGCGCGGAAGATACCCTGGTCGGCCTGCTCGAGGCGGGGGTCGACCATATGGCCGACATGATCGAGGCCATCGGCCGGGAACTGGCGCCCCTGTCGCGGCGGGTGTTCATGGCGTCGGGCAATCTGGTCGGCCACGGCCGGCGGCTGGACCTGCACCTTCAGGCGATCCTGCGCCAGATCGGCAAGCTGGGCGACAAGGTGGCGGTCGGGCTCTATGCCATCGGCTGGATGGACCCGCTGCCCGAATTCCTGGGCGAGATGTCGCGCCACGACTTCACCCCCGAACACCGCCGCCGCATCGACCTGATCGACCGCGACCTGGCGGGGCTGGAGCGCACTGCCGACCACACCTTCCAGCGGGTGCAGATCCTGCTCGACGCGACGCTGGGCACCATCACCATGCGCCAGAGCGCGATCAACAAGGTCATGTCGATCGTGGCCACGATCTTCCTGCCGCCGACCCTGATCGGCACGGTCTACGGCATGAATTTCAACGACATGCCGGAACTGGGCTGGCCCTGGGGCTATCCGGTGGCGCTGCTGCTGATGGTTGCAACCGGGGTGGTGCCTTATCTGTTCATCAAATGGCGCGGCTGGTTTTAAGCTCTTGTTAAGGCCTTCGGGTTTAAGCTGAAGTGCGGTCGTCTGGCGCTGGCGCAGACCCCTGAATACTCCCAAAAACGGTTTGTTTTCAAATGGTTGGGACTAGTCGCGATTGCCTGAGGCGGGCGTTGCGTGGTTGCCTTTAACCAAGGTCGGCGCCGCCGTTGCGCCCCGGCCCCGAGCAGATCGTGAGGGTTGTGATGGTGGCGCCCGGTTCCCATGGCGGACAGACCGCCCAGAAGGTCATCCTGGTGCTGGACGATCACCACGCCCTGCGCGAAGAACTGTCGGAGTATTTCGAGTCGATGGGCTACCGCGTCATGCAGGCGGGCGATGGGCCCAGCCTGTCGGCGGCCCTGCGCAAGGAGCGGCCGGATCTGGCGGTGCTCGACGTCGACTTGCCGGGCTGGAACGGCATCGAGATCGCCCAGGCCATGCACCGGCGCGATCCCACCATCCGCATCATCCTGATGACCGGCAACCCGCATTGGGTGAACCCGGCGCTGACCACCAATTCGGGCGCCTTCGCCCTGGTCGAAAAGCCGATCGAACTGGCCCGGCTGTCCCGCGTGGTCAAGGCCGCGCTGGTCTGAACCAGCGCGGCCGCCAATCCTGGATTACCAGGGGGTGAACAGGCCCTTGGCCGGGGCGCGTTCCGCCTCGACGACCTCGATGCCGATATCGCGCAGCAAGTGCTTCGAGGTGGCGCCCAGGCGGCTCAGCTCGCGCCGGGTGGCGCGGCGCTGCCGCCATGCAGCATGATCAGCGATCATGTTGGCGGCGAGGCGCGAGAAGAAGCTGGAGGTGGTGTTGGTCTTGTAAGCGATGGTCGACATGGGGTTGATCCTTGATCTCGTGGGCATAAGATGTGCCCCGGGTGGCGCCGCCGCCAGGGAGTTCTAGTCATGAACTCATCAGCTTTTCTCATGAGGTCGGTGCGTTGATCGGTCGCGGCAACTTGCCCTCGCTGAATGCGTTGCGCGCCTTCGAGGTGGCCGGGCGCCTGCAGAGCTTCTCGAAAGCGGCGGGCGAACTGGGCGTGACCCAGGGCGCAATATCCCGCCAGATCAAGCTCTTGGAGGGGCAGTTGGGGATCGACCTGTTCCACCGCACGGCGACCGGCGCGGTGCTGACGGTCGAGGGGGCGAAATTCCTGCCGGTACTGACGCAATCCTTCCATCGCATGGCCGAGGCGGCGGCGGCCCTGCATGACGATCCGGGCAGGCTTGCGCTGGGCGCACCGCCCAGTTTCGGCATGCGCTGGGTGATGCCGCGGCTGTCGCGCTTCCAGGCGGAAAACCCGCGCATCGACGCCCGCCTGACCATCACCACCGACGAGATCGGCGACCTGCCCGGTTTCGACGCCGCGGTCCACTATGGGGCGACGCCGCCGCCCGGCTTCTATGCCCTGCGCCTGGCCGGCGAACGCCTGATCCCGGTGGCGGCGCCCCGGCTGATCGACGGCAACCCGCCCTGAAGGTCCCGGGCGACCTGGCCCGCCATACCCTGATCGACACCAGCGAAGATCGCCGCTATTGGCGGCTGTGGCTGGAGGTGGTGGGCCTCGACACGCTGAAGGGCGAGCGGGCGCAGGTGATCACCATCCTGGACATGGCCCTGCGGGTGGCCGAGCAGGGCCTGGGCGTCGCCATCGGCGACGTGCCGCTGATCGCCGACGATATCGCCCTGGGGCGCCTGGTGGCGCCGTTCCGGTCGAGGTGCCGTCAGGCTTCTACCATTGGCTGGTGGCCCGGCCCGAGGCCAAGGACCGGCCCAAGATCAAGGCCCTGTTCCGCTTCATGGAAAAGGAGGCCCAGGCGACGGCCCGGCTGAAACTGACCGTGCCGCCGCGTGGCTGAGGTTCAGTCGATGAAGAAGCCGGGGCCGGTGTGCACCAGCAAGACCATCAGCACGATGGTCGAGAGCGAGAACAGCGCAAAGCGGATCATCACGATGTTGATCGTGCCCTGTACCAGGCTGTGCAGCACCCGCAGGCCGACATAGGCCCAGCCGAGCAGGACGCTGAGCCCGTCCGCCTGGCCGCTAAGCTGAACCGCGAAGGCCAGGGCGTAGAAGATCGTCGGCTGTTCCATCAGGTGGTTGTAGTTTTCCGCCACCTGGCGAACCTCGGCGGGCAGGACATTCAGCGAGCCGGGATGGCGCGCGTCCTGCGGGTTGAGCCCGGCCTTGCTCATGGCCGGGATGCGCCTGGCATACATCCAGATCCAGACGAGCAGGGTCCAGGCGATCAATGTCACGATGGGGGCAAGCATGTCGGCTCTCTGTTCTTGTTCTTGCGCAACGGTGGCATAATACGACCGAGCCGTCGAGAGTCGCCGCGGGCGGGGAGGTTACATGGTCGCAAAGACGGACTTGAGCGGTTTCAACTGTTCCCTGGCTAGGAGCCTGGACATCGTCGGCGACTGGTGGACCCTGCTGATCCTGCGTGATGCCTTCCTGGGAGCGGATCGTTTCGGCGAATTCCAGGCCAGCCTGGGCATCGCCAAGAACATCCTGGCGCGCCGCCTCGAAGCCCTGGTCGACCAGGGGATGCTCGAGCGCGCCGGCACCGCGGCCCGGCCGACCTACTGGCCGACGCAGAAGAGCCGCGACCTGCTGCCGGCCATGCTGGCCCTGATGCAATGGGGCGATCGCTGGACCGCGCAGGGGCGGCCGCCGATGCGCGCCGTCGATCCGGCCGGCAACGAGATCGCGCCCGTCACCTTGCGCGATGCCGGGGGGAAGACTGTGCCCCCGGCCGATGTGCGCTTCGTGCCCGGCCCCGGCGCCACCCCGCGCACCCGGGGCTATATGGCCGCAGTTCAGGCGAAAGTCGCGGGCGACTAGCCGGTAATCGGTGTCGCCGCCGCGGCGGCGACGCCCTGCGCGGCGAGGATGCCCAGACTCTTCTCGATCCGCACGGTGTCGCAATAGACGTGGAAGGCCGTCACCCTGCCCCAGCGGATGGTGATGACGAAGGCGCCCTGGTTGGGCAGGGGCCTGCCTTCGCGGTCGAAGATCGTGTCGGTCCATTCGACGGCGGCGTGGCTGCGCCAGGGCGGGCCGCTGACGAACAGCTTCTTGATGTCGAACTTGATGCCGGGAAAGACGGCGGCCAGCCGCCGATACCATTCCTCGATGCGGGCGTGGGTCACCCGCCGGCCCGACATGGCGTGATCGCCGGCAAACCAGTGTTCGGCCTGCGGGTGAAACTGCCGGGTGATGAAGGGGTAATCGCCGGCGTTCAGGCGGCTGAAGACGGTGCGCAGCTTGCGCCTGAGGATGAAGTGATACATGCGGCATCCCCTCTTGCCGCGCCATGCGGGCAACGGTTGCAAGATAGCACTGTCGCCCGCATGGTGGCAATATGAAACCGATAAGGCTTACTCGGCGGCCATCGGGAGAAGGGCGGGGATCTGGGCCTCGTCCTGTGCCGGCTTCAGGCGGCCCAGGGCCTGGGCCAGGCGGCGCCAGCAACGCTCGCCCGTGGCACCCTTGCGCCACGCGATGCCGATGGTGCGGCCGGGCGCCGGGTCGGGCAGGGGGCGGACCACGGTGCCGTCGCCGACATGGCTTTCGACCGACACGGCCATGGCCGGCAGCAGGGTGATGCCCTTGCCCCGGGCGACCAGGCGCGACAGGGTCGAAAGCGAGGCGGCACGAACCGGCCCGCGCTTCTGGGTCTCACCGCACAGGCTCAAGGCCTGGTCGGCCAGGCAATGGCCTTCCTCGAGCAGCAGCAGGGTGCGCTCGGACAGATCGTGCAGCGACACCTGCGGGCTGCCGGCCAGGGCATCGTTGTCGGGCAGCAGCACGAAGAAGGATTCGGCAAAGGCGGTGGCGGTTTCCAGGTCGCGGCCCAGGGTGCCCTGGTCGGGTAGGGCCAGCAGGGCGGCATCCAGCGTGCCGGTGCGCAGGCCGGCAATCAGGTCGGCGGTGCGGCCTTCGACCAGTTCCACCCCCTCGGCGGCATAGGCGCCGCCGAATTCCACCGCGTCGGGCCCCAGGTAGGGGGCCACGGTGGGGATCACGCCCAGCCGCAGGGGCCGGGCCGCCGCCGCCACGCCCAGGGCGCGCAGGCTTTCAACCTCGTTGAGGATGCCGCGGGCCTTGGCGATGACCGCCTCGCCCAGCGCGGTCGGGGCGACGCCGCGGCGCGACCGGGTCAGCACCAGGCCGTCCAGCGATTGCTCCAGAAGCTGGATCTGGGCGGTCATGGCCGGCTGGCTGACATTCAGCGTCGTGGCCGCCTTGCGGAAACTCTGGTGGTCGGCCACCGCCACGAGATAGCGCAATTGGCGCAGCGAGATCGACATGATCATCCCTTCCTATCATTCGTTTGCATATGTGATTGGAATTCTTCCAAACAAGGCGGAAAGATCGCCGCAGCGGGCGATTCCGGCCGCTTGCCGGTGCCCAAAGCGTCTGCCGCCGATCGCGCTTGCACTGTCATGGTGCCCATCTAAGCCTATTTGCGAATGACTTGCAATTGCGTTCGCGAAACCGCTAGATTGCACCATGCAATTTGGGAAGGAATGCGGCATGCAGGACGATGACGGCGTCGGGCTGGCGACCACGCTGATACCGGCCGAGACGGCCCGGCGAAAACGGCCAGGGGCGGCACCGGTTCCTCGCCTGCCGGTGGAGCCGACGGTGCAAGACCTGCGTTTTGCCGGGCAGCTTGCCCTGTGGTCGCTGCGCCAGGGCCTGGCCCTGTTGAAGGGCGACAGCGATACCAGGCACCTGATCGAGGAAGCCTTCGCGGTGGCCGAGGTGCCGCGTGCCCTGGCGCCGCTCGAAGCGTTCCTGCGGATCGTCGCGGCCGGTGCCCTGCGCCCGGTCGAGCTGCGCAGCCCCCTGGTCGTCGCCCTGGGTCATGACGAGGCGGTGATCCTGCGGGCGCTCGCCGCCTGCCAGGCCGGCGAACCGGGTCTCGCCGGGGCGGTGCTGGGTGCCCTGCTGCCGCCCTCGGCCGCACGGGCCGCCGCCGCGGCCCTGGCCCATGTCGGCGCTGCCTTCGCCCTGCAGGGCCTGCGCCTGGCCGATGCCGACGACGGCCGCCTCTCGGCCTTGGAAGCCGTGTTCGCCCAGGGCGCGATCAGCGCCCGGGTGCATTGAGGCTGATTGCCCACCTCCCGATTTCGTCATGCCCGGCCTTGTGCCGGGCATCCACGTGAACTCGGTGAGGCCGGTGTCCACGTGGATGGCCGGGACAAGCCCGGCCATGACGGTTAGGTAATGTGTCGGGTGGCTAGAACCGCAGCCGTCCCGCGGTGATGTCCTCGTAGACCGCGGCCGTCAGCGGCTTGATGCCGCCCAGGTCCGGGTGGCGGATGTAGAGCGGCTCGGCGACCTTGCCGGGATCGAAGCCGTCCTTCACCAGGTCCACCTTGCGGTGCTTGAAGGTGCCGGTGATCTCCATCTCGGCCTTGACGCGGATGAAATAGGGCTGGGAATAGGCCGGCAGGGCCTTGCCGATGTGGGCGTGGAAGGCTTCCAGGTCGAGGTCGTCGCCCGCCACCAGCGAGGCCATGCCGGCGCGCCCGTCGGTGCCCGGCACCTGGACGCCGTAGACGTTCACCTCCTTGATGCCGGGGAAGGTCGACAGCGCCTCGGCCACCTCGGCGGTCGAGACGTTCTCGCCCTTCCAGCGGAAGGTGTCGCCGATCCGGTCGACGAAATAGAAGTAACCCTGGGCATCGCGGCGCATCAGGTCGCCGGTGCGGAACCACTTGTCGCCCTTGGTGAAGACGTCGCTCAGGATCTTCTTTTCGGTCTCTGCCTTGCCCTTGTAACCCTCGAAGCGCCCGACGGTCTTGTTGGGGTTCTGCGGGATCAGGCCGATCGTCTCGCCCGGCTCGTCGGGCGCGCATTCGATGCAGAAGCCTTGCGCATTGCGCACCGGCTGTTCGGTCTCGACGTCGAACTTGATGATCTTGGTGTTGAACACCCGGTCCAGATAGAACGGGATGCGGCCGATGGCGCCGACCTTGCCGTCGGCGTTCATCAGGATGACGTTGCCCTCGGTCGCGCCATAGAATTCGCAGACCCGGCCGATGTTGAAGCGTTCCTGGAAGGTCGGCCAGATTTCCGGGCGAAGGCCGTTGCCGCAGGCGACGCGGATCTTATGGGCCTTCTCCTTGGGGTGCTCGGGGCTGTTCAGCAGGTAGCGGCACAATTCGCCGATATACTGGAACAGGGTCGCGTCGTAACGCGAGACATCCTCCCAGAACTGCTTGGCCGAGAATTTGCGCTTCAGGATGACGGCGCCGCCGACCGACAGCATCGAGCCGACCGCGACGATGCCGCCGGCCGAATGATAGAGCGGCAGCACGCAATACATGCGGTCGCGCCAGGTCGCCTCCATCGCGCCGGCAAAGCCGTTGGAGGCCTGCAGGAAGCGGTAGTGGCTGATGTGCGCGGCCTTGGGATTGCCCGTGGTGCCCGAGGTGTAGATGTAGAAGAGGTTGTCGCGGCCCTTCAGCTTGGGCCGCGCGCTGCGCGGCAGTTGCGTCTGCGGCTGCTGCGCCACCGCCTCGTCGAAGCTCGCGGCCCCGGCCACCGTGCCGCCCTGGGCCCAGACCTTGGGCGTGGTTTCCAGCGAGCCGGCGATGGCGGTGAAGGCTTCGCCCAGCTCGGCGTCGACGATCACGTGCTTGGCCGCGGCGACGTTCAGGCCGTGGGCCAGGGGCCCGCCGGTCAGGTTGGTGTTGATCAGGGCGATGGTGGCGCCCGCCTTGGCCAGGCCGAACCAGGTGGTGATGTAGTCCGGCTTGTTGTTCATCAGGAGCGAGACGATGTCGCCCTTTGCGATGCCGATCGACTGGGCCCAGTGGGCGACCTGATTGGCCCGGGCGTCGAGCTCGCGCCAGGTGATCACGTCCTTGTCGAAGAAGATCGCCGGGCGGTTGATGCTGCGGCGGGCCTGCTGCTCCACCATGTCGACGACGGTATAGGTGCCGTCGAGCTTGGCCACGCGCACCCGGCGCAGCACGTCGAGCATGCCCCGGGCATAGCGCAGTTCCAGATTGGTGCGTCCCACGACGCCGGTCGGATCAAGCTTTGCCGCACTGTCCAGAATGCCGTTGAACATAGCGTCTCCCCTGGGCTTTGAGCGCTTTCCTATACCGATCGACCGGACCGGTCCAGCGCTTCATGATTATTTGTCATTTTAATAGGCGCGACAACGTGGGCCGGCGCCCGCGGCGTTGAGCGGCACGAAACGCAAAGCGACGGGAGACGCCGAACCAGACCGGCCCGCCCGCGTGGGGCGCGCGGGCCGTCGATCAGCCCTGTATCTGGCCTTGATAGCCAGAAGCGGGCGCCAGCGCCACTGCCTCGACATAGAAATGGCGCACCTCCGGGGCGACCGCCTTGACCGCGGCCTCGAGCGCGCCGATGGCCGCCTCGATATCGTCGCCGGAGAGGCCGCCGCGGAAGTCGAGCGAGACCAGCACGATCAGGTCATGGGGCCCGAAATGGACGCTCAGGATCTCGCCCACCGCCTCGATGCGGGGATCCCGGGCGACCGTGGCGCGGATGGCGTCGACAACCTCGGGCGCCGCACCTTCGCCGATCAGCAGGCCCTTGCACTCCACCGCCAGGATGACGGCGGTCAGCAGCAGCAGCACGCCGATGACGATGGCCGCGATGCCGTCGAAGACAGGCATGTCCAGCAGTTGCCCCAGCACGATACCGGCCAGGGCGACGACGAGGCCGGCCATGGCGGCGCTGTCTTCCAGGAGGACGGCGACCAGGCTGGGATCCTTGGTATCGCGAATCGCCCGGATCATCGATTTGCCGCCGCGGCCCTTGTTGAATTCTCCCAGGGCGACCGAGAAGGAATAGGCCTCGAACAGGATCGCTACGCCCAGGACGATATAGTTGACCAGCGGGTCGTGCAGTTCGCCAGGCTCGCTCACCGCATGGATGCCCTCATAGAGCGAGAAGCCGCCGCCTAAGGCAAAGATCAGGATCGCGACCAGGAACGACCAGAAATACAGCTCCTTGCCATAGCCGAAGGGATGGCGCGAATCGGCCGGGCGGGCGGCGCGGCCCAGGCCGTAGAGCAGCAGGAACTGGTTGCCGACGTCGACCAGCGAATGGATGCCCTCCGAGAGCATGGCCGACGAGCCGGTCCAGAAGGCGGCCGCGAACTTGGTCACCGCGATGCCGGCATTGCCCAGCGCCGCCGCAATGATTGCCTTTTTGATGAACCCGACATGCCGGAAGCCCCCGAACCCGATGTGCGGCGAGTGTACGGAGTCGGGCGCCTCTTGTGCAGTGCCAAAGAAAAAAGGGGAATGCACCGCACTCCCCCGTGCCCGCCGATACGACGGAAGACCAGGACATCCACTGCCTGGCCGGATCCGGTCGCCCGGACCCGGCCAGGGGTGATCAGTTGTAGGCGCGTTCGCCGTGCTCGGCGACGTCCAGGCCCTCGCGCTCGGCATCCGCCGGCACGCGGAGACCGACCACGACGTCGACGATCTTGTAGAGGATGAACGAGCCGATGCCCGACCACAGCAGGGTGATGCCGACGCCCTTGGCCTGGCGGATCACCTGGGTCAGGGTGCCGTCATAGATCGCGGGCAGGGCCGGATCCAGGTAGTTGACGATGCCGGCGCCGCCCAGGGCGGGATTGACCAGGATGCCGGTGGCGATGGCGCCGATGATGCCGCCCACGCAGTGGATGCCGAAGACATCCAGGCTGTCGTCGTAGCCGAGCGCGTTCTTCACCGTGGTGACGAAGAAGAAGCACACGATCGCGACGATGAGGCCCAGGATGATCGCCCCCATCGGGCCGGCGAAGCCGGCCGCCGGGGTGATCGCGACCAGACCGGCGATGGCACCCGAGACGGTACCCAGCAGGCTGGGCTTGCCCTTGATCAGCCATTCGACGATCAGCCAGCCGAAGGCCGCCGCGGCGGTGGCGACGAAGGTGTTGATCGCGGCCAGCGAGGCATAGGCGTTGGCTTCGAGGTTCGAACCCGCGTTGAAGCCGAACCAGCCCACCCACAGCAGCGCCGCACCGACCATGGTCAGGGTCAGCGAGTGCGGGGGCATCGCTTCCTTGCCGAAGCCGATACGCTTGCCCAGCACGAGGCAGCCCACCAGACCAGCGATGCCGGCATTGATGTGCACGACGGTGCCGCCGGCGAAGTCGATGGCGCCGAAGC
The DNA here is from genome assembly GCF_003590945.1 of Oleomonas cavernae. NCBI lineage: Bacteria > Pseudomonadati > Pseudomonadota > Alphaproteobacteria > Acetobacterales > Acetobacteraceae > Oleomonas > Oleomonas cavernae. Next base: position 3,559,425 of record NZ_QYUK01000011.1, on the reverse strand, counting down.
CGAAGATCAGGCCAGCCGGTGCCTCGGCCGCGCTCGGGCCGCCCCAGAACCAGACCATGTGGGCGATCGGGAAGTAGATGAAAGTGACCCACAGGGCGATGAAGAGCAGCAGGGCCGAGAACTTGATGCGCTCGGCAAAGCCGCCGATGATCAGGGCCGGCGTGATGCAGGCGAAGGTCATCTGGAACATCACGAAGGTGAGTTCGGGGATGGCGACACCCTTGGAGAAGGTCTCCGACAGGGTGGTCACGTCGACCCCGGCGAGGAATGCCTTGCCCAGGCCGCCGACATAGTCGTTCATCGAGCCGCCGTCGGTGAAGGCCATGCTATAGCCGTACAGGCACCAGATGATCGCGACCATCGCGGTGATGGCGAAACACTGGGTCAGCACCGACAGCATGTTCTTGGCGCGCACCAGGCCGCCGTAGAACAGGGCGAGGCCGGGCACCGACATCATCAGCACGATCACGGCCGAGATCAGCATCCAGGCGTTGTCGCCCTTGTCGACGGTCATGGCCGGGGCCGCGGCGGCCACGGCTTCAGCCGCCGGGGCGGCGGCATCGGCCGCCGGAGCAGCGGCATCCTGCGCGAAGGCCGCAATCTCGGGCACCATTATCGCGGCGCCCGCTGCACCCAGCAGGAGGGGGAGTTTCCAGGACAGTTTCATATGAAGGACCCTCTCGTCGGCGCTCAGAGCGAATCTGGGCCGGTTTCGCCGGTACGAATGCGGATGGATTGCTGAAGGTCGACGACGAAGATCTTGCCGTCGCCGATCTTGCCCGTGTGGGCGGCCTTCTGGATCGCCTCGACGACCTGCTCGACGATTTCGTCGGCGACCGCGGCCTCGATCTTCACCTTGGGCAGGAAGCTGACGGTGTATTCCGCACCGCGGTAGATTTCGGTGTGGCCCTTTTGCCGACCGAAACCTTTCACTTCGCTGACCGTGAGCCCAGGCACACCAACGGCTGCCAGGGCTTCGCGCACGTCATCCAGTTTGAATGGTTTGATGACGGCCATGACGAGTTTCATGGGTGTTCCCCTCACGATTGACCTAAGGGCCGCGCCAGCCCGACAAACCCCCGAAAATGAAGGCCGGGCACGCTTACCCCGCCGACTAGGAGTCAAGAACCATGCCAATTCAGGGCCAAGGCTAATCCAGGGCCAATCATTGGCTGTGCGCGGGCCGATTATCGCCATGATTTGGCCAAATTGCTGCACAAAAGACCAGCAATGCACAAATAATGTGCAGCGTGCGTGCGCCGCAACCCAGGCTTTCCGCCCTCGCCTTGTGCAGTGCGGATCGCTAGTGTCGCGCCATCATGGCCGATCACAGAAAATCCCCTGCCGCGCGCGCCGCCGGCTTTCGTCCCCGCCAGCCCCGGCCCAAGCTCGAGGCCGAGATGGCGGCGGTGGTGCTCGACGCGCTGATCGCGATCGAGGCGGGGCGGGCGGCCGACAAGGTGCTGAAGGCGGCCTTCGACAAGCGCAAATGGCCGCCGCCGGCCCGTGCCCGGATCGCCAAACTGGTTCTGGGCCTGGTGCGCCATCGCCGGCAGATCGACTGGTGGCTGGATCACGTGGGCTCGCGGCCGGCGCCGCTGGCCCGCCTGGTGGCGGCCCTGGCCCTGCTCGACGGCCTGGACAAGCCGGGCATCAACAAGCACCTGCCCGACCTGCCGGCGCCCGAGAAGCGGGCGGCGGAGAAGCTGATCCAGCGCAGCCTCGATCATCCCGACCAGCCGGCCGCGGTGCAGGCCAACCTGCCCGACTGGCTGATGAAGCCCTTTGCCCGCCGGTTCGGCACCAGCCTGGCGGCCGAGGCGGCCGCCCTGTGCGGCGAAGCGGGCCTGGACATGCGTGTGAACACCATCAAGGGCACGCGCGACGCCGCCATTGCCGCCCTGGCCGAGGACGGCATCATCGCCTGGCCCACGCCCCTGTCGCCGGTCGGCCTGCGGGTCGACGGCCGGCCGCCCATCGCCCGCAGCCGCGCCTGGCGCGAGGGCCTGGTCGAGGTCCAGGACGAGGCCTCGCAGCTTGCCGCCCTGGTGCTGGGGGCAAAGCCCGGCGAACGGGTGCTCGATTTTTGTGCCGGCGCCGGCGGCAAGACCCTGGCCATCGCCGCCGGCATGGCCAACAAGGGCCGCCTGATGGCGACCGACAGCGATGCCCGCCGGCTGGACGAGGCGGTGCCCCGCCTGCGCCGCGGCGATGTCCACAATGTAACCCGCCGCGCCATCGGGGCCGAGGGCGATGCCTGGCTGGGGCGCCAGAAGGGCGGCTTCGACCGGGTACTGGTCGATGCGCCCTGCACCGGCACCGGTACCTTCCGCCGCAACCCCGATGCCAAGTGGCGCACCAGCCCCGAGGAGCTGGCCCATCTGGTGCAGTTGCAGGCCCGCCTGCTGGACCGTGCGGCGGCCCTGGTCAAGCCGGGCGGCCGGCTGGTCTATGCCACCTGTTCGGTCCTCATCGAGGAAGACGAGGACCAGGTCGACGCCTTCCTGGCGCGCCACCCCGATTTCCGCGCGGTGCCGATCGCGCAGGCTTGGCGGGAGGTCGGCTCGGCCCGCCCGGTGCCGGTCGACGGCAGCCATCTGGTGCTGACCCCGGCCCGCCATTCGACCGACGGCTTCTTCGCCGCGGTGCTGGAGCGGACCGCGCCCTTGACATGAACTATCGGCATGGCTTCCACGCCGGGAATATCGGCGACGTCCTCAAGCACGTCGTGCTGACCGCGGTGCTCGAGCGGCTGCTGGCCAAGCCGGCGCCGATCACCGTGCTCGACACCCACGCGCGGGGGGTTACAGCCTGGACCCGGCCGGGGGCGAGTGGCGGGACGGCATCGGCCGCCTGCTGCGCCACGAGGCCGGCGCCTGGCCGGCCGTGGCCCGCTCCTACCGCGAACTGGTGGCCCCCGGCATGGCGGCGGCTGCGCCGTTCTACCCCGGGTCGCCCCTGCTGGCGCTGGGCCTGCTGCGCGAGCAGGACCGCCTGATCGCCTGCGACCTGGTGGACGAGGTGGCGGCCGACCTGAAAGCCGCGCTGCGCGGCGATCTCCGCGCCGCCGTTCATGCCCGCGACGGCTGGGCTGCGATTCGCGCTTTCCTGCCCCAGAAGACCGGCCGCACCGTGGTGCTGATCGACCCGCCGTTCGAGGCCAAGGCGGAATTCGACCTGCTGGCGCACCACCTGATCGAGGCGGCGCGGCGCGCCCCGGCGGCCATCGTCCTGGGCTGGTATCCGCTCAAGGGGCGGGCGGCGGCGGACCGCCTGCACGCCACCCTGGCCCAGTCCGGCGTGGCCAGGATCCTGGCCGCCGAACTGCTGACCCAACCGGCCGACGATGCCGGCCGCTTCGCCGGCTCCGGGATCATCGTCATCCGCCCGCCATGGCAACTGGACGCAGCTCTGGCGCAAGGCCTGCCGCGCCTGCTGGATTTGACCGGGTTCGGCGCCACGGGAACGACCGCCGTCACCTGGCTCGCGGGCGAAGAGAACGACAATCGGTAACGCTTCCGTAAGGTCGATAGGGCAAGGTCGCCCGGATCTGCGGATGGCGCCCTGGCGCGCCTGGAATTGGAGAACCGATTGAGCGACGGTGGCGCGAGGGCACCAGGCGGCGGGATCGCCCTGGCGCAGGCGCTCGAGGCGGCGGGCGTCATGGCCTATTGCCTCGACCTTGCCACCGGGACCCTGGCCTGGAGCGGCGCGCCGGCGTGCGACGGCGTCGCGCCCTTGCCCTTGGCGCTCGACGACCTCCTGGACCAGGTTGCCCCGGCCGACCGGGTCACGGTGGCGCGCAGCTTCGCGCTCGCCGACGCGCAAGGGGGCAGCTTCGACCTCGAATACGCCCTGGCCTGCAACCCCGGCGAGGAAATCCGGCTGCGTGATCGCGGCCGTGTCGACGGCGGCGGCGCTCGCCGCTGCCGGATCGGTGTCATGAGCCTGCTGTCCGCCCGCCACGGCAGCCCGTCGATCATGGGGTTCGACGACCTGACCGGCTTTTCGAACCGCGGCAGCTTCCTGTCCCGCCTAGGCCGGTATCTCGATGGCGAGCCGGATGGAGCGACCCTGGGCCTGCTGACCATCGCGGTCGGCAGCCTGGGCGTGGTCAACGAAACTTACGGCGTCATCGGCGGCGACCGGATGGTGGCCGCCGTGGCCGCCCGCATTCACGGCGTCCTCGACGGCCGCCTCGAGATCGGCCGGCTGGCCGGCAATCGCTTCGCCGTGCTGGTCCCCGGCGGCGACAGCGAGGCCCTGGCGCAACTGGCCGAGCGCATCATCAACACAGTGCGCGGCACCGTTCTGGCTGAGGTCGGGATCGCCATGGTCGCGTCGGTCTCGATCGGCGGGACGGTCCTGGCCTGTGGCTGCGCCTCGATCGAGGATGCCCTGGCCCATGGCAAGGAAGCGCTGCGCCGGGCGCGCCGGCGCGGCCATGAGGGCTATGCCGAATTCCGCCCCTCGCCGGCCCATCTGGAACGGGTGAGGCGCCAGGCCCAGACCGCGGTCACCGTCATGGAAGCGCTGCGCGACGACCGCATCGAACTGGCGTTCCAGCCGATCGTCCGGGTCGCCGACCGCAGCGTGGCCTTCTACGAGGCCCTGGTCCGCCTGCGCCAGCGCGACGGTGCCGTGATTCCCGCCGGCGATTTCGTGCCCTTCGCCGAGCGCAGCGGCCTGGTCCACATGATCGACCGGCGGACCCTGGAACTGGCGGCCGAAACCCTCAAGGCCCGGCACGATGTCGAACTGTCGATCAATGTCTCGGCCCGCAGCCTGGAGGACGAGGGCTGGAGCACCATTCTCGAGCGCTTCGGCCGGGAGGCGCCCAAGGCCGTCGTTCGCCTGGCGATCGAACTGACCGAATCGGCCGCGATCGAGGAGATGGAAGAAGCCTCGCGCATTTTAGGGATCGCCCGGGCGCTGGGCTGCCGCATCCTGCTCGACGATTTCGGCGGCGGCTACCTGACCCCGCGGCATCTGCGCCAGCTCTCGGTCGACCTGGTCAAGATCGACGGCTCCTATATCCGCAACCTGGCCAGCGATCCGTCGAACAGCCTCAGCGTGGCCAGCATGGTGGCGCTGGCGGCGGCCTATGATATCCCGACGGTGGCCGAACAGGTGGAAACGGCAGCCGACGCCGAGACCTGCCGCGGCCTCGGCGTCAAATATCTCCAGGGCTATCTGTTCGGCCGGCCCGGCCCGCTGCCGCCGGCCTGAACCCCCAGGCTTCGCCTGTTTGACATCGCCCGATTATCGTCATCCCGGACGCAGCGAAGCGGAGATCCGGGATCTCGGAACCCGTGTTTCCGGTGTTTCCGCGTCACAAGATCCCGGCTCGAGGCCGGGATGACGCGGTTTAAAACAGTCCCTCAGGCTTCGCCTTCGGTCTTCTTGGCGAGCTGGTCGAGCTGGCGCTGCATGGCGTCGATCTGCGCCCGCAGGGACGAGATTTCGCCCTCGCCGGCCGGCGCCCCCTCGATGATGCGCTCAGGCCCTGCCGGCCCGGCTTCCTTGTCACCGGTGGCGGCGCGCAGCGCGGCGAAGGGCGAGAAGGTGCGGATGGCACGTTCGAAGAGCTGGAAATTCTGGCGCGCCAGTTCCTCGAAGGTGCGTAAGGGATTCTTGCCGGAAAACGCCTCGGAAATGACGGTCTTCACCTGATCCTGGTTGCGCGAGAACGATTCCATCGACACTTCGAGGTACTTGGGCAGCACGCCCTGCAACTGGTCGCCATAGAAGCCGATCAACTGGCGCAGGAAGCGGATGGGCAGCAGGTTCTGGCCCTTGCCCTCCTCCTCGAAGATGATCTGGGTCAGGACCGAGCGGGTGATGTCCTCGCCGGTCTTGGCGTCATAGACGACGAAATCCTCGCCGTTCTTCACCATCTGGCACAGGTGGTCCAGGGTGACATAGCTCGACGTCGCCGTGTTGTAGAGCCGCCGGTTGGCGTACTTCTTGATGGTGACGGGAGCTTCGCCTGTCGTTTTCTTTGCCACGAGCCCTACCGATCCTTGAGGACGTTCCCACCCGATTGTTGCTTGTTGCGGTGCCGTCACGCAAGTGCCGCGTGCGCTTTCGCGCAGCAAAAGGGGACGGATTGCCGCGCTACTAATTTCCGATTTACCCGCATCGCGGCCTCGTGCAAATGTGGCGCGCGCGGCGGAAGCCCTGCCGCCCAGGCTTTTAAAGACTTTGATGCCGCACTGCCGCAGTGCCGCCAATCATTTGGGAGTGAACCATGACCGACGTCGTCATCGTCGCCGCCGCCCGCACGCCGGTCGGCTCGTTCAACGGCTCCTTTGCCGACACCCCGGCCCATGTGCTGGGCCAGACGGTCATCACCGAACTCCTCAAGCGCAGCGGTGTTGCCGCCGCCGACGTGTCGGAGGTCATCCTCGGCCAGATCCTCTCGGGCGGCCAGGGCCAGAACCCGGCCCGCCAGGCCTCGATCAACGCCGGCCTGCCGGTCGAAGTCCCGGCCTGGGGCATGAACCAGCTCTGCGGTTCGGGCCTGCGCGCCGTGGCCCTGGGCTTCCAGGCCGTGAAGAACGGTGACTCGTCGATCGTCATCGCCGGCGGCCAGGAAAGCATGAGCCAGGCGCCGCACGTCGCGCACCTGCGCGCAGGCACCAAGATGGGCGACATGAAGTTCGTCGATTCGATGCTGAAGGACGGCCTGACCGACGCCTTCTACGGCTACCACATGGGCGTCACCGCCGAGAACGTGGCCCGCCAGTGGCAGTTGACCCGCGAGGAGCAGGATGCCTTCGCGCTCGCCTCGCAGAACAAGGCCGAAGCCGCCCAGACTGCCGGCAAGTTCAAGGACGAGATTGTCCCCGTCACCATCAAGACCCGCAAGGGCGACATCGTCGTCTCCGAGGACGAGTACATCCGCAAGGGTGCCACGCTCGACATGATGGCCAAGCTCAAGCCCGCCTTCGACAAGGAAGGCTCGGTCACCGCCGGTAACGCCTCGGGCATCAACGACGGCGCCGCCGCCGTGGTCCTGATGAGCGCCGAGGAAGCCAAGAAGCGCGGCCTGAAGCCGCTGGCCCGCATCGTTTCCTGGGCCCAGGCCGGCGTCGACCCCAAGGTCATGGGCACCGGCCCGATCCCGGCCTCGCGCGCCGCGCTGAAGGCGGCCGGCTGGTCGGTGAACGATCTCGACCTGGTCGAGGCCAACGAAGCCTTTGCCGCGCAGGCCCTGGCGGTGAACAAGGACCTGGGCTGGGATACGTCCAAGGTCAACGTCAACGGCGGTGCCATCGCCCTCGGTCACCCGATCGGTGCCTCGGGCGCCCGCGTGCTGGTCACCCTGCTCCATGAAATGCAGAAGCGCGATGCCAAGAAGGGCCTTGCCACGCTGTGCATTGGCGGCGGCATGGGTGTCGCCCTGACGGTCGAGCGCGACTGACATATGTCAATGACTCGGGCGCCGGCCGGGGCTCAAATCCGGCCGGCGCTTTCTACTGGCCAACACGAATAGCGGCATTGGAGGATAACATGGCTCGGGTTGCGGTCGTCACGGGCGGCACGCGCGGTATCGGTCACGCGATTTCGGTCGCGCTGAAGGACGCCGGTTACAAGGTCGCGGCGAATTACGCCGGCAACGACGAAGCGGCGGCCAAGTTCAAGGCGGAGACCGGCATTCCCGTCTACAAGTGGAATGTCGCGAGCTTCGCCGAATGCAAGGAAGGCCTCGCCACCGTCGCGGCCGAACTGGGCGCGATCGACGTCGTCGTCAACAATGCCGGCATCACCCGCGACGCCACCCTGCACAAGATGAGCGCCGAACAGTGGGGGGCGGTCATCGACACCGACCTGACCTCGGCCTTCAACATGTGCCGCAGCGTGATCGAGGGCATGCGCGAGCGCGCGTACGGCCGCATCGTCAACATCGCGTCGATCAACGGCCAGAAGGGCCAGATGGGTCAGGCCAACTATTCGGCCGCCAAGGCCGGCCTGATCGGCTTCACCAGGGCGCTGGCCCAGGAAGGCGCGTCCAAGGGCATCACCGTCAACGTGATCGCGCCGGGCTACATCAATACCGAGATGGTGGCGGCGGTGCCGCAGCCCGTGCTCGACAAGATCATCGCCACGATCCCGGTCGGCCGCCTGGGCAAGGCCGAGGAAATCGCCCGCGCGGTGGTCTTCCTCGCGGCCGAGGACGCGGGCTTCATCACCGGCTCGACCCTGACCATCAACGGCGGCCAGTACATCGCCGCCTGATCCTGCGGTGACCACCGGTACAGCGCGCGGCCCCTCGGGCCGCGCGTCCTTGTTGGGGACGGGGGCGATCGCCCTGTGGGCGGTGCTGGCGGTCTTGACCGCCCAGGTTACCGCCCTGCCGCCGTTCCAGATCACCGCGATCACCTTCGGCATCGGCGGCGTGCTGCTGGCCCTGGCCAATGTCGTGCGCGGCGAGGGCCTTGCCCTCTATCTCCAGCCGGCACCCGTGTGGTTGCTGGGACTGGGCGGGCTGTTTGGCTATCACGCCCTCTATTTCCTGGCCCTGACCTCGGCCCCGCCGGCGGAGGCGAGCCTGGTTTGCTATCTGTGGCCGCTGCTGATCGTGCTGGGCAGCGCCCTGCTGCCGGGCGAGCGGCTGCGCCCCAACCATGTGCTGGGTGCCCTGCTGGGCCTGGGCGGGGTCGCCTTCCTGCTGGGCCCCAAGGCGCAATTCTCGCTCGATGCCATGGCGGGCTATCTGGCGGCCCTGGCGGCGGCCGTGACCTGGGCGGTCTATTCCCTGGCTTCGCGGCGCTTCGCCGGCGTGCCCAGTGGCATCGTCGCCGGCTATTCGATCGGCACCGCCATCCTGGCGACGGTGTGCCATCTCGCCTTCGAGACCTGGGTTCCACCCGGCGGGACCCTTGGCTGGGCGGCGCTGGCCGGCCTGGGCCTGGGGCCGGTGGGCGCTGCTTTCCTATTGTGGGATATCGGCATGAAACGCGGCGACCCGCGCCTGCTCGGCGCCCTTGCCTATGGCGCGCCGTTGCTCTCGACTGTGATCCTGGTTCTGGTCGGCAAGGCCGAACCGACGCTGGGCCTGGGCGTCGCCTGCCTGGCGATCACCGGCGGGGCCATCCTGGCCAGCCGGCGGGGATAGTAAAAGAAGCGCAACAACGGGAGAGAGCGCCGATGATCAAGGTCCACCACCTGAACAATTCACGGTCACAGCGCATCCTCTGGCTGCTCGAGGAACTGGGCCTGCCTTACGAGATCGTGTCCTACAAGCGCGACGCGGTAACCAATCTGGCCCCGCCCGAACTGAAAGCCATCCATCCCCTGGGCAAGTCGCCGGTGATCACCGACGGCGACCTGGTGGTCGCCGAGTCAGGCGCCATCGTCGAATATCTGGTGGCCCAGTACGGCAAGGGCAGCCTGGTGCCGCCCAAGGGCGCGCCGGCGCAGGCGGTGCCCTATCACCATTGGCTGCATTTCGCCGAAGGCTCGGCCATGCTGCCGTTCCTGCTGGCGCTTTACCTCAGCCGCCTGAACGACGGCGCGGCACCGCTGATGCCGCGGGTGATGAGCGAGATCATGAACCACCTGAGCTATATGGAAGCGTCGCTGGGCGACAAGCCGTATTTCCTGGGCGACGAGATCAGCCCGGTCGACATCCAGTTGAGCTTCGTGGTCGAGGCGGCCGAAAGCGGCGGGGCGATCGCGGCCTTCCCCAATCTTGCCGCCTATGCCGCGCGTATCCATGGGCGTCCCGCCTACCAGGCGGCGATCGCGAAGGGCGGGCCCTACAAGCTGGGCCGCTGAGCGGTCAGCGCCGCCGCCCGGCTTCCTCGTCCCAGTCGGGCGGCAGCAGGTCCTTGGGCGAGGGGGCTGCCGTGCCGGCCCGGTCCAGGATCTTGAAGGCCTTGGTGATATCGGCACGGGCGGCGCGCTCGTGATAGAACTGGCCGGTGCGCAGGGCGGCGATCTTCTCCGCCACCGCGACATTGACGAACTGGTTGAGCGTGGTGCCCTCGGCCTGGGCAAACCGCTCGGCCTCCTCGCGCAGCGAGGCCTGCAGGCGCAAATCCGAACGCGTCATGAATCGCACTCCATCGATCGCAACCAGTCGAGCAACTGCGGCGGGTCTTCGATCCGCACGCCCAGGTGGCGGGCATGCTCGAAGTCTGCGGGCCGGAACGTGGTGATGGCGCCGGCGCCGCCGTTCAGGGCGGCCTCCAGCACGATGTCGTCGGTGGCGCCGAACAGGATCGGGCGCCAGCGGAAATCGATCCCGGTTTTCACGGCGACCGCGCACAGGGCATCCAGCACCGCGCGCACGTCGGCCATGCTCAGGCCCGGCACCGGGGGCGCCGCCGGGCGCAGCAACAGATCTTCGTAGGCAAGGACGAGAGAGACCGAGAGGGCGATCTCGATCTCGCCGAGAAGCGCCCATTCAAGCAGAACACGGCTCGCCCCCGCCTTGGCCTGCAGGGCAGCGACGAGGACTTCGGGATCGAGGACGACGCGCATCGGGCGCCAGCATATGTCATGACGCTGGCTGCCGCCATGCTCCCTCTCCTCCTTCGAGGAGGAGAGGGCCGGGGTGAGGAGGATGGCCGCTATTTCAGCGCTGCCCACCTCCCCCAACCCCCTCCGCCCTCAGGGCAGAGGGGGCTTTTCAGGCCGCGGCACAGGCCGCCAGCCGGGCGGGGCCATTTCGAAGCCGGCGAAATCGAAGGCGGGGGCCACGGTGCAGCCGACCAGGGTCCAGCGGCCCAGGCTTTCGGCCGTCTGCCAGGCGAGCGTGGGCACCACGACCTGGGGCCGCTGGTGCTGGGCGAGGTCCGGCCCCAGATGGAACCCCTGGAGGTCATGGCCGTTGGGCGAGATGGTCAGGGCCAGGGGGGCGCCGGCATACCAGTGCCAGATCTCGACCGCGTCGACCCGGTGCCAGGCCGACAACTCGCCGGCCTCGAGCAGGTAGTAGATCGCGGTCGAGGCGCCGCGCCCGGCGATCGGCCCGGGCCGGGTGTCGCGAAAGGTTTCGCGGAAATGGCCGCCTTCGGGATGCGGCTTCAGGTCCAGGAGGCGGATCACCTCGGCGGCGCTCTCGGCCTCGATCATGTCGGGTCGTAGGGCGCCGTGGCGGCGTAGGCGGGGCGGGCCGAGGCCTGGGCGAACCAGGCGGCCAGCCTGGGCCGGCCCTGGCGCCAATCCTCGTGCGAGAAGCGGAAATCGAGGTAGCCCAGCGCCGCCAGCAGGGTGATCTGGCCGACATCGAGCACCTCGCCAAAGCCCGCTGCCTCGGCTTCCAGGGCATCGAGGCCGCGGATGATCGCCGCGCGCTGGCGCTCGACCCACGCCGGCGAGCGTTCGCCCTCGGGCCGCCGGCTTTCCAGCAGGCGCGAGACGGCCGCGTCGAGAATGCCGTCGGCCAGGGCCTGGAGACGCAGCACCGACCAGCGTTCCTTGCCCTTCAGCGGGATCCGGCGCGCGCCGTCGTGGTGGTGGTCGAGGTAATCGAGGATGACCGGGCTGTCGAACAGCACGGTGCCGTCCTTGGTGATCAGGGCCGGCACCTTGCCCAGCGGGTTGACCGTGCCGATGTCGGTCTCGGGCACCCAGACATTGGTCGGGACCAGTTCGATTCCGGCGGCGAGGCCGGTTTCATGGGCGAAGATCAGGACCTTGCGGACATAGGGCGAGGTCGGCGAGAAACGCAACTTCATGGGATCGGTCACCTGAAATTGTCCTTGGCCTTGCGCGCGGCGGCGAAGACCGTGACCGGATCGGCCCGGGCAGGCCCATGGCCTTGGCGAATTCCGGCACGTCTGCGCGCAGGAACGGGTTGGTCGCCAGTTCCACCGCGATGGTGGTGGGCACCGTCGGCTCGCCCAGGCGGCGGGTGGCGCGGACGCTGGCCTCGCGCACCCGCAGGGCCGGGTTCTCGAAATCGACCGCCAGGGCAAAGCGGATGTTCGACTCGGTGTATTCGTGGGCGCAGTAGACCCGGGTCGTGCCCGGCAGATGGGCCAGCTTGGACAGGGAGTTCCACATCTGTGCCGGCGTGCCTTCGAACAGGCGGCCGCAGCCGGCGGCGAACAGGGTATCGCCGACGAACACCGTCTCGGCATCCTCGAACCAATAGGCGATATGGCCGGCGGTATGCCCCGGCGTGTCGAACACCTGGGCCACGCGCTGGCCCAGCGCGACCTTGTCGCCTTCGCCGACCGCCCGGTCGAGGCCGGGGATCTTGTCGGCCTCGCCCCGCGGCCCGACGATGGTCAGGCCGTAGCGTGCCTTCAGCTCCAGATTGCCGCCGACATGATCGGGGTGATGATGGGTGTTCAGGATCATGGCCGGGCGCCAGCCCAGCCGGTCCAGCGCCGCGGCCACGGGGCCGGGATCGGCGGGATCGACGATGGCGGTCTGGCCGCTGTCGCGATCACGCACCAGGGGGACGTAGTTGTCCGTGAAGCACGGCACCAGATGAACGTCGATCAGGCTCATGGGTTCAGTATAGGCAATCCCGGCCGGATCGGCCACGATGCCGGCGGATGAGTTGGAACAAAATGCGGCTGGACGTTCTCGAATTTCGGCATTTCTACGACAGTGCGCTGGGTGCGGTCACGCGCCGCCTGATCCGGCGGCGCCTGCGCGAGATGTGGCCCAACCTGCGCGGCATGACCGTGCTGGGCCTGGGCTATGCCACACCCTATCTGCGGCCGTTTCGTGACGAAGGGACAAGGGTCATCGCCCTGATGCCGGGACAGCAGGGCGTCACCCGCTGGCCGCGCCGCGGCCCGGCCGCCGTGGCCCTGTCCGAGGATACCGAACTGCCCCTGGCCGACGGTTCGATCGACCGCATCATCCTGGTCCATGAACTGGAGATGACCACCGAATTGCGGCCGCTGCTGCGCGAGATCTGGCGGGTGCTGGCGCCCGACGGCCGGATCCTGGCGGTGGTGCCCAACCGCCGCGGCATCTGGGCGAGGCGGGAGGCGACGCCGTTCGGCGCCGGCCGGCCGTTTTCCGCGACCCAGATCGACCTGACCCTGCGCGGGGCGATGTTCGAGACCCTGCGCGTGGTGCCCGCCCTCTACCTGCCGCCCACCCGCTACCGCTTCCTGATCAAGATGGCACCCTTCTGGGAGCGGCTGGGCCACCGCCTGTGGCCCGGCTTCTCGGGCCTGCTCGTGGTCGAGGCGGCCAAGAGCCTCTACGCCCTGACCCCGCCGGGCGAGCGCGTCACCGGCCGGGTGAAGGTGCTGGTCCCCGCCGTGGGTGCCCCGCGTAACGGCGTTCACGCGGCCACGGCCGACTAGCGGCGGCCGATTTACAAGGCGCCGAAAATCGGCTGCTATCGGGACGGTTTGGTTAATCGGCGGTCGACCTGGACAAGCCGTAATCGCGGGGCGCCCTGCGCCCTGTTTGCCCATAGGTGTGTACGATGAACCGCCGGATCAGCCGATATGTCGTTCTCGGGCTCCTGTTCGTCGGGGTCGCCATCGTCTTCTGGTTCGCTGTCCAGCCCCCGCCGTTGATCGTCCAGGGCGAGGTCGAGGCGACCCGTGTCGACCTCGCCCCGCGGGTCGCCGGCCGGGTGAAGACGCTCAACGTCGACGTCGGCGACATGACCAAGGCCGGCGATGTCGTGATCGAGCTGGAAAGCCCGCAGTTACAGGCCAGCCTGGCCGCGGCCCAGGCCGCGCTGCTGGTCGCCCAGGCGGACCGCAACCGCATCTACAGCACGCGGGTGGAGGTCATCGACGCGCGCAAGGCTGAGTTGGAGAAGGCGCAGGCCGACGTGGTGCTGGCCCAGCAGAGCTACGGCCGGCAGAAGCAGCTTGCCGAATCCGGCAACGCGCCCCAGCAGCGCCTGGACGAGGCCGCCAACAGCCTGCAGGCAGCCCTGAAGGCCAAGGAGGCGGCGCAGGCGAACCTGACCCTGGCCGAGGAGGGCAGCAGCGAGGAGGAGAAGGCGCTGGCCGATGCGCGGGTCAAGCAGGCCGATGCCGCCTATGGCCAGACGCGCACCGATGTCGACGAACTGGTGATCCATGCCCCGGTGGCGGGCGAAGTCACCACCCGCGTCGCCGAACGCGGCGTCCTGTTCAGCCCCGGCGCGCCGCTGCTGTCCATCGTCGACCTTTCCGACGTGTGGCTGACCTTCAACCTGCGCGAAGATCTGCTGGCGGGCCTGAAGGTCGGCGATACTTTCGACGTCCAATTGCCGGCCCTGTCCAATCGAACCGTGACCGTCCGGGTGACCGCGATCAATGCCCAGGGCCAGTATGCCAACTGGCGCGCGACCAAGGCGACCGGCGACTTCGACCTGCGAACGTTCGAGGTCCGCGCCAAGCCGGTTGCCCCGGTCGACGGCCTGCGCCCGGGTATGAGCGGCATCGTGCCCTGGAAACGGCACTGACCGCGATGGCACGCCCCCGGCCCCAGCCCGGCCTTCTTCTGGTGGTCCAGCGTGAACTGCGCTGGATCCGGCACCGGCCGGTCATCACCTTCCTGGCCCTGGTCTTTCCCCTGCTGGTGTGCGGCCTGCTGGCCGGGATCTTCAATAGCGGCCTGCCCACGGACCTGCCGGTCGCGGTGGTGGACAAGGACCGTTCCGATCTTTCGCGCCAGGTCATCCGCATGGTCGATGCCACGCCTGATGTTGCGGTGGCCTATGCGGTCGAGGATCTGGCGGCAGGCCGCCGCCTGATCCTCGAAGGCACGGCCTATGCCGTGGTCATGCTGCCCGCGAACCTCGAGCGGGACGTCAAGGCCGGCCGCCGGCCCGACGTCGCCGTGTTCTACAACAACCAGTTCATGACCATCGGCAGCATCGTGTCGCGCGCCATCGGCAGTGCCGTGGCAACCGCCGCCACGGGCGTCGGGGTGGCGGCAAGAACCAGCCGCGGGCAGGGCGCCGATGCGGCGCTGGCCTCGCTGATCCCCATACCGGTGCAGCAGAGCCCGCTGTTCAACCCGACGCTCAACTACGTCTTCTTCCTGCTGGCGGCCCAGATCCCGACGGTGATGCAGATCTTCATCTGCGTCGTCTCGGCCTATTCGATCGGGCTGGACCGCCGCGGGGTGATCGGCCTGCGCCTGCTCTCGAAGCTGGGCGGCGGGATCGGGCCGGCGATCGTGGGCAAAATGCTGCCCTACACCTTCGCCTTCATGGCGACGCTGGGGATCGCGGACAGCATCCTGTTCGGCTGGCTGGGCGCCCCGTTCCGGGGCCATTGGCCGCTGCTGCTCGCCGCCAACCTGCTGTTCGTCCTCGCCTACCAGCTCGTGGGCGCCCTGTTTGCCCTGGTCGGGCGCGACCTCGTGCAGTCGCTCAACATCGCCGGCCTGTTTACCGCGCCCGCCTTCGGCTTTGTCGGGATCAGCTTTCCCCGGCTGGCCATGGGCTGGTTCGCCCAGGCCTGGGGCGCCATCCTGCCACTGACCTGGTACATGCAGATCCGCATCGACCAGACCCTGCGGGGTGCCCCCGTCGAAGCCTCGCTGCGCCCGCTGGCCTACCTCGCCCTGTGTGTCGCCGTCGCGGCGCTCCTGGTGGTCCTGCGCGTCGCCAAGCTGCGCCGGGACCGCCTGCGCGCCGGCCAATTGGTCCTGGAGGCGGCGACATGACAGCCCTGTGGCAGGCCTTCCGGGCCGAATTCCGACGCCTGCGGGGCAATCCCATTGCCATGGCGGCCATGGTGGGGGCGGTCGTCCTCTATGGCGTCTTCTACCCGCAGCCCTACCTGAACGAGGCGATCAAGAATGTGCCGGTGATCGTCGTCGACCAGGACAACAGCGCGAGCAGCCGGGAGTTGATCCGGCGCATCGACGCGGGCGAGGGGGCCGTCGTCGCGGCCACCGCAAACGACCTGCCGGCCGCGCGGGAAGCCTTCTTCGCAAGGCGGGTCTACGCCATCGTCGTGGTGCCCCCGTATTTCGAGCGCGACCTGCTGGCCGGGCGGCAGTCGCCGATCGCGGCCTTCGGCGACGGCGGCTATTTCCTGATCTACCGGCAGGCGATGGCGGCGGTCAGCGGCGCGGCCCAATCGCTCGGTGTCCAGGTCGAGACGCGCCGGCTGGTGGCGGCCGGGACCGACCCGGCGGCGGCCAGGGCCCTGGTCGATCCGATGCCGACCACGCTGGTGCCCCTGTTCAACCCGCAGGGCGGCTATGCCAGCTATATCGTGCCGGCCGCCTTCGTCATGCTGCTGCAGCAAACACTCCTGATGGGCATCGGCGCCCTGCGCGGCGGCACCCGCGGCCCAGCCCCGCCGGAAGATGCTGCGGCCGGCCCGGTCGGCGGCGTCTTCGGCCCGGCGCTGTGCTACGTGACGATCTTCACCGTGTGGATGATGCTCTATCTGGTCTTGCTGGCCTATGTGTACCATCTGCCGCGGCTGGGCGCGCTCGGCGACATGCTGGGGCTTGGCCTGCCGTTCCTGCTGGCCACCAGCTTCCTGGGCCTCACCCTGGCCTATCTGATGCCGAGCCGGGAGAGCGTCGTCCTGCTGCTGGTCGGGCTGGGGATGCCCTTGCTCTTCATCTCAGGGATTTCCTGGCCGACGGAGGCCATTCCGGCGGGCCTCGAGATGATCGGCCGCCTGATCCCCAGTTCCTCGGCCATCCCCGCCCTGGTGCGGGTCAATCAGATGGGCGCGACGCTCGCGCAGGTGCGCCACGAATGGCTTACCCTGCTGGCCCTGGCGCTGCTTTACGGGACGACGGCGGTCCTGGCGCACCGGTGGCGCACGGGGCGGATCAGGTCGACGATCCGCCCCGTGGCCGGGACACCTTAGAACAGGTTGCGGAACAGCCAGAACAGCGAGCCCGACAGGACGATCGAGACCGGCAGGGTGAGCAGCCAGGCCATCAGCATGTTGCGCACGGTGGCCATCTGCAGGCCCGAGCCGTTGGCCGCCATGGTGCCGGCGACGCCCGACGACAGCACATGGGTGGTCGAGACCGGCAGGCCGTAGACATCGGCGGCGCCAATGGTGGCCATGGCCACCAGCTCGGCCGAGCCGCCCTGGGCGTAGGTCAGGTGATCCTTGCCGATCTTCTCGCCCACCGTGACCACGATGCGCTTCCAGCCGACCATGGTACCCAGGCCCAGCGCGATGGCGACGGCGACCTTCACCCAGTCGGGGATGAACTTGGTCGCGTCGTCGAGCTCGCCCTTATAGGTCTTCAGCACCTTGATCTCGTCGGCGGTGAAGGCCGGCGTGCCCGCCTTCAGCATCAGGCGAAGCGACTCCGACAGCAGGTACATGTCGTTGCGGACGTTGCCGACCTGGGCCGCCGGGATCGCCGCGATCGAGCCGTAGGTGGTGATGTCCTTGGACACCGACTGGGCCAGGGCCTTCACCCCGGCCGGGGTCTCGGCCGCCAGGGTGTGGCTGCGCACGAATTCCTGCACCTGGGCCCGGCCGTTCTCGGCCGGGGCGGCCGCACCTTGCGGGATGTAGTGGTCCATGACCGTGGAGACCTGGGCCGTGACGCTGGCGAAGGCCGCGATCTCGGATTCGGGCACCGCGCGGTTCAGGGCATAGGCCGTGGGCACCGTGCCGATCAGGATCAGCATGATCAGGCCCATGCCCTTCTGCCCGTCGTTGGAGCCGTGGGCGAAGGAGACGCCGGTGCAGGTCAGCACCAGCAGGCCGCGGATCCACAAGGGCGGCGGGTTCTTGCCCTCCGGCGCCTTGTAGAGGGCGGGCTGGCGGATCAGCGCCTTGGCCGCCAGCAGCAGCAGGGCCGCGGCGGCGAAGCCGACCAGGGGCGAGAGCAGCAGGCTATAGCCGATTTCCGTGGCCTTGCCCCAGTCGACGCCACTGGTCGCGGTGCCGGCGGGGGCCAGCAACTGGTTCATCAGGCCGACGCCGATGATCGAGCCGATCAGCGTGTGCGAGCTCGACGAGGGCAGGCCGAAATACCAGGTGCCCAGGTTCCAGATGATCGCCGCGATCAGCAGGGCGAAGACCATGGCGAAGCCGGCGGAGGAGCCGACCTGCAGGATCAGCTCGACCGGGAGGAGCGAGATGATGCCGAAGGCGACCAGGCCGCTGGAGGTCAAGACGCCCAGGAAGTTCCACAGCCCCGACCAGGCGACCGCGATGGTGGGCGGTAGCGAGTGGGTATAGATCACGGTGGCGACCGCGTTGGCGGTGTCGTGGAAGCCGTTGACGAATTCGAAGCCCAGCGCGATCAGCAGGGCGACGCCCAGCAGGATGAAGGGCAGCCACGAGGTGGTCTGCTCGACCTCGAGGTCGCCGACCAGTTGGCTGCCGGCATAGCCCATGCCGACGATCAGCAGGAGGATGAAGATAAGCGAGCCGAAGGCGCCGGGGCTGCTGCCGCCATGATGCCGATCGAAGACCGATTGCTGTGCCATGACGTTCTCCCCAAGCTACAACGATGGGTAGAGGCTACATCCCTGCTGTGAAAGATTTTTGATCGCGGCGTGGCAGCGCTGCAAAAAACTTACCGTTCAGCGACCGGTGGTCAGCAGGAAAACCGCCTGCTCGCCGAAGATATTGGCGATCGTGCCGGTGCCGCCGACGCCGCGTGCCCGGCCGCTGCGGTCGACCGCCAGGCCGCGCTCGATGGTGATGCCGAGTTCGCGGGCCAGGTCGACGAAGTCGCGGATGGTGCATAGGTGGATGTTGGGCGTGGCATACCAGGGTTCCGCCAGGCACGAGGTCATGGGCATGGTACCGCGCAGCAACAAGTGCGCCCGCACCCGCCAATAGGCGAAATTGGGGAACGAGACGATGGCGTGGCGGCCGATGCGCAGCAACTCGGTCACCACGGCGCGCGGGTTGCGCGTGGCCTGCAAGGTCTGGCTCAGGATCACGAAATCGAAGGCGTCGGTGGGATAGTCGACGAGGTCGGTATCGGCGTCGCCCTGCACGGCCGAGAGGCCGCGGGCGACGCAGGCATTCACGCCCGCCTGGGACAGTTCCACACCCCGGCCGTCGACGCCCTTGTGCTCGCCCAGCCAGGCCAGCAGGTCGCCGTCGCCGCAGCCGACGTCCAGCACCTTGGCGCCGGGCGCGACCATCTCGGCGATGGCGCGCAGGTCGACGCGGATGGCGTCGACATTGGGCCGAACGGGTTCACTCATGGCATGGTCTTCTGGCGGGCGGCCCAGGCCGAGGAGATGAAGCCGGTCAGGGTGCGGTTGAATTCCGGCTCGTCCAGCAGGAAGGCGTCGTGGCCCTTGTCGGTCTCGATCTCGACGAAGGAGACGTTGGCGGCGACGGCGTTCAGGGCATGCACGATCTTGCGGTTCTCAGGCGTCGGGAACAGCCAGTCGGAGGTGAAGGAGACGACGCAGAAGCGGGTCTTCGTGCCCTTGAAGGCGGCGGACAGCACCCCGTCATGGGGCTGCGCCAGGTCGAAATAATCCATCGCCCGGGTGATGTAGAGGTAGGAATTGGCATCGAAGCGCTCGACGAAGCTCGAGCCCTGGTAGCGCAGGTAGGATTCGACCTGGAAATCCGCGTCGAAGGAAAAGCCCAGGCGGTCGCGCGCCTGAAGCCTGCGGCCGAACTTGCGGTGCAGGGCCGGTTCCGACAGATAGGTGATGTGGGCGGCCATGCGCGCCACGGCCAGGCCTGCGCGCGGCCGCGTGCCCTGGTCGAGGTAGCGGCCCTCGCGCCATTCCGGATCGGCCATGATCGCCTGGCGGCCGACCTCGTGGAAGGCGATGTTCTGGGCCGAATGGCGCGCCGCGGTGGCGATGGGCACGGCCGCGAACACCCGCTGCGGGTAGGCGGCGGCCCATTGCAGGACCTGCATCCCGCCCATCGAGCCGCCGATGACGCAGAACAGGCTGTCGATCCCCAGATGGTCGATCAGCATGGCCTGGGCCCGCACCATGTCTGCGATGGTGATGACCGGGAAATCCAGGCCGAAGGGCTTGCAGCTATTGGGATTGAGGTCCTTGGGCCCGGTCGTGCCCATGCAGCCGCCCAGGACATTGGCGCAGATGACGAAGAATCGGTCGGTGTCGACCGCCTGGCCCGGCCCGATCAGGCCGGTCCACCAGCCCGGCTTGCCGGTGACGGGGTTGATCGAGGCGACATACTGGTCCCCGGTCAACGCATGGCAGACCAGCACCGCGTTCGATTTTGTTGCATTGAGCGTGCCGTAAGTCTCGTAGGCGACGGTCAGGGGCCCTAGCAGGGCGCCCGAATCCAGTTGCAACGGCGCGTCGAGGCCCAGCAAGGCGCGCTTGCTGTGACCCCCCTCCGGGGCGGTGTCGAGGGCGGGGGAGGGCGCCGACGGCAGTTGATCGGGCGTGTTGACGACGGTCATCTTTTCTCCGCCCCATCGGTTATGGGCGGGCATGGCCCAAGTCAATGTTTTCTTTGCGTTCCTGGTTTCATCCGTCTAAAAACGGTTCGCTTCGGGCAACCCGTCCGGGCTTCGACAGTCCCATAAAATGAGCGAGCAGAAGAACGACCTCGACGACCTGCGGCGCGAGATCGACGAGATCGACGACCGCCTCCAGGATCTCCTGATCCTGCGCACCGACGTGGTGCAGCGGATCGCCGCGTTCAAGCGCGGCGCCGGCGGCGGGGCCATGCGCCCCGAGCGCGAGGCCAATATCCTGCGCCGCCTGATCGGCCGCCACCGCGGGCCCTTCCCGGCGGTCGTGGTCGGGCGGATCTGGCGCGAGATCATCGCCGCCCTGACCCATACCCAGGCCCCCTTTGCCGTGGCCCTGCATTCGCTGCACCGCCCGCTCGATCATTTCGACCTGGCCCGCAACCATTTCGGTGCCAGCCGGATCGACATCTACGACACACCGGGCCAGGCCCTGCGTGCCATCGCCGAGGGCGCGGGCCAGGTGGTGGGCGTGCTGCCCCTGCCGGCGGGCGACGACGAAGTGTGGTGGCCGCTGCTGGCGGCGACCGACGCGGCGCGGCCGCGCATCGTCGCGCGCCTGCCCTTCGCGCGCGATGCCCAGGCCCCGGTCGAAGGCGTGGTGGTCGCGCCGTTCGAGCCCGGCGCCAGCGGCGACGATGCCGCCTACCTCATCATCGTGACCGGGGACGGCACCGAAATCAGCCGCGGCCGCCTCACTGATCGCCTGGCCGCCGCCGGCCTGATCGGCCAGTGCATCGACAGCCGCCAGCGCGGCGGCGATGTCCTGCACCTGTTCGAGATCGACGGCGCGCTCGAAGATCACGACCCGCGCCTCAAGACCCTGCTTGCCAATCACGGCGAGGAAATCTTGCAGGCCATCGTCGCCGGCGGCTATGCCCGTCCGATCGAGGTCCGCCACTACTGATGCCCCGCCACTGAGCCTAGATCTAGACAAAGCCTTCAGGACAGGCGCCATGCCCCTTATCGCCAATACCCCCGTTCCTCGCCCCGGCATTCTCGAGATCGCGCCCTATGTCGGCGGCCGCTCGAAGAGCGAACCGGGCCAGCGGGTGATCAAGCTGTCGTCCAACGAATCGGGCATCGGCCCCAGCCCCAAGGCGATGGAAGCCTATGCGGCGGCGGCCCAGGCCCTGCACCGCTACCCGGACGGCGGCGCCGGCGAACTGCGCCAGGCCATCGCCCGGCGCTTCGACGTGCCCGCCGACCGGATCGTCTGCGGCGCCGGCTCCGACGAGATCATCTATCTCCTGACCAAGGCCTATGCCGGGCCGGGCGACGAGGTGCTGTTTTCCGAGCATGGCTTCCTGGTCTACGCCATCTCGGCCCATGCGGTGGGGGCGACGCCGGTGAAGGCGCCCGAGACCGAGCTGAAGGCCGATGTCGACGCCCTGCTGGCGGCGGTGACGCCGGCGACGAAACTCGTCTACCTCGCCAATCCCAACAACCCGACCGGGACCTATCTGGCCCAGGCGGAGGTGGCGCGCCTGCATGCCGGGCTGCCCGCCCATGTCGTGCTGGTGCTGGACGCGGCCTATGCCGAATTCGTCGGCGCGGAAGATTACGAGGCCGGCTTCAAGCTGGTCGCGGCGGCGCAGAACGTCGTCATGATGCGCACCTTCTCCAAGCTCTATGGCCTCGCCGCCTTGCGCCTGGGCTGGGCCTATTGCCCGGCCGGCATCGCCGACGTGCTCAACCGCCTGCGAGGGCCCTTCAACGTCTCGACCGCGGCCCAGGTGGCCGGCGTCGCGGCCCTGGGCGACGAGGCCTTTCTCGAGGAAGCGCGGCGTCACAACGATGCCTGGCGCGCCTGGCTCACCGGCCGGCTGACCCAGCTTGGCCTGAAAGTGACGCCGAGCGTTGCCAACTTCCTGCTGGTGCGCTTCCCCGACGAGCCGGGCCGTACCGCGGCCGATGCCGACAATTACCTCACGGGGCGCGGCATCCTGCTGCGCCGGGTCGAGGCCTACGGCCTGCCGCAATACCTGCGCATCTCGGTCGGCCGGGGCGACGAGTGCGAAGCGGCGGCGGCGGCGATCGCCGATTTCCTGCGAGGCGATCATGGCTGAGGAGACGCCGCTGTTTGCCCGTGTGGCGCTGATCGGCATGGGCCTGATCGGCTCGTCCATGGCGCTGGCGATGCGCCGGGCCGGCCTGGCCGGCGAGATCGTCGGCGCGGCACGCTCGGCGGCGACGCGCGACACCGCCCTGCGCCTGAGGCTGGCCGATGCCATGTTCGCCGAGGCGGCGGAAGCGGCGCGCGGCGCCGACCTCGTCGTGCTGGCCACGCCGATCGGCGCCTTCGGCGCGATTGCGGCCGAAATCGGCGAGGTGCTGGAAGCCGGCGCCATCGTCACCGATGTCGGCTCGGTCAAGGGCATGGTGCTGCGCGATGTGGCGCCGCACCTGCCGCTCAACGTCCATCTCGTGCCCGGCCATCCGGTGGCGGGCACCGAGCATTCGGGGCCGGAGGCCGGCTTTGCCGAATTGTTCGAGAACCGCTGGTGCATCCTCACCCCGCCCGACGATGCCGAGGCCGCGGCGGTCGACAAGGTCGCCGAACTGTGGCGGCGGATGGGCGCCAAGGTCGAGATCATGCCCGCCCAGCACCACGACCTGGTGCTGGCGATCACCAGCCATGTCCCGCACCTGATCGCCTACAACATCGTGGGCACCGCCTCGGACCTCGAGACGGTGACCCAGTCGGAGGTGATCAAGTTCTCGGCCGGCGGCTTCCGCGACTTCACGCGTATCGCGGCGAGCGACCCCACCATGTGGCGCGACGTGTTCCTCAACAACAAGGAAGCGGTCCTGGAAATGCTGGGCCGCTTCGTCGAGGACCTGACCGCCCTGCAGCGCGCCATCCGCTGGGGCGAGGGCGAGACCCTGTTCGACCTCTTCACCCACACCCGCGCGATCCGCCGCTCGATCGTCGAAGCCGGCCAGGAAACCGCCGTCGCCGACTTCGGCCGCCGCCAGCCCGCGCAGGGCGAGTAGCGTCGGCTCCAGGCGGGCACAAGTCCTTCCACCACAAAGACGCGTCATCCCGGCGAAGGCCGGGATCCACGGTGGTGGCGATACGGGTCCGCCCCAGTGTTCCCCGACAGTGGATCCCGGCCTTCGCCGGGATGACGGCATGGGTTACCCGGAAGCCTGGTGGTGATTTCAAGTTGCTAGAAAATCGGCCCGACCTGGCCCACCGGGACCGGGCCGAACATGATCCTGCCGTCCTGGATGTTGATCGCCACGGGCACGCGGCCCTGGGCGTCGCGGGCGATGAAACCGATGGCGTTCAAGGCCTGCTTGATGCTGCTGGCCTGGCCGTCGCTGATCCGGCCGCGGGCGACGGCGCCGTCGATCAGGGGCTCCAGCCCGCCGATTCTCCCTGAGGTGGCGCCGATCGGGCGCATCTGGCTGTCGACCGAGAACGAGCCGGTCATTGTAAGGTCCAGGCTGGCCCATTTGGTCTCGGCCCGGGTGATCTCCAGGGTGCCGCCGGCCTGGGCCCAGGCCGCGACCAGTTCGCGCGGGGCCGTGCCGGGGACCAGCCGGGGCAGCGGTCCGGCCAGGCCGAGCGTCAGCGCCAGCCGCTCGATATCGGGGCCTAGCGGCTGGTCGGGCGTGGCCGCCATGTGGATGTTTTCGCCGTCGATGGCGACTTCGACCGCCAGCGGCGCGGTGGGCGACTGGCCGCTGCCGCCGTCGGCCGCGGGGGCCGCACCGCCGGCCTGGCGGCGGGCGTGGATCTCGAACACCTTGGCGGTGATCGGCTCGGGCGCCGTGGTCGAGACCAGTCTGAAATCGGCCAGCGACAGGGCCAGGCGCTGGGGCTGGCCGCGCTCCAGGCCGACCGAGAGCCCGGCCGAGGCGGCGGTCGCCGTGGCGCGCTGCTCGACCCCCTTGGCATCGGTCCAGCGGAACTCGCTGGGGCCGGTGATGCTGGCGATCACCAGGTTGGGGTTCCAGGGCAGGCCCAGCACGGTGACATGGGGCACCGCCGCCGCCGGCCGGCCCGGCTGCCGCGGGGCGGAGACGGTCAGGTTGTCGATCTCGATCTCGATCCGGTAGGGATAGCCGCCGACCTGGAAATCGGTATAGGCGACCTCGACGCCCTGGGCGGCCTGGGCCGTGATCCAGTCGTTGGTGCGGGTGCGCACCTCGCCGGCCAGGTAGAACCACCAGCCGGTCCAGGCACCGATCGCGACCAGGACAAACAGGATCAGGTAAACGTAACGTGCGCGCAAAGCGGCTCTCCCCTGGGCGTCTGGGCATTCTCTATAGGCGGCGGATGGCCGCTGGACCAGCCCCTACCGCCTGGGCCATCTTGGGGGTGGAATCAGGCGGTCAGAGGGCAGCGTGGGCGGACAGGCAGCAGGCAGGGGCGACTTGTGGGTGTTCGGTTATGGCTCGCTGATGTGGCGGCCGGGCTTTGCCTATCTGGGCGTGCGGCCGGGCACGCTGCACGGCTGGCACCGTTCCTTCTCGATCTACACCACGCATTACCGGGGCACCCCGGCCCGGCCCGGCCTGGTCCTGGGCCTTGACCGGGGCGGCTCGTGCCGCGGCCTCGCCTTCCAGGTGGCGGCGGGCGAGCGGGCGGCGACGCTCGCCTATCTGCGCGAGCGCGAACTGATCACCCATGTCTACCTGGAGCGGATGGTGCCGGTGGTGACCGGCCAGGGCACGGTGAGCGCGGTCACCTATGTGGTCGACCCGCGCCACGAGCAATATGCCGGCAAGCTGCCCTTCGACGAGCAGGTGCGCCTGATCGCCGGGGCCGAGGGCATCGCCGGCCGCAACCGCGACTATCTCGCCGCCACCGTCGCCGAACTGGACCGCCTGGCCATCGCCGACAGCCTGATCCACCGCCTGCACAAGGCGGTCGAGGCGGTGCCCGAGGAACAGCCCCTGGGCGACCGCCCGGTGACCCATCTGGGCGACGACTGAGCGCCATGCGCGCCGCTGCCAAGGACAAGCGCAAACGCCTGCGCCAGTTCCGCGAACTCGCCCGGCAGCGCCAGAACGGCCTGTGCTTCTATTGCCGGCAGCCGATGGCAAAGGCCGGCTCGGCGGCGGCGCTGGCAGCACCCATGAGCGTCGAGACCATCGAACACCGCCGCCCCAAGTGCCGCGGCGGCACCGATTCGGCCGCGAACCTGGTGCTGACCTGCCGCGCCTGCAATACGCGCAAAGCCTCGATGAACGAGACGGCGTTTCTCGCCCAGTTGAGCGAGCGGGACCACATCTGATTGGCTTGGCGGCGGTCAGGGCCGGATTGACAATTTTTCCGGCTATCGCATTGAAAATAAACGGATTTCTGTTGGGCGCGATTCCGATCGTATGCCAATCGTGTTACGGAGTAGCAGCTGGCCAGCGTTGCGGTGGTCTTCATAATTTCCCAAATCGTGCTGTAAGCTCATGGTTGAGTGAGTAGACTCGCTCTTATCCTTGGTTGAGCCGAGGGGCAGCGGGGGACGTCGAGGCGAAGCCGGGAGCAGTAAGCAGATGACGCGGCTCTACCAACTATTCGGCGATTCCCTAGTGCCCGTTGCGCGGGGCCGCTTGGCCAACGAAAACCTCATCGAAGGTTGGTTGGAGAAGCAACCTGACCTTTTGGGCCTCGAACTCTTGGTGATCGGGCGGCAGGTGGTGACGGGCTTTGGTGGTCGAATTGACCTCCTGGGCCTGGACGCAGACGGCAATCTTGTGATTGTCGAGCTGAAGCGCGACCGGACCCCTCGCGAAATTGTGGCACAGATGCTCGACTACGCGAGCTGGGTCGTGGGCCTTACCACACGGCAGGTTCACGATATTGCTCAGGATTACCTTAAAGGCCGGCTTGGGGCCGCTTTCCGGGAACGCTTCGGTGCGGCAATACCGCAGACGCTAAACGGGACGCACACGATGGTGATTGTCGCAAGCGCCTTCGATGCCTCCTCACAGCGCATCGTTCGGTACCTGTCAGAGGTCCATGACATTGCGATCAATACCGCCTTCTTCGCGATTTTTGAGCAAGACGGTCAAACCTTGCTGACAACCGATTGGTTGCTCGACCAGGCTGAGGTCGTCGAGCGATCGGAGGCGCGTGTCCAAGCACCCTGGTCGGGCCTCTGGTACGTAAATGTTGGCGATAGCGCCGCTCGCTCTTGGGAGGACATGCAACGCTACGGGTTCATAGCTGCTGGGGCCGGAGAGAAGTATTCAGGGCCGTTGCGTCGCCTTGAGCCGGGTGATCGCATTGTCGGCTACCAGAAGCAGGCAGGCTATGTTGGCTATGGGCGGGTTACCGCTCCCGCTCTGATGGTGCGTGACTTTGTGACGGGGGCGGGGCCGCTGCTCGATCAGCAACTCACGCAGTCTAACATTGGCCACGACAAGGACGACCCAAAGCTGGCCGAGTATGCGGTTGGCGTGGAATGGATTAAGGCCTTCCCAATTGCTGAGGCCAAGTGGTCGGACGGTCTGTTTGCCAACCAAAACATCGTCTGCAAGCTACGGGACCCAAAGACAATTGAGTTTCTGAGGGAGCAGTTTGGCGTGGCGGATGACTAAGTTTTGAGTCGCTAGCCGTTGCGTTGGAGCGAGCAACCCCGGGGAAGTTTGGCGGAAAAATCTGAGCGGCCATCAGACTATCCGGTTTTTGGCGCTCTCCCCCTCCAGGCCCCGGTCTATTTTGGCCCAATTATTCGCCTCAAAGAGTGAGCGGTTACATATGACCGAGATACTCCAAATTTCATGCGATGAAGCAGGGCATACAGGCCCTGATCTCCTTGAAAAAGACCAGCGGTACTTCACGTTTGCGTCGGTCTCGATACCTGATCCTGAAGCTTTCGACACCATTCAAAGGGTGCGTGCGCTTTACCCTGTTCAGATGCCTGAATTGAAAGCGAGTAGGCTTATGGCGTCCAGGCGCGGTCGAAAATTGATTCTGGAGTTACTAAAGGCCTGTGAGGGGCGTTATATCGTAAGCTTGTACGACAAACTTTTGGCGCTTTGCGGCTGGTTCTTTGAGTATATCTACGAACCGGTATATCAGCATAACCCAAGACTTCTTTACGAGAAGAATCTTCATCGTTTCGTGGCAATGTACGCTTGGCTTTGGATGAGTGATGGCGAAAGCAATGCAAGGGGTACTATTGAACAGTTTCAAAAATACATGCGTACACGTGACCCCGCAGACGCGCCTTTTCTCTTTGATAGTCCGCGCCCACCTCTCTCTCCAGAGGGCCAAGAGCATCCCTTTGAAACCGTCTTGCGCTTTGCCTATGGCTATCGCGATACAATCATCGCCGACAATGCACAGTTGGATACGGCGCTTCCCGATGGCGGACGTTGGACATTGGACCTTTCGGCGTCAGGGCTTTGGAGCCACCTAAACTATTGGGGTGCAGCCGGGAAGCCTCTTTCTGTGCGGTGCGACGTTAGTAAGCCACTCCAATCGATCGCTCCTTACTTTACCGGGGACGAGCGCGATCCAGGCATCCGCCGTGCTCGCATGAAGCGTCATCCTGATGCACTTGGGTGGCGTCTCTTCAAGCCCATTGACTTTGTTGATTCGCGAAATCACCCGGCTGTTCAATTGGCGGACGTGGTTGCAGGCACCGCTGCCGTGATGATCACCCAGGGGTTTCCAACTGGGTGCGAGGAGATTAGCGAGGCTATATCCCGCCATGTGCATGAGCACTCAATTCTTCCGGATTTGGATGTCGTTAATCTCGCCAACAGGAGCGCGGCTGTTAATGCGCTTATCCTCTACGATCTTGCGAAAAGGGCGGAGCGCCAGGGTGACCCGTATGAAAACCTTGAGCAAATGTATCGTATTGCAGAGGTCAGTTGGGTTCGCGGCGATTATAACCTTATGGGTGACATTGGCCAACAATAACTAGAGCATCGAGCGATTAATCCGAAGCATATCCAGCGGCCTTGAGGTAGTTGAGGCATTCGCCTGGGGCGTAGAGATCACAGATGTCGCCGACGGCGCGCCAGAGTGCATCGATGGTCCTGGCGCCGATGCGACGCAGATGGGCCTTGAGTTTGGCAAAGGCCATCTCGATGGGATTGAGGTCCGGGCTGTAACGGGGCAGGAACAGGAACCAGGCGCCGCGGGCTTTGAGGCTCGCCTTGGCATTCTCGCTTTTGTGGCAGGCCAGGTTGTCGAGGATCACGACATCGCCGGGGGTGAGCGTCGGCGCGAGTTGGGTCTCGACGTAGGTTTCGAAAGCGGTCCGGTTCATCGCCCCGTCGATCAGCCAGGGCGCGGTGAGGCCATCGCTGCGCAGCGCGGCGATGAAGGTCTGGGTCTTCCAGTGGCCGAAGGGCGCGCGGGCTTTCAGGCGTATCCCGCGCCGTGCCCGGCCGCGCAGCCGGGTCATCTTGGTCGTGGTCGCGGTCTCGTCGATGAAGACCAGGCGCTGCGGCTGCTCGCGCAGGCGCGGCTGCCGGTAGACCCGCCAGGTCCGGCGCTCCTCATGGATTTCGTCGCGCCCGCACTCCGAGGCCAGCAGGCTTTTTTTTGAAGCTGAAGCCCGCCGCCAGCAGCGCCCGCGACAAGGACGCGGGATGCACCGTCACCCCCGCCACCGTCTTCAGCCGCGCCGCCAAGGCAGGCATCGTGATGTCGGGCTCCGCCTCGACCCACCCGATCAGCAAGCTCATGTGCGGTGCCAGCTTGCCGCCGCCAGGCGGGCGGCCCTGGCGGGCTGGGGCCACGGAGCCAGTGGCCGCCACCCACTGCACCAGCTTCACCGCGCAACTCGGGCTGACACCGAAGTGCCTGGCCGCATCCCGCCGCGAATGGCCCGAAGCCACGTGAGCCTCGATCCGTTCCCGCAAATCAGTCGAGTAAGGTTTTCCCATGATCCACCTCCTGAGAGGATGAATCACAATTCCGCCGCCAAGGGAATCCCGACGATTCAGGTTTCAAGCAAGATGCTCTAGTGGATTGACTCCAAGCGTTGGAGTCAATCCACTAGAAGCCCTTGATCTCCATGGTTCCGAATTGGGGCTTGGGGATCTCTTCGACAAATAGCATCACCTTGTGCGTCACGTCGGGCCCCGCATTCCAGAGGCCGTGCTCGATCTTGGTAACCTGCCAAGGTGAGCCTGGCATGGTTGGTGATGGTGCGTCAGGCAGGTTGACGAGATCACCTGGAGCGATATGACCGAACGGGGTGGAACTCGTGAAGTGAGCCGCAACTGTGGTACCGTTCGATCCCGGCTCGTAGATTTCGAGATGATATTTTGTCGTCATATTGCCCCCAGTTTGTACTAGCGCTAACGATACAAGTCTTTATACGAGCCCTTTAGAATAGTGACACCATTAGTGCCGCCATCTATCTTCGATATTATTTCGTGCACTAGATCAGAGCTCTCGCCTATTTCTCTAGCAACAGCGTAACTAAGATAGGAATAGGCACCGTCCGGCTGATTGGAGACCTCTTCGTTCAAGTATTTTTGGACCAGGTGGGCGACCCGATTGTATTCGTCGCACTTCTGCCGCTTGCGTCGGTCAATCCCCTGATACCCACACCCCGGCACATAGATCGGATATTGCTTCATTTGGCTAGTTCCACCGCTCGTCGACCGCAAAACCACCATACCGTGAAATCAGTGATTCGGCACTCTTCCGGATGGATTGCTCGGGGCCTTGGAGATGGTTTTGCTTACACCGTTGTTGACCCAAGCGGGTTCTTAGGCCCCGAAATTTTCTGGAAATATTCTGTGGAGCCACAGGAGCGCACTGGAAAAGTGAGGAGAATCAACGGTCATTCTGTAGCGTTCTGGAAAGGAAAATTGAGACCATGAGAATCACTCATAATCACGTAAGCTATTAAAATATAATGGTTTTTTATGGTGCCCAGGGCCGGAATCGAACCAGCGACACGCGGATTTTCAATCCGCTGCTCTACCAACTGAGCTACCTGGGCCCAAGGACGGCGGTGACGTGCAAAGCAGGGCACCGGTCGGCGAGGACGCCGTTATTAGAGGATTAGGCGGGGGCCGTCAATCGTCACCGCTGGCATTGCCGTCGTCGGGCAGGATTGTCTCGTCGTCGGGCTCGTCGGTCTCGACCGCCGGGATCGCGTAACGCCCGCCCAGCCAGCGGTGCAGGTCCACGTCAGCACAGCGCGCCGAGCAGAACGGCCGGTATTTCTCGGCCGAGGGCTTGCCGCAGATCTGGCAGGGCTTGGGGTTGTCGTTCGCGGGATCGGGTTTCATGGGGCCAGACTCACTTCCACGTCGCGACCATCCCCCAGGGAGGCCTCGATGCGCAAGGGCGCACCCAGCGGGCGCACCAGCTCCTCGAAGCGCGGGGCGGCGAAATCGAGCACGTCCTGGGGCGCCCGGGCAATCAGGGCGCGGCCGGGGTGGTGGCGGGCCAGCCCCTCGGCCCGGCGCAGCAGGCGGGCGGCCAGATGGCTGGCGGTCAGGCGCCGGCCGTCGGACGCCGGGCAGGGTTCGGTCACCGCGCCGCGCAGGGAGGGGCCGATTCGCGTCCGCGTCACCAGGACCAGGCCACCCAGGTCGCCACGGGCCAGTTCCGGCCGCAGCGGGTCGGCCTGGAGGGCTTTCGCCAGGGCCTGGCGGCCGGCGGCGATGTCGGCGCCGTCGCCGATGAAGTCGATGACGATCTGGCCGGCGAGGTTGCGGCGGCGTATCTCGGCTGCGGCGGCCCTGGCCCCGGCCTCGTTGGCGGCGCGGGGCTGAGGCCCGCCCCGTCGATGTCGATGGCGGTCAGGGCCTCGGTCTCGTCGATGGCCAGGCTGCCGCCGCCCTCCAGGGCCACGTGGCGCTCGAGGGCGGCGAGGAAGGCGCCTTCGAGGTCTGCCGTGTCGAACAGGGGGCGGGTGCCCTGATGGCCGCGGGCACCCAGATCGCTGAGGGCGGCGCGCAGGCCGCCGGCGGCGCCCTCGACGATCAGGTCGAGCGGGCCTGTCGCGGCTGCCGCCCTGGCCAGGCGCAGGGCGGGATGGGGGGCCGCCAGCAGGCGGGCCGGGGGATCTGGCCTGTGGGGTCCGCCACAGCGCCCAGGCGGGTGGTGACGCGGGCGGCCTTGGCCCCGGTCGCCTCGCGGATGATCTCGACGACAATCGCCGCCCCTTCCGCCGGGCTGGGCCGGCCGGCGTCCTTGAGCTTCAGGAAGGCGGGGCGGTCCAGGCCGATGTCGACGAAGAGGGCGCCCATGGCCTTCTCGACCGAGGCGACGCGGCCCAGGCGGATCTCGCCCACCAGGGACGGGCGGCCTTGCGGAAAGACGTGGAATTCGATCGCGCGACCGTCCTCGATCAAGGCGGTGCGGGTCTCGAGCGGCCCGGCTTCGATGACGAAGCGCCGGGTCATGGCGCGGGCAAGGTCACGTCGAGGCCGTTGCCGGCCAGCAATTGATAGGTCTCGAACAGGGGCAGGCCCACCACGTTGGAGTGGGAGCCGGAGAGGAAGCGCACCAGGGCCTCGGCCCGGCCCTGGATGGCATAGCCGCCGGCCTTGCCGTGCCATTCGCCGCTCTCCAGGTACCAGGCGATCTCGGCCCGGGTCAGGCGCTTGAAGGTGACGCTGCTGACCACGGTGCGCCCCCGCGCGAGCCCGTCGGGGCGGACCAGGGCCAGGCCGGTGATCACCTTGTGGCGGCGGCCCGACAGCAGGTCGAGGCAGGCGCGGGCCTCATCGATCGTCTCGGCCTTGGGCAGCACCCGGCGGCCGCAGGCCACCACGGTGTCGGCGGCCAGGACGAAGGCGCCGGCATTGCGCGCCTGCGCGGCGATGGCCTGGGCCTTGGCCACGGCAAGGCGCGCCGCGAGAGCCAGCGGCTCTTCGGCTTTCAGCGGCGTCTCGTCGAGATCGGCGGCGTCGATGCGGTCAGGCACCAGGCCCAGACGGGCCAGAAGCTCGCGCCGGCGCGGACTGGCCGAAGCGAGCACGAAAAGGGGGCGTTGGACCATGGCGTGATGCCTGGTCGTCAGCTCACTTGAAGCGGAAGGTGATGCGACCCTTGGTCAGGTCGTAGGGGGTCATCTCGACCAGCACCTTGTCGCCGGCCAGGACGCGGATGCGATGCTTGCGCATCTTGCCGGCGGTATGGGCCAGCACCTCGTGGTCATTATCCAGCTTCACGCGAAACATCGCATTGGGCAGAAGCTCGGTTACCGTACCCGGAAACTCGATCAACTCTTCTTTCGCCATGAATTCTCCTGAAGGGCGCGAAATTTGGCCAGGAACATGCGACCGGGCGCCCACTTTTGCAAGCGCGCAGGCATCAGGTCGGCCCTGTTTGGGGTGCAAGAGGCGAGAATGCAACGCCAAGACGGCGTTCAGGTTCCCGGGCGCTGAGATCCGTGAACTGCTATTCTGGCGGCGGCAGTTCGTTCGGTGTGCCCCAGGACAGCAGCCACGCCCGAATTTTCTCGTGTGAAATAGTGCGGCCAGCGGCAATGTCGGCACGGCCCTCCTCGATCGCTGCAACAAATGCAGGGTCGAGATCTTCAGGGTCGATTTTCCGCTTAGAGACCATGCCCGGCATATTGCCATGCTTGGCGCAGTCTGTCTAAACGGTCGGTGCCTTGACCACGCCGAAGCGGGCGCGGATGCGCTTGAAGAGCTGGTCGCGCACGCCGCGATAGCTGTCCATCACCTGGTCGCGGCTGCCTTGGGCGATGCTGGGGTCGAAGGTCGGCCAGTATTCGACC
Source organism: Oleomonas cavernae (assembly GCF_003590945.1). Classification (NCBI taxonomy): domain Bacteria; kingdom Pseudomonadati; phylum Pseudomonadota; class Alphaproteobacteria; order Acetobacterales; family Acetobacteraceae; genus Oleomonas; species Oleomonas cavernae. The sequence goes on along the minus strand of NZ_QYUK01000011.1, from coordinate 3,526,381 downwards.
TCGCAGGCCATGGTGCGGGTCAGGTCCACCGCCTTGTGCTGGGCCTCGGGGCTCAAGGAAATGATCAGGTCGAAGCTGGTGTCTTCCAGGTCGTCGAAGCTCTTGGGCCGGTACTTGGCGATGTCTATCCCCAGTTCGTCCATGGCGGTGACGGCGAAGGGGTCGAGGTCGCCGGCGCGCACGCCGACCGAATCGGTGAAGATCACCTTGCCGTAGAAATGCTTCATCAGGCCCATGGCCATGGGCGAGCGGATCGCGTTCTGGGTGCAGCAGAACAGCACGGCCCCCGGCAGATCGACGTCGAGCCCCCCCGGGAACGCCATCCCGCTCAGCCCTTCATCAACAAAACGTTGATCAGGGTGAACAGGCGCCGGGCGGTGTCGAAATCGATCTCGATCTTGCCCTTCAGGCGTTCGATCAGCAGCTCCGAACCCTGGTTGTGCAGGCCCCGCCTACCCATGTCGATCGCCTCGATCTTCTGGGGCGAGGCGGACTTGATCGCCATCTGGTAGCTGTCGCAGACCGCCAGATAGTCGCGGATGATGGTGCGGAAGGGCGACAGGGCCAGGATGATCTTGCCGAGCGGCGCCACGAAGGAATCGCGGATATCGAAGACCAGGCGGTTTTCCTCGATGCCTAAGTGCAGGTGATAGGGCCCGTCGTGATCGCCGATGGGCGAGAAGTGGTTTTCTTCCAGCAGGTCGAAGATCGCCACCTTGCGTTCATGCTCGACATCGGCGCCGCGCCTGGCGACGGAGCCCTGGTCCAGGGTCACCCCCACCAGCTTGCGGGTCGAGCCTTCGGTCATCAGTTGGCGCCGCCCAGTCGAATGGCGACCGACAGGGCATGGGCATCCAGTCCCTCGGCCCGGGCCAAGGTTACTGCCGCCGGGCCGATCGCCCGCAGCGCGGCCTCGTCGCAGCCGACCAGGGTGGTGCGCTTGAGGAAGTCGAACACCGACAGGCCGGACGAGAAGCGCGCGGTGCGCGCCGTGGGCAGCACATGGTTGGGCCCGGCGACATAGTCGCCGATGGCTTCCGGCGTGTGGCGGCCCAGGAAGATGGCGCCGGCATGGCGCACCTTGTTAGCAAAGCCGTCAGGATCGTCCAGCGCCAGTTCCAGGTGCTCGGGCGCGATGGCATCGACCAGGGGCACCGCCTCGGCCAGGTTGGCCAGGCGGATCACGGCGCCGTGGTCGTGCCAGCTTTTGGCCGCGGTCACCGCCCGGGGCAGGCGCTTCAAGTGGTCCTCGACGGCGGCAATGACCTTGTCGGCGAAGGCATTGTCGTCGGTCATCAGGATCGACTGGGCGCTTTCGTCGTGCTCGGCCTGGGACAGCAGGTCGGCGGCGATCCAGGCCGGGTCGTTGGTGCCGTCCGCCACCACCAGGATCTCGCTGGGCCCGGCGATCGAATCGATGCCCACCAGGCCGAAGACCTGGCGCTTGGCCGCCGCGACATAGGCATTGCCGGGGCCGACGATCTTGTCGACCGGTGTGATGCTCTGGGTGCCATGGGCCAGGGCGGCCACGGCCTGGGCCCCGCCGATGCGGTAGATGTCGGTGACCCCGGCCCGGTGCGCCGCCGCCATCACCGCCGCGTTCAGCACGCCGTCCGGCGTTGGCACCACCATGACGATGCGGTCGACACCCGCCACCTTGGCCGGCAGGGCGTTCATCAGCACCGACGAGGGATAGGCCGCGGTGCCGCCGGGGACATAGAGGCCGGCGGCCGAGACGCTGGTCCAGCGCAGGCCAAGGCGCACGCCGGCCGCGTCGGTATAGTGGTCGTCCATCGGCATCTGGCGGGCATGGAACGACTCGATGCGCGTCGCCGCCAGGTCGATCGCCGCCAGCAGTTCCGGGCTGAGGCCGGCGACCGCCTCATCGATCTCCTGGGTCGAGACCCGCAGCTCGGCCGCGTCCTTGATGGTTACGCGGTCGAAGCGGTTGGTGTACTCGATCACCGCCGCGTCGCCGCGCAGCTTCACGTCGGCGACGATTTTGGCGACCGCCGCGTCGACGTCTTCCGACATCTCGCGCTTGGCGTGGAGCAGGCCCTGGAAGCGGGCAGCGAAATCCGGGTCCGCGGTGGTCAGGTCAAGCGGCACGCAGGGCCCCCGGAAAGCATCGATCCAGCCGCCGATCTCCTCGACCCTGGTCTTGAAGGCGGCGCGGTTGACCACCAGTCGCGAGGTTACCTCGGCGATCTGCTCGACCTCGACCAGGCCGTTGGCCTTCAGCGTGTCGCCGGTCGAAACCAGGTCGACGATGCGCCGGCATAACCCAAGGCTGGGCGCCAGTTCCATGGCGCCGTTCAGCTTGATGCACTCGGCCTGGACACCGCGGGCGGCGAAGTGGCGGCGGGTGACATGCGGATACTTGGTGGCAACGCGGACGTGGCTCCAGCGGCTGGGGTCGTCCTTGTTGGCCATGTCGACCGGCTCGGCCACCGACAGGCGGCAGCGGCCTATCCCCAAGTCCAGGGGCGCATAGATCTCAGGATAATCGAATTCCATCAGCACGTCGTTGCCTGCCACGCCCAGATGCGCGGCGCCGAAGGCGACAAACGTGGCGACATCGAAGGAGCGCACCCGGATCAGCGTGATATGGGGGTGGTTGGTGCGGAATTGCAGGGCGCGCGATTTCTCGTTGTCGAAATCGGGTTCCGGCGTCAGGCCGACCCTGTCGAGCAGCGGGCGCAGCTCTTTCAAGATGCGGCCCTTGGGCAGGGCGAAGACGAGCCCTTCATTGGGCGGTTTGGTTACCATCAGGGTTCTTTCCCGTCGAGCGCATGGCGCGGCGCGCGCGCCGTGGGCCAGGCTTCCGTCAAATCCTTCAAACCGCCGTCGACCACTTCCGCGTCGAGGCGGATCTGCGCCTCGCCGGCGAAGATGAGGTCGATCAGCACGCCGTTCTCGTATTCCTGGGTCTCGATGGTCAGGAGTTCCAGCACCTGTTCCACCGCGTTGCGATCGACTCCGCGCAGCTTGACCGACCGCACCGTATCGAAATGCACGCCCGCCCGCCGGCGCAGGGGCGGCATCTCGCCGCCTTCCCAGCAGAACCGGTTGGCCACCAGTACGAAGCGCTTCATGCCCCCCAGATAGGCGAGGTCGGCCGCCTTCACCACGGCATCCTGCAGGACCGCGGCAACCACGCTCAGGTCTTCCGCGTCCGCAAAGCCGAGGTTGAGCTTGGCCGGGGGCGTGGTCATCAGTCGGCCAATCGTTCGATCTTGGCGCCCACGGCGCTCAGCTTCTCGGCCACGCGCTCATAGCCGCGGTCGAGGTGATAGATGCGGTTTACCACCGTCTCGCCCTCCGCCGCCAGGCCCGCCAGCACCAGGCTGATCGAGGCGCGCAGGTCCGTCGCCATCACCGGCGCGCCTTTGAGGCGTTTGACCCCGCGCACCAGGGCCGACGCCCCGTGGACAGTCACATTGGCGCCCATGCGCGCCAGTTCGGGCACATGCATGAAGCGGTTCTCGAAGATGGTCTCGGTGATCATGGCCGCCCCCTCGGCGGTCGCCATCAACACCATCAACTGCGCCTGCAGGTCGGTCGGGAAGCCCGGATAGGGCTGGGTCATCACGTCGACGCCGACCACACGGCTGCCGTTGCGTTTCACGAACATGCCGCGCGGCGTCGGCGTCACTTCGACCCCGGTGCGGTTCAGCACCTCGATCACGCCTTCCAGGGTTTCGGGCCGGGCGCCGACCAGTTCGACCGCGCCGCCGGCCACACCCACCGCCATGGCATAGGTACCGGTCTCGATACGGTCGGGCAGAATCGAATAGCGGGCGCCGCGCAGCCACTTCTTGCCGCGGATCACCATGCGTTCGGTGCCGACACCCTCGATCTCGGCACCCATGGCCAGCAGGCAATTGGCCAGGTCGATGATCTCGGGCTCGCGCGCTGCATTGTCCAGGATGGTCTCGCCATCGGCCAGGCTCGCCGCCATCAGCAGGTTCTCCGTCGCCCCGACCGAGACGAAGGGGAAGCGGATGGTGGCACCCTTCAGGCCCTTGGGCGCGGTCGCATGGACATAGCCGTCGACCAGTTCGATCTTCGCGCCCATGGCCTCCAGGCCCTTGAGGTGCAGGTCCACCGGCCTTGTGCCGATGGCGCAGCCGCCGGGCAGCGAGACCTTGGCCTCGCCCATGCGGGCGACCAGCGGCCCCAGCACCAGGACGCTGGCCCGCATCTTGCGCACGATGTCATAGGGTGCGGTGGTGTTGTCGATCCTGGCCGTGGTGATCTCGACATGGCGCGGGCCGCGCACGATGCCGGCGCCATGCTGTTCGATCAGGCCCAGCATCGAGCCGATGTCGGCCAGTTCGGGCAGATTGTCCAGGGTCAGGGTCTGGTCGGTCAGCAGGCCGGCCGCGATCAGGGGCAGGGCGGCGTTCTTGGCGCCCGAGATCGGGATCTCGCCGCGCAACTCGCCGGCACCACGGATGACGATGCGTTGAAGGGCCATGATCTCAAAGCCTCGGCAGGGTGACGCCGGTCTGGCGCATGTATTTGCCTGCCCGGTCGCCGTAGGAGACCTCGCAAGGGCGGTCGCCCTTCAGGAACAGGAACTGGCAGGCGCCCTCGTTGGCATAGATCTTCGCCGGCAGGGGCGTCGTGTTGGAAAATTCCAAGGTGACGTGGCCTTCCCATTCGGGCTCCAGCGGCGTCACGTTCACGATGATGCCGCAGCGGGCATAGGTGCTCTTGCCAAGGCAGATCACCAGCACGTCGCGCGGGATGCGGAAATATTCGACGGTGCGGGCCAGGGCGAAGGAATTGGGCGGGATCACGCAGCAATCGGTCTTGCGATCGACGAAGCTGTCGGCCGAGAAGTCCTTGGGGTCCACCACGGCCGAATTCACATTGGTGAAGATCTTGAATTCGTCGGCCACCCGCGCGTCATAGCCATAGGACGACAGGCCGTAGGAAATCATGCCCTCGCGCTTCTGTGCCTCGACGAACGGCTCGATCATGCCCGTGGTCTGGGCAAGCTCGCGGATCGAGATGTCGGACAGGATGGCCATCGGCGGATTTCTTTCAGGGTAACGCGAGATTTTGACCGCCCTATCTAGCCGGTCGCGGGGGCGGCCTCAACCTCTGTGGCAGGGCTGTGTTGCGCGTAGGCGGAATACCGCCTGTTGCGTCGGCGCTTGGGCGTTGCGACAAATCGGATCATGACGATCGTACCCCTTGGGCCCCTGGACCCCGTGGCGACCGCCCGGCGCCTCGCCGGGCTGGGCGGCACCGTGTTCCTGGACAGTGCCTATGCCCATGAAATCCAAGGCCGATTCTCCTATCTCGCCGCCGATCCGGCGGGCCTGTTCGAGATCCGCGAGGGCCGGGGGCACTGGCACGGCCAGCCGCTGCCAGGTGCGCCGCACGCGGCGCTGCGCGGCCTGTTGAAGCAGGGCCGGGCGGCGGCGGGGGCAGGGCTGCCCGCCTTCAAAGGGGGGCCATGGGCTTCCTCGCCTATGAGGCCGGCCGCCTGTTCGAACGCCAGCCGGCCATGCCGGGCGGCGTGCCCGACGCCATCTTCGGGATCTACGACTGGGTTATCGCCTTCGATCATGGCAGCGGCGAGGCGATCCTGATGGCCGATCTGTGGCCGGAGGCGGACGGCCAGGGCAACCGCGACCGGGTCCTGGCCCTGCTGGCCACCCCCGAACCGCGCCGGGTGGACACCCCCCTGGCGCTCGACTGGCAATCGAATTTCACCCCGGCGGCCTACCGGGCGGCGGTGGCCGGGGTGATCGAGGCGATCCTGGCCGGCGACCTCTTCCAGGCCAATATCGCCCAGCGCTTCACCGCCAGCCTGGGGGCCGGTTTCGACCCTTGGGCCTATTACGAGCGGCTGCGCGCAGCCAACCCCGGCGATTTCGCCGCCTACCTCGCGTTCGGCGACCTCGCCGTCGCCTCCTCCTCGCCAGAGCGATTTTTGAAAGTGACCGGCGACAGGGTCGAAACGCGGCCGATCAAGGGCACCATCGCCCGCGATCCAGATCCAGCCATCGACGCGGCCCGCGCCGCCGCCCTTCTGGCGTCGGAGAAGGACCGGGCGGAAAACGTCATGATCGTCGACCTGCTGCGCAACGACCTCTCGCGCGTCTGCCGGCCCCACACGGTCGAGGTGCCGGCCCTGTGCGCGCTGGAGACCTATGCCGGCCTGCACCATCTGGTCTCGACCGTCACCGGGCAGTTGGAAGCGGGCCGGGACGCGCTCGACGCCGTCGCCGCCGCCTTCCCCGGCGGTTCGGTCACCGGCGCGCCCAAGCCCCAGGCGATGCAGGTCATCGCGCAGACCGAACAGGTGGCGCGCGGCGTCTATTGCGGCTCGATCGGTTACTTGGGGTTCGACGGCAGCGCCGATTTCAACATCGCTATCCGTACGGTGACCTTCACCCAAGGCCAGGCCAGTTTCCATGTCGGCGGCGGCATCACCGCCCTGTCGGACCCCGTGGCGGAACACGAGGAGACCTTGACCAAGGCGGCGCGGATCTTTGCGGCATCGGGTGCCCGGGCGGACGAGGCGGCCGAATGATCCTGGTCATCGACAATTACGACAGCTTCGTCTTCAACATCGCCCGCTATTTCCGCGAACTGGGCGAGGCGGCCGAGGTGGTGCGCAACGACGCGATCACCGTCGCGGCGGTCGAGGCCCTGGCGCCCAGGGCGATCGTCCTGTCGCCCGGCCCTTGCGCGCCCGACCAGGCCGGGATTTCCCTGGGCATCGTCGAAGCCCTGTCCGGCAAGATCCCAATCCTCGGCGTCTGCCTGGGCCATCAGTGCATCGGCCAGGTCTTCGGCGGGCGCATCGCCCGCGCCAGGCGGCCCCTGCACGGCCGCGCCTCGCCCGTGAGCCACGACGGCACCGGCCTGTTTGCGGGATTGCCGGCGCCGCTGACGGTCGGGCGCTACCACTCCTTGGTGGTGGAACTCCCAACATCAATCGTCATCCCAGCGAAAGCTGGGATCCATGGCGGTGGCATGCTGGACACGGCAGAACCTGGCATCGCCATGGATCCCAGCTTTCGCTGGGATGACGAAAGGACGCGGGAGGAGAGAGGTGCACCATTGGAAATTACCGCCCTGTCGGTAGAGGGCGAAATCATGGCCCTGCGCCACCGCGACCACCCCACCTTCGGCGTGCAGTTCCATCCCGAATCCGTGCTGACGCAGGGCGGCCACCGCCTGCTGCGCAATTTCCTGGATCTCGCGGCATGATCTGGTTCGACGGCAGCGTCCGCCACAGCCCGACCTTGACCTTGGAGGCCGGCGACCGCGGCCTGACCTTGGGTGACGGCATTTTCGAGACCATCGCCGTCTTCGGCCGCGTGCCCTTCCGCCTGGGCGACCACCTGGCCCGCCTGGAAGACGCCGCCCAGGTCCTGGGCTTCCCCCTGCCGCGCGCCACCGTCGAGCAGGCGATCGCCGACCTCGTCGCCGCCATGACCGACGATCACGCCGCGCTCCGCATCACCGTCACCCGCGGCCCCGGCCCGCGCGGTCTTGCCCCGCCGGCCGAGCCCCGCCCCACCGTCTTCGCCACGCTCGCCCCTTGGTCGCCTTCCATGGCGTTCCAGCCGATCCGCCTGGTCACCAGCACCATCCGCCGCAACGAAACCTCGCCGCTGTCCCGCATCAAGTCGCTCGCCTATCTCGACAATGTCCTGGCGTTCCAGCAGGCGAAGGCGGCCGGCGCCGGCGATGCCCTGATCCTCAATACGGCCGGCAATGTCGCCTCGACGGCGATGGCCAACCTGTTTGTGATTCAGGGCGAGGAACTGGTGACGCCGCCGGTCTCCGACGGTGTCCGGCCCGGCGTGATGCGGCAGCTTTTGTTGGGGGTCGTTTCCGGCTTTCGTCCCGCCGAGCGGGCGGTGGAACCAGCCGGATTGGGTGAAGCCAATGCGGTCTTCGCCACCAACAGCCTGCGCTTGCTGTGCCCCGTCACAGCGTTGGACGGTAGGGCACTGCCTCAAAACGACGAGATCGTGCGCCGCTTGTCGGCTATCCTCCGCGACGCCGTCAAGGCTGAGTGCGCCGCAGACCCATTCGAGCCGGAATGACCGCCTGAGATCGCGTGACACGGTGCAATAGTTGCACTACGCTCGCGGTGCATGGTCACGATGCATCGGCAAGGCGCGTGGAAGATCGCGGTCTATGGCAATGAGCACGGCATCCCGCATTTCCATATCGAGGGGCGGGATTTTCGTGCCTCGGTGAACATCGCGACGTTGGAACTGATCATCGGCACTGTATCCGGTGAGATTTTGCGCGAAGCGACGGTTTGGGCCAGGCAGAATCGAGAGGCCTTGCTGGCAAAGTGGCAGGAATTGAACGGATGAGCGCCCTAGACCAAATGCGGACCATTGGCGACGTCCACCCGGTTGGTACGGCGATGGTCGACGTTTCGTGGGTGGGCGGCGTCAAGGCTCGCCTCGATCTGGGCGCCATGCTCCATCACAAGGCCTTCGCGGCTTTGCGGGACCCGGCGGCGTTTCGCGAGGTCAGGGTTGGGGAGTGGGGGCATGCCCTCGAATGGCCCGGCGGCGTGGAGATCGGTGCGGATGCCCTCTGGCTCGAAACCCTTAGCGCCACCGGCCATGAGGATGCGCGCAAGTTTCTCGAATGGCGGCTGCGCCACGGCTTGTCGCTGACCAAGGCCGCGGAGGCCTTGGGGCTTTCCCGGCGGATGATCGCCTACTACTCGAACGGCAAGAAACCCGTGCCGAAGCATGTTCTTCTGGCCTGCCGAGGCTGGGAAGCCACGGCGGCGGCCTGACCGGCCCCTATTCCTGCTCGTCCTTATCATCGCCCAGCGCCCGTTCCACCGCTTCGCGGCCGCGGGTCTGGGCCTTGCGGCGGCGCAGGTTGTCGCGCAGGGCTGGGCTAGGCGTTCGGCCTTCAGGTCGGCCGGGGTCTTGGGGGGCGGCTTTTTTTCGGTCATGTCGATAAAGGTGACGATGGCGTCATCATTGGTTAGATTATAGTCCAAGCATAACGATAAGCGACGGACCTGGGCAAACGGGCCGCGCACCAAGGGAGAGACAAGCATGCATATCGGTGTCCACGCCGCTGCCAATCCCGACAAGATCGCCTATCGCATGGCCGGCAGCGGCAAGACGGTGACCTATGCTGAGCTCGAGGCGCGCTCCAATGCCTGCGCCCATCTGTTCCGCAGCCTGGGGCTCAAACCGGGCGACCAGATCGCCATCCTGCTGGAAAACCACGCCCGCTTTTTCGAAATCACCTGGGCGGCCCAGCGCGCCGGACTCTATTATACCGCCATCTCCACCCGCCTGACCCTGGGCGAGGCCGCCTATATCGTCAACGACTGCGGCGCCAAGGTCCTGATCACCTCGAAATACATGGCCGATCTGGCGGGCAAGGTGGCCCAGGCCTCGCCCAACCTGATCGCCCGCCTGATGCTGGACGGGCAGGTGGCCGGCTTCGAAGCTTACGAGGCGGCGGTCGAGGGCAGCCTGCGACGCCGATCGCCGACGAGACCGAAGGCGCCGACATGCTCTATTCCTCGGGCACAACCGGCCGGCCCAAGGGCATCAAGGTGGCGCTCAGCGGCCTGCCGTTCGGCTCGCCCAACACCTTGTTCATGCTGGCCAGCGCGCTCTATGGCCCCTCGGAAGGGACGATCTACCTCTCGCCGGCGCCGCTCTATCACGCGGCCCCCTTGCGCTTCTCCATGACCATGATGCGCTTCGGCGGCAGCGTGGTGGTGATGGAGCATTTCGATCCCGAGGAATACCTGGCCCTGATCGAAAAGCACCGGGTCACCCACAGCCAGGTGGTGCCGACCATGTTCGCGCGCCTGCTCAAGCTCGACCCGGCGGTGCGTGGCAAATACGACGTCTCGTCGCTGCAATGCATCATCCATGCGGCGGCGCCGTGCCCGATCCCGGTGAAGGAACAGATGATCGCCTGGTGGGGCCCGATCATTCACGAATACTATGCCGGGACCGAGGGCAACGGCTTCTGCGCCTGCAACAGCGCCGAATGGCTGGCCCACAAGGGCACGGTCGGCCGTCCCCTGTTCGGCGTGCCCCATATCGTCGACGACGAGGGCAAGGAGTTGCCGGCCTTCGAGCCGGGCACGATCTATTTCTCGGACGGGACCGAGTTCCAGTACCACAACGACCCGGAAAAGACCGCGTCCAGCCGCAACGACAAGGGCTGGTCGACCTTGGGCGACATCGGCTATCTCGATGCCGACGGCTTCCTGTTCCTGACCGACCGCAAGGCCAACATGATCATCTCCGGCGGGGTGAACATCTACCCGCAGGAGGCCGAGAACCTGCTGATCACCCACCCCAAGGTGGCCGACGTGGCGGTCTTCGGCGTGCCCGATCCCGATTGGGGCGAGGCGGTGAAGGCGGTGGTCCAGCCGGCCGACATGGCTGACGCCGGCCCGGCGCTGGAAGCCGAATTGATCGCCTTCTGCCGCGAGAACCTGTCCCACGTCAAATGCCCCAAGACGGTCGACTTCGAGGCCGAACTGCCCCGCCATCCCACCGGCAAGCTCTACAAGCGCCTGCTCAAGGACCGCTACTGGCAGGGCGAAGCCCGGCGCATCGCGTAAAGCGTTCCCTCGCCCCGCTTGCGGGGAGAGGGCTAGGGTGAGGGGTGTGGCAGGTCAAGGTCCTGCCGACCGTCGCCAGCCCGGCGAGCGTTTTGGCAGCGACTATCGCGGCCCCGGCAACCCCTCACCCCAGCCCTCTCCCCGCAAGCGGGGCGAGGGAGTAAGGGCAAGCTCTCAACCCTCGACCGAAATGGCCTGGGTGGGGCAGCGCTTGACCGCGCGCATGACCTTCTCCCGCAGGTCCTCGGGCGGTTCGGTTTGGAGAATGTCGAGTTCCTCGCCGTTCAGGCGGAAGACCTCGCGGGCCATGGCGACGCAGACGCCGTTGGATTTGCAACGGTCCCAGTCGACGGTGATTTTCATGTGATCACCTCCTCCGATCACCTGGGATCGGCCTCTCTTGGTCGCGCGTCAAGCGGGCATGTGTGATCTGGCTCCTTGAATTTGCCAAAATCTTCTGCGACCCCTTAGGTGCCGAGCCTTGCTTCGTGTAGGATCGGCCGGCAACGAGGGGGGAATTATCTCATGGGCCGTGTCACGTCGGCGTTTATCCGCCGTTTGGCATTCGTTTGCGCTGTTCTGATCGCCGGTACCGGCATCGTTCACGCGGATCCCTTCTCCAGGGTGGCCGACCAGGCCAATTCCTACGTCCAGGACATCAAGCGCCGCGACGACGGCGCGCGCAGCGCGGTCGAGGCCAAGAAATCCTTCGACGCGGCCGAGCTGGAAGCCCGGCGCGAGCGCTGGTGGCAGGCCGCCGACCTCTACGAGCGGGCGATCGCCTTGGGCCAGGACGACGCCACCACCTGGGGCCGTCTGGCCGAGGCGCACCTGCGCAACACCAATTACTGGCGCGCCATTCCCGCCGCCTACCGCGCCTATCAGCTTTCCACCACACCGGCGGGCAAGGTCGCGGCGCTGGACATCCTGGGGACCGCGCTGGAGCGCAACGATGCCCCCGGCCAGGCGCTGGAGGTCTACCGCGAAGCCGCCAAGATCAAGTCGAGCCCGGACATCGCCGAGCGCATCGCGGCCCTGGAGGAGGCGACCCGCTTCCGCCTGACCAATGCCTATGCCCAGGAAGACGCCGATACGCCGTCCCTGTGCCTGGAATTCTACGGCGACCTGTCGCCCACGGCGAAATACGACGATTACATCGATGTGACGCCGAAGTTCGACGGCGCCTTCGCCGTTCGCGGCCGCAACATCTGCATCGACGGCGCCCGCTTCGGCGAGGCCTATGAGCTGACCGTCGCCAAGGGCCTGCCGGCCGCCGACGGGACCAAGCTGGACCGCACCGAATCGGCCACGATCACGGTGGGCAACCGGCCGGACAGCTTAGGCTTTACCGACAGCGCCTATATCCTGCCCAAGGTCGGCGCGGTCGGCGTGCCGCTGATCTCGGTCAACACCGACAAGGCCAAGCTCAGCCTCTACCGCATCAACGACCGCAACCTGCTCAGTGTCGTGAACTACGGCAATTTCATGCGGGCGCTCAGCGAATACGACGCCGGCGAAATCGCCCAGACCACCGGCGAGCTGGTCTGGAAGGGCGAGGTCGACATCGAGAACGAGGCCAACAAGCGCGTGGTCACCGCGCTGAACCTCGACGAGATGCGCAAGGTCGCGACGCCCGGCGTCTATGTCCTGACCGCGGCCCCGGCGATCGGCGACGTCGATCCGTGGGACTATCTGGCGACCCAGTGGGTGGTGGTGACCGATGTCGGCCTGACCACCATGGACGGCCGCGACGGCCTCACCGTGGTCACCCGCTCGCTGTCGACCGGCAAGCCGGCGCAGGACATCTCGGTTCGTCTCTATGCCCGCAACAACGAGGAACTGGCCAGCATCAAGTCCGATGCCAACGGCATCGTGCGCTTCGACCCCGGCCTGATGCGGGCCGAGGGCGGCCGTTCGGTCGCCGCGGTCATGGCTTTCTCGGGCGAGGGCGACTTCACCTTCCTGGACCTCACCCGTTCCGCCTTCGACCTGTCGGACCGCGGCGTGTCCGGCCGGCCGCAGCCCGGCCCGCTCGACCTCTTCGCCTATGCCGAACGCGGCGTCTACCGGCCGGGCGAGACCGCCCACATCATGGCCCTGCTGCGCGACGAATCCGGCAACGCCATCGACGGCATGCCGCTGACGGTCAAGATCCGCCGCCCCGACGGGGTCGAGATCGACCGCCGCGCCGTGCAGCCGCAGGGCGCCGGCTCCTACGAGGTCACTTGGGACATCAGTGCCGGTGCCCGCACCGGCTCGTGGAGCCTGAGCTGGCACACCGACCCCGAAAAGGACGCGATCGGCGGCCTGTCGGTGCTGGTCGAGGACGTGATCCCGGCGCGGATCGAGACCAAGGTAACCGCCAGCGCCACGGCGCTCGAGCCGGGCCGTCCGCTGCAATTGTCGATCGATGCCAAATACCTGTTCGGGGCCCCGGCGACGGATCTGCGCAGCGCGGTCGAGGTCGTGATCGGCGCGGCCTCCACGCCGTTCCCCGATTATGCCGCCTATGCCTTCGGCCTGGTCGACGAGCGGGTCGAGCAGCAGCGCGTCAACCTCGACGACCAGACCACGGACGCGAAGGGCCAGACCGTCTTCGAGATCGAGGCGAACGACCTGCCTGACACGGTCCAGCCGCTGGTCGCCATGATCCGCGCCGATGTCTTCGAGACCAGCGGCCGGCCGGTCTCGACCAAGATCGAGCTGCCGATCCACAACAAGCCCTTGTGGCTGGGGGTCAAGTCCACTTTCGACTATGACCAGGTGGCGGAGAACACCAGTGCGGGCTTCGACATCGTCGCCCTCGACGATGGCGGCAAGCCGCGCGATGCCGGCGGTGTCCGCTGGGCCCTGATCGAGGAAGACTGGGACTATCAGTGGACCTTCCAGGACGGCAGCTGGAACTACCATACCGTGGTGCGCGACAAGCCGGTCGCCAGCGGTACGGTGGACCTGAAGGCGGCCGGGCCGGCGCGCCTGGCCATGCCTGCCGTCGGTTACGGCCGCTTCCGCCTGGAGGTGACCGACAAGGATACAGGGGCGGCCACGTCGACCCGCTTCCATGCCGGCTGGTATGTCTCCCCGTCGATCGGCGACACCCCGGACAAGATGACGGTGGTGCCCGACAAGGAGCTCTACAACCCGGGCGAGACCGCCAAGCTGCGCATCCAGGCGCCCTTTGCCGGCGAATTGCTGCTGACGGTGGCGACCGACCGGGTGCTGGAGACCCGCGCCATCACGGTGCCGGCCGATGGCATCACGGTCGAGGTGCCGGTAACCGAGTCCTGGGGCGCCGGCGCCTATATCCTGGCGACCGCGTTCCGCCCCGGCGATGCCGATGCCCAGCGCGGCCCCGGCCGTGCCATCGGCCTGGCCTGGCTGGGGGTCGACCCCGCCGCGCGCAGCCTGAAGGTCGCCTTCGCCACGCCCGAGGCGGTCGAGCCGCGCCAGAAGGTCTCGGTGCCGATCGAGGTTTCAGGGATCGCCGGCAGCGCGCCGACCTATGTCACCATTGCGGCGGTCGACGAGGGCATCCTGCAGCTCACCGATTTCGCCACGCCCGACCCGGTCGCCGACCTGTTCGGCAAGCGCCGGCTGGGCGTCGAGATCCGCGATGCCTACGGCGAATTGCTGAATGCCAAGCTGGGCAAGCCGGGCCGCCTGCGTGAAGGTGGCGACGGCGATGCGCTGGGCCGCCGCGGGGCGCCGCCCTCGGATATCAAGCTGGTCTCGCTGTTCTCGGGCGTGGTGGCGCTCGATGCCCAGGGCAAAGGCACGGTCAGCTTCGACGTGCCCGATTACAACGGCCGCCTGCGCCTGATGGCGGTGGCCTGGAACGGCCGCCAGGTCGGCAGTGCCGACAAGGGCCTGATCGTGCGCGATCCGGTCGTCGTCCTCTCGGCGACGCCGCGTTTCCTGGCGGTCGGCGACACCAGCCGGCTGACCGTCACCTTGAGCAATGTCGCCGGCAAGCCGGGACCCTACAAGGTCTCGATCGGCGGCGATGACGTGGTCGGCCTGGTGGCGGGCACCAAGCCGGGCCCGGTGGATCTGGCCGTGGGCGCGTCCAAGACCGTGGTGATCCCGGTCAAGGGCCTGTCTTCCGGCCTGGGCAAGCTGGCCTTGATCATCGAAGGGCCGGACGGCTTCCGCTTCGAGCGGACCGTGGGCCTGGGCGTGCGGGCGCCGCAGCTGCCGACGATCGATCGGCTGGTGCGCCAGCTCAAGCCGGGCGAGGCCTTGACCGTCGGCCAGAAGGCGCTGGACCCCTATGTCCCCGGCACGCCGGAGTTCCTGCTGAGCCTGAGCCCCAGGCCCAATATCGATGTCGCCGGCCTGCTGCGCAGCCTGGACCGCTACCCTTACGGCTGCCTGGAACAGACCACCAGCCGGGCAATGCCGCTGCTCTATGTCAGCGAGGTCGCCAAGCTGTGGGAACAGCCGGGCGAGCCCGACCACAAGGCGCGGATCGACAAGGCGATCGGCCATGTCCTGGAAATGCAGCGCTCGGACGGCAGCTTTGCCCTGTGGGACGATGGCGGCTCGACCGAGCCCTGGCTCACCGCCTATGCCCTGGACTTCATGACCCGCGCCCGCGCGCAGGACATCAAGGTGCCGGACTTCGCCTATCGCCGCGGCCTGGCCTGGCTGAAGCGCCATGCCGAAAACCGCCGCGACGACGGGCCGGAAGCCCTGGCCTCGCGCTCCTACGCGCTCTATGTCCTGGCGGCGGCGGGTGTCGGCGAGCTGGGCGCCAGCCGTTACATGCACGACGCGGTGGGGCTGGCCCTGCCGACGCCGCTGGCCATGGCCCAGGTGGGTGCGGCGCTGTCGCTGATGGGTGACGGCGGCCGGGCGGCGGAAGCCTTCGACCGGGCCCTGGCGGCGCAGGAAAAGCGCGACATCTGGCGCGACTACGGCACCAATGTCCGCGACATGGCGGCGATCGTCACCCTGGCGGCGGAAACCAAGGTGCCGGGCATCGATGCCGAGGGCCTGGCGGCCAAGGTGGCCGACATGGTGGCCGGCAAGCGCTGGCTCTCGACCCAGGAAGAGGCCTGGCTCCTGATGGCGGCCCGCTCGCTGGCGGATGCCGACAACAAGATGCAGGTGAGTGTGGGCGGCCAGTCGATCCCGGCGCGCTCGACCACCTACTCGATCCGGCCCAGCGTGGCCCAGGTGGCGCAGAGCCTGAAGCTCGAGAATTCGGGCGAAGGCTCGGTCTGGTACACCGGCACCGTGACCGGCGTGCCGGCCAAGGACCAGCCGGCGAACGGCAATGGCATGGAGGTCTCGCGCCAGTTCTTCACCCTGGACGGCAAGGCCATCAACCCCAAGGCGGTGCCCCAGGGGACGATGATGATCGCGGTCGTCGTCGGGCGTACCACGTCGGGCTATGCCAACCAGTTGATGGTGATCGACCTCCTGCCCGCGGGCTTCGAGATCGAGAACCCGCGCCTGGTCGGCACCACCTCGGCCGAGGAGATCGGCTGGCTGCCGCAGATGAGCTACCCGCTCTACCAGGAGGCGCTGGACGACCGCTATGTCGCGGCCTTCGACACCGACAGCGGCAACCAGAGCTTTGCCATCGCCTATGTCGTGCGCGCCGTGACGCCTGGGACCTACAGGATCCCGGCGGTGGCGATCGAGGACATGTACCGTCCCGAGTACCGCGCCCGGTCGGCCATGGGCACGGTCACCGTGGTGCCGGTGGAGTAACCTCTTCCCCGCAAGCGGCGGAGAGGGACATCTTGGTAGCCCTCTCCGCCCTTCAGGGGGGAGAGGGTGGGGTGAGGTGGGTCGATGGTCTGGGCAAGGCGTTTGGGGCTCGTCGTCACGATCGGCATGATCTGCCTGGTCGCGGCGGCGTTCGTGCTCGACCGCGTGTTCCCCCTGCCGCTGGACCGGGTGACCGGCCGCTCGACCCTGGTGCTGGATGCCAAGGGCGAGCCGTTGCGGGCATTCCAGACCGATGACGGGCACTGGCGCTTCACCGCGGCGCCGGCCGATGTCGATCCGTTGTTCCTGCGCATGCTGATCGCCTACGAGGACCGGCGCTTCGCCGATCATCCAGGCGTCGACCCGGCTGCCGTGGTGCGCGCGGTGGGCCAGGCGATCGGGGCTGGCCGGGTGGTCTCGGGCGCCTCGACCCTGACCATGCAGACGGCGCGCCTGATCGAACCCCGGCCGCGCAACCTGGGCGCCAAGCTGATCGAGATGGCCCGTGCCCTGCAGCTTGAATGGCACCTGCCCAAGGACGAGATCCTGGGCCTGTACCTGACCCTGGCGCCCTACGGCGGCAATCTGGAAGGCGTGCGGGCCGCCTCGCTGTTCTATTTCGGCAAGGAGCCGGACCGCCTGACGGTGGCGGAAGCCGCCCTGCTGGTCTCGTTGCCGCAATCGCCCGAACGCCGCCGGCCCGACCGCAACGCAGGCGTGGCCCAGGCCGAGCGCGACCGGGTGCTGGGGCGCCTGGTCGAGGCCGGCGTGATCACCCAGGTCCAGGCGGCCGAGGCGATGGAGGAGCCGGTGCCGGTGACCAGGCTGCCGGCGCCCTTCCTGGCGCCCCACCTGGCCGAACGGCTGCACCTGGCCGCCCCCGACCAGTCGATCATCCTCAGCAATATCGACGCCGACCTCCAGGGCAAGGTCGAGGCACTGGCCGTCCGGGCCATCACCCAGTTCGAGGCGAGCGCCAACATCGCCATCCTGGTGGTCGCCAACGACAGCCGGCGGGTGGTCGCCAGCGTCGGCTCGTCGGGCTATTTCGAGACCAGGCGGGCCGGGCCGATCGACATGACCACGGCCATCCGCTCGCCCGGCTCGACCCTGAAGCCCTTCATCTACGGTCTGGGCTTCGAGGACCTAGTCTGCCATCCCGAGACCATCGTGGTCGACCGGCCGATGCATTTCGGCGGCTATGCGCCCAAGAATTTCGACCGGATGTACCGGGGCGAGGTGAAGATCACCGAGGCGTTGCAGCTCTCGTTGAACATTCCGGCGGTGGCGGTGCTGGACCTGATCGGGCCGCGGCGCTTTGCCGGGCGCCTGGCCCAGGCCGGGGTCACCCTGCGCCTGCCCGACAAGGCAGCCGAGCCCAGCCTGCCGATCGCCCTGGGCGGCGTCGGCCTCACCCTGCGCGACCTGGTAACCCTTTATGCCGCGCTGGCCGACGGCGGCCGGGCGCTGCCGCTGCGCGACCGGGCCGATGCCCCGGCGGGCGAGGCGGCGGCGCTGCTCAGCGCGTCGGCGGCCTGGCAGGTCGCAGCCATCCTGCGCGACACCCCGCCGCCGCCGCACCTGCTGCCCGGCGAATCGACCGCCAACGGCCGCCAGATCGCCTATAAGACCGGCACCTCCTATGGCTTCCGCGATGCCTGGGCGGTGGGCTTCGACCGCGACTATACGATCGGGATCTGGGTCGGGCGGCCGGACGGCAGCTTCTCGCCCGGGCGCATGGGCCGCGATGCCGCCGCCCCCGTGCTCTACGCCGCCTTCGGCATGTTGCCGCCGCCTAGCGCCGAGGCGTTGCGCCGGGCACCGCCGCCGGCCGGCACCCTGATCGCCACCCAGTCGGAATTGCCGCCGGGGCTCAAGCGCCTGCGGCCCCGGCGTGCCGACCCCCTGGCCCTGGCCCCGGCCGAGCGCAGCGGCCCGCGCCTGACCCTGCCGCTGAACGGCAGCACGGTCGAGGTGGCGCGGGGCAGCGACGGCACCTTGCCCACGGTGCTGCTCCAGGCCCAGGGCGGGACCATGCCGCTGACCTGGCTGGTCAACGGCGTGCCCATCGGCACCAGCCCCTTCCGCCGCCAGGCCGAATGGCAGCCCGATGGCCTTGGCCGCGCCAGCGTCACGGTGATCGATGCCGCCGGCCGGGCGGTCAGCGCCGACTTCTGGCTGGCGACCGCCGGAAGCTGACGGCCGCGACAGCTTGGGCGAAACCGTCTATAAGGCGGCCCACCGACGCCCCCGCAGGACTCGCACCGTGCACGACACAACCATCTGGATCATCATCGGTTTTGCCGGCCAGGCCCTTTTCACCATGCGCTTCGTGGTGCAATGGATCGCCAGCGAGCGGGCGCGGCGCAGCCTGCTGCCGGTGGCCTTCTGGTTCTTCTCGGTCGGCGGCGGTCTCGTGCTGCTCGCCTATGCGATCCACCGTGAAGACCCGGTCTTCATCGCCGGTCAGGCCGGCGGCCTGGTGATCTATGCCCGCAACCTGTGGCTGATCTATGGGGCGAAGGCTAAGGACGGCGCAGGAACAGCCGGCTGATCCCATTCAGCACCGCGTAGGTCTGCGGCCAGGCCCGGTCGAAGGCCGCCGGCCCCACCACGCGCGCGATCTCGCGCAGCGCCGCCTTGCCGTCGATCGCCTTGAGGATCGCCGGCGCCTGCTGGGGCAGGGGAAAGCGCAGGGACAGGCCGTCGAGGCTCAGCTTCAGGACCCGGTCGCTGCCCAGGGCCGCGATCATCTCGCCAGAGCCCGTGCGCGACCACACCGGCACCAGGCTGTGGTCCGCAGGATCGGGCGGGGGCGTCTGGTGGTCGGGCCCGACCACATAGGCGATGTGGCGGGCGATGTTGCCGGCCAGCCGTTCGGCCAGCATCGCCCGTTCCCGGGGCCTCAGCGCCGCCGCCGCCCGGCCCAGGGTGGGATCGTTCAGATAGGTTTCGGGGGCATAGCGGGCGGGATCGATCAGGCTGGCGAGCCCTAGGCCCGCGTCTTCGACCAGGGCGACGAAATCCTCGATCGCATAGGCGCGGTCGCGCGAATGCAGCAGCAGGTCGAAGATCCCGGCATCGCCGCCCACCAGGTGGTCGTTCACGGCTTCGTTGCGGCGCAGGCGGTTGGTCGCCGGCAGGTTGGGCAGCAGCCGCCTGGCAATCCCCAAGCGCGCCGCCGGCGCCTCGTCTTCCGGGCTCAGCAGGCGCAGGGCGTCCTGGACGTCGTAGACGCCGCTGCGCCCGATTTGGCCATAGACCATCAGGCCCATGCCGCCGCCCGGCGCCAGGGTGCCGCGCAGGGCGGCCAGCCCTGCGGCCGGGTCCTCGAGGTGGTGCAGCACGCCGCAGCAATCGATGTAGTCGAACGGGCCGAGGCCCAGCTTTTCGACGTCGAGGATCGAACCGCCGACGAAGCGGATGTCCAGGCCCCTGACGGCGGCCCGCTCGGCGGCGATCTTCTGTGCCGGGGCCGACAGGTCGAGGTGGGTGATCTGCGCCTCGACGCCCCGGTCCGCCAGTTGCTGGGCCAGCATGATGCAGCCGTCGCCGGTGCCGCCGCCGGCGAACAGAACGCGCAGCCGGGCCGGCAGGTGCCCGCCGAAGATCCAGTGTTCGATCTCGGGCAGGGCGCTGGGGCTGCCCTCGATCAGGCGTATCTTCTCGTCCCGGGCGGCCCGCGCCGGATAGGGCAGGGCCTCGTAATGCCGGGCGACCAGGGCGTCCCGGCGGGCGGCGGCATCATCGGCGTTCTTCATGATACGGGATCTTGCGACATCGGGCCGGAGCGGACGAAAAGCGGCAGCCACCGCGGCCGCCGTGACTTGTTAATACCTTACTCGATGAATGTCATTCTCCTGTACGTTGTTGAATTGACATGACAGTTTGGCCAATCTGTCGAGGAATGACGGCCTTGCGGCTGGTCGAATCGCCGAACAGGCGATGGAGCGAAGTGGATGGTGGATCAGCACGCTTCGATGCGGCTCGGCGCGCGGCCGGTGGCGGTGCCTCGATCCGGCGGCTATACGCTGCGCGATGTCCTGATTTTCGTCTTCTACAGTTGGCGCACCATTGTCATCGCCGGCCTGATTCCGCTGCTGATCGGCGGTGCCGCGGCCTTGGTCACCAAGAAGGAATACACCGCCAAGGGGCTGGTCCTGGTGCTGGTCTCGCGCGAGCACGCCGGGACCGACAAGGCGACCGGCGAAGGCCCGGCGGTTCTGTCGATCGAGGGATTGAAGCTCATCGAATCCGAGGCGGAAATCATCGAAAGCGATGCGGTGCTGGACGAGGTGGTGCAGGCGATCGGGGCCGAACTGCTCTATCCCGAACTGGGGCGCCGCCGCGTGCTCGGCCTGCTCGGCCCCCTGCCCGCGGAGGAGCGGCCGCGCAAGGCGATCGAACTGTTCCGGCGCGACCTGGGCGCCGAGGTCCAGGGCGATTCCAACGTCATCCGTATCAGCTTCCGCCATCCCGATCCGCAACTGGCCGCCGCCGCCGCGACGGCCGTCATCGATGCCTACCGCGCCCGCCGCAAGCAGGTCTTCGACGTGGTCCTGACCCCGTTCCTCAGGGGCGAGATGCAGCGCTTCACCGCCGACCTGCAGGGTATCGACGGGCAGATCCGCGCCATCAAGCTGCGATTCGGCGTCATCGACATCGACCAGGACGTGATCCTGGGGGCGAATCAGGCCGACACGATCCTGCAGCGTACCCGCCACATCAAGGAGCGGCGGGCCACCGTCCGGCGCGAAGTTGTCGCCGGCCAGGCCCGGTTGGCCGCGCTGCCCGACAAGCTGTTCGATTTCACCGAACAAACCAACGTCATGGCCAATGACGAAGACCGCAACACCCTGACCAGGCTGTTGCTCGAGCGCGATTCCCTGGTGCGCAACTATGCGCCGGATTATCCGCCGCTGGTCCAGGTGAACGAGAAGATCGCCCGCCTCCGCGCCCAGATCGTGGAAAAGAGCAAGCCGCTGTTCAATACCGGCCGCACCGTGCGCAACCCGGTGGTGGACTTCATCACCACCCACCTGATGGAACTGGAAATCGAGAACGAGGCACTGGACGACCAGATCGCCGAACTCGACCGCCAGTATGCCGACGCGATCAAGCGGGTCGACGCCCTGCGCGATGCCCAGGCGTCGCTCCACGAGCTGGAGCGCACCCGCAAGGTCATGGAAACCATCTACAGCGAGTATGCGATGCGGACCGAAGCCGCCCGCATCGACGAAGAAGCGTTGACCTCCCAGCCGACCAACGTGCGGGTCATCGAGATGCCCACGGTGCCGATCACCGGTACGACACTGTCCTGGAGCTTCCTGGCGGCCGGCGTCTTCGGCAGCGTGCTGTTCGGGGTGGCCGGTGGCTTTGCCGCCAATTGGAACCGCCAGGTGTTCCTGCTGCCGGGCGAGGCCGAGAAGCGCCTGGGTCTGCCGGGCCTCGCCAGCTTCGTCGTCGGCGCGCCCAAGGCGGGCGACCCTGTTTCCGAGGGCGAATTGAGCCACCTGGCGGCACAGATCATCGACGCCCAGGTCGGCGAGCAGCCGATCCGCGCCTTCCAGCTTCTGGCCGCTCATGGCAACGACGGCGAGGTCGAGGTGGCGCAGGGCCTGGCCGACGAATTCGCCAGCCGGCGCGGCCTCCAGGTGCTGCTGGCCGATCTCAGCGACGGCCAGGTCGTGGCCCGGGCGCTGGGCCTGCGCACCGCTGCGGCCGCAACCGAAGAAATCGGGGGGCTGGCGGTGTTGCCCTTGCCGGGATCGCCCAACCTGTTCGCCGCCGTGGCCGGGGCATCCGCGCCGCTGTTTGAGATGCGTACCTCGCTGCGCCAGGCCGTGGGCCTGATGGGCGAACTGCGTCAGCGCTTCGACGTGATCATGGTGGTGGCGCCGCCGCTCGCGCGCAATCACCTGGGACGGCGCACGGCGGCCCTGGTCGATGCCACCATCCTGGTGCTGCGGGCCGAGGCGACGCGCGGGGCCGCCGCCGCCTGGACGCGGGACGCCATCCTCGATTCCGGCGGCGACCTGCTGGGTTTTGTCATGACCGGTCGCCGGTTCCATATTCCGTCCAGGATTTACCGATGGCTGTAACAGATGGCATCTGCCGCGCCCTGGCGGGGCTTGCCGCGGCGGCCTGGCTCCTGGCCGGCTGCACCGGGCAGGAGATCTATATCCAGGACGATGTGAACCGGCCCGACCTGTTTTCGACCTGGGTCGACACCAAGCCGGTCTATCGCATCGGGCCGGGCGACGTCATGCAGGTCAAGTACCTGGTGACACCGGAAATGGACGAGGAGGTGACGGTCGCGCCCGACGGCATGGTCGGCCTGCGCACCACCGGCCAGATCGAGGTCGGCGGCCTGACGCCCAAGGAGCTGGAACAGAAGGTGACGGCGGCGGCGCGCCGCTTCCTGACCGATCCAATGGTAACGATACAGGTAACTAAATTTTCCTCGTCGCGCATCTATATCGGCGGCAGCGTCAACGCCCCCGGGCCCTATGCGGTGTTCGGACCGGTCAGCCCGCTGGAGGCGATCATCAATGCCGGGGGCTTCCGCGACGAAGCCCGGCCCGACGAGGTGGTGCTGATCCGGCGCGACCCGCAAGGCAAGCCGATGATGCGAACCATCGACGTGCAGAACTTCATCCAGCGCCTCACCCCGGAAAACGACGTCAAGCTGGTGGCCGGCGACATCCTCTTCGTGCCGCGCAGCATCGTGGGCGAAGTCGGGCTTTGGATGGAGCAGTACATCGACAATGTCTTCCCCTGGGATCCGCAGTTCGACTACACGATCAACCGGACGTGGTCGACCGGGACGGGCAGGACCTTGCCGCCGCTATGACCGAGTTCGCCGCCATTCCCCCCGTCGACTTCCTCGGCGCCCGCCTGACGCCGATCGATGTCCTGGCGGCGGCGGCGATGATCGAGGCCCGGCCGCCGGGCGCGCCCTTTCGCTATGTCGTAACGCCCAATGCCCAGCACATGGTCTCGCTCGACCGGGCCGTGCCGGGCTTCCGCGAGGCCTATGCCCATGCCTGGATGACGACCTGCGACAGCCAGATCCTGCGCCTGCTGGCCCGCCTGCTGTTCGGCCGGCGGCTGGCCCATTGCCCCGGCAGCGATCTCACCGCCCATCTGCTGCAAAACCACATCCGGCCGGACGAGATGATCCTGGTCATCGGCGGCGACGATGCCCTGGCTGGCGCCTTGCGCGAGAAATTCGGCCTGACCGCGCTGACCCAGCACCAGCCGCCCATGGGCCTGCTCAAAAATCCTGCGGCGATCGAGGCTTGCGTGCGCTTCATCGTCGAGCGTCCCGCGCGCTATGTCTTCATCTCCTGCGGCAGCCCGCAATCCGAAATCATCGCCCACCGCACCCTGCTGAACGGCGGGGCCGTGGGCACCGGCCTGTGCATCGGCAGCTCGCTGCATTTCGCCACCGGCCTGGTCACACGGGCGCCGGTATGGATGCGCCGGAGCGGCCTGGAATGGCTGCACCGGCTGCTGCTCAACCCGCGGCGCCACGCCCGGCGCGTCTTCGGCGATTCCTTCCCCGTGCTGCTGATCGCGCTCAAGACCAGGCTGGGGCTTCGGTCTCATGCGCCGGCCGTGGCGGCGGCAAGGCCCGACGAATGACCGGCGGCGCGGTCATCCCCTGCGCCGGGGCCGCATCCTGCTGCCGGTCCGCGCCGATGCGCTGCCCGCCCGGGGACACGAAGCGGTGGCGGGTGCGGGCGACCGATGGAAGGTGGCGTTGCTGGTCGTCCTGCTGCCCCTGTTCGGGCAGAGCTTTCACTACCTGATCGACCTGGCGCCGACCTACCTGCTGTCCAAGGCCTGGCCCTTCGTCACCTTGCCGCTGGCCCTGCTGGGCCTGATGCGCGCCGCGCCGCCGATGACAGTGCTGGTCCTGACCATGCTGGCCTATGTGCTGGGGGTGACGCCGCTGTTGTCGATGGTGCAGCTGGGCAACGGCTTCTTCGATGCCCTGGCGACGACGGTGAAGGCCTGGCCGCTGGCCTATTATTTCTCGCTCACCGGCCTGCTTGCGCTGACCCTGCCCAAGCCGGCGACGATCCAGCGGGCACTGGTGATCCTGGGGATCGCCACCTTCGGCCTGATGATCGCGCTGTGGTTCGTGGTGCCGCGCTCGTGGTACGTGACCGATGTCGCCTTGAGCAAGTTCTTCATCTTCGAGACCGAGCGCGGCTATCGACTCTACATGCCCATGTTCCTGGGCACCCTGGCCCTGTTCCTGTGCGGCCGCTATGCCATGGCGACACCCGGCCGGCGCTGGCTGTTGCTGCTGATCCCCCTGGCCATGCTGGCGCAGATCCTGATCTACAAGCAGCGGGTGGTCATTGCCGGGACGGCCGGAATCATCGGCCTGGGCATCCTGGTCATGATGCCCAGCCGGTTGCGTCGGCTGGGCATCATCGGGGCGCTGGTGGTCGGGGCCGTTGGCCTGTTCCTCCTGTTCAGCGGCATCCTGACCGCGGGCCTCGACCAGAGCCTGGGCCACTCGCTGTCGATCCGCCAAAATTCATTCTCATTGGCCATTGAGTATGTCGCCCAGGATCTGATGCGCCTGATCTTCGGCGTCGGCTCGGTCACCCGTCACAGTGCCGTGACCATGGCCGACCTGTTCGGCGATGCCAGCTTCTATCTCGCCGACATCGGCTGGGCGGGCATCCTGTTCGAATATGGCGCTATCGGCACGGGGCTGATCGCCGTGGTCCATGCTGCCGCCGCGATCATCACCTGGCGCAATGCCCGGCTGCTGGGCGACCCTCTGTCGGCAGCTCTGTTCGATTACGTGCTTTACATCATCCTGACCTCGTCGATCTACTCGGTGATGTTCCTGCCCGGCGAATTGGCGACCGTTACCGCCCTGTCGGTCTATCTTGTCCGTTGTCGCAGCGGCGCGTTGCCGTCTGCCTGAGGAAGCTCCATGCTGCGCCGTATCGCCAAGCTTGTCGGTCATCCGGGATTTCGCGCCAACCCGATCGCCGTGATCTGGCGCGGCATGGTCTGGGCGCTGTGCGTCCTCTTCAAGCGCAGCCCGGCCTTCGCGCTCAGCCCCGGCGGCGGGCTGATGCGGGTGCCGCCCGACCTGCGCTATACCTCGGTCACCGCCTATCTGATGCGCGACTGGGCCGAGCCTGAACTGCACTTCCTGGACCGTGTGGTGCGCCGGGGCGACGTGTTCATCGATGCCGGCGCCAATGTCGGCCTCTACACCCTGCGCGGGGCGCCGCTGGTCGGCCCGGCGGGGGCCGTGGTGTCGATCGAGCCGGGCAAGGTCGCGGCCGACCAGCTCGAGGCCAACCTTGCCCTCAATCCGGGCTTCAAACATGTTCGCGTGGTGCGCAAGGCGGCCTCGGACGTGCCGGGCACGGCGGTCCTGCATCACATCCAACTGGGCGACGATCCCCAGGCCTTCTCGCTCCTGTCGGACGGCCGGGCGACCGAGGGCGAAACGGTCGAGGTTACTACCGTCGATGCCCTGGTCGAGCAGTTCGCCCTGCCCAGGGTCGACTGCATCAAGATGGATGTCGAAGGCGCCGAGCCGCTGCTGATCGCCGGCGCGCGCAGCACCATCGAGCGGTTCCACCCGATCATCCTGTTCGAGATCAACACCATCGTGCTGTCGGGCAGCGCGGTCGAGGCCAACGCCGCCTACGACGCCCTGGCGGCGCATGGCTACAAGTTCTTCAGCTATGGCCCCGGCGGGCGCCTCGACCCGGTCACGACCCTGCCCGAGGGCTGGGGCAACCTGGTGGCGATCCATCCGGCGGGGCCGCAGCCGGTCAAGGCAGGCTGACCTCGCAGCCGGTGAGCGCCAGCGCGCGGCACAGCGCCTGGGCCATGCCGCGCCCGTCGGGCCGGTCGGCGGTGGGCTTGGTCGGCTGGCGTGCCAGCAGGCCGTAGAGCATGGCACCGGCGGCCGGATCTTGCCCGGTGATCGCGGCGAAGCGCTGCGCCACCTGGGGCAGGTCCCATTGCGGGCCGCCGTGCAGGCTGGGGGCCACCGGCAGCCCCAGGGCCAAGGGCCCGGGCCACACTTCGCGATAGGCGCGGTAGGCCGCCACCGGGTCGAAGCTGGGCCCGGCGTCATAGGCCATGATGGAAATCAGGTCGATCTCCCGGGCCAGCGGCGAGCGCAGCAGGTCCAGCATCACCCCGGTATAGCTGCCGCCGGGTGGGGCATCGCGCCACTTGCCTTCACCAAAGGCGCCGGTGCTCCAGGCCGGCAGGGTCAGCAGGAAGGGCCGGGGCAGGGCCGCCCGCGTCCGGGCGACCAGGCTGCGCCAGGTGGCGTCGGTGGCGCAGGCGATGCGCCCGGTGCCGCCGTCAGGCGCGCAGGCGGCATTGGCGGCTTCATAGTCGAGGTCGACGCCGTCGGCCTCGAGGTCGCGCACCAATTGGCCCAGGGCTTGCGGGTTGTAACCACCCCAGCCCCCTGCATAGCCCGACCCGCCGACCGACAGCACGACCCGGGTGCCCGGATGCCAGTGCTTGAGCTGGCGGATCGCCTCTCTCAGCACCGTGCCCGGGAAGCTGTAGTTCAGCCCCGTGCCGCCCAGGTCGAGGTCGCCGGCATAGGCCAGGTCGGGCTTGACGAAGGCCAGCGCCACGATCGAGACATAGTCGGGTACCATGACCAGGGTGGTTGCGGCGGGGCCTGTGGCCGGGCGCTCGAACCAGCTTTCGTGATAGGCCAGGAAGGGGCGGCGGGGCGCGGCATCCTCGGCCGCGGCCAGGCGTGGCGCCAGGACCAGGCCCGCCAGCAGGATCGTGGCGAGGCGGCGTCCCTGTCGTCCCTGCCGGCAGGAGCGTCGGTTAGAACGCTTTTCCGTTGAATGGAAGCGCGTCATCCCCGCGAAGGCGGGGATCCACCGTCGGGCATACTGGAACGGACCCGACCTGTCACAGCCGTGGATCCCCGCCTTCGCGGGGATGACGGATCGATGTTTCAGCTTTTCGGAGAACCGATCTAGAAGACATCGCGGCCGAAAAGGCCCGTCAGCACGGTTTGCGCCATGATCTTGATGTCGAACCACAGCGACCAGTTCTCGATATAGAAGATGTCGAAGAGCACCGCCTTCTTGGCCTTCTCGATCGAATGCATGCCGCCGCGGGCGCCGTTGATCTGGGCCCAGCCGGTAATCCCGGGCTTCACCCGGCAGCGATAGGCGTATTGGCGCACGGCATCGAAATAGGCGTGATCGCCTACCAGCATGTTGGGCACGTGCGGGCGCGGCCCCACCACCGACATCTCGCCCTTGAACACGTTGAACAGTTGCGGCAGCTCGTCGATGCTGGAGCGGCGCAGGAATGCCCCGATCCTGGTGATGCGGGGGTTGTCCTTGGCCGTGCCGACCGTGCCGTCGTCGGTGGGATCGACGGTCATGGTGCGGAACTTGTAGACCTGGAAGGTCTGGTTGTTGAAGCCGACGCGGGTCTGGCGGAACAGGATCGGCCCCGGCGAGGTCAGGCGGATCGCGATCGCCGCGGCGACCAGGATGGGCGAGACCAGCAGCACCCCGATGCTGGCGACGAGGTAATCCTCGGCGGTCTTGAACAGGCCTTGCGTGCCTTTCAGGGGCCGGTGGGCCACCTGCAGGGCGGGCATGCCGCCGACCCGGATGACGTTGGAGAAGTTCAGCCGGAAATCCTCGTTCTCGAACGGGATCACCACGTCGGCCGAGAAGCCCTGCAATTTTTCCAGCATGGAGTGGATGCGCAACGCCGCCATCCAGGGCAGCGCGACCACGACCATGTCGATCTTGCCCTGGGCCGCGACCCGGCGCAGGTCGTCGACGGTGCCGGCAACGGCGATGTTGTTGACCGATTCCGGGCGGCGGTCGGGGCCGCGGTCGTCATAGATGCCGACCACTTCGAAGGCCATCTGGTGTTCGGCATGGCTCAGGTCGTCGATGATCTGGCCCGACCGGTCGGAGGCACCGATGATCGCCACGCGCCGCCGCAGCAGGCCGCGCCTGAACACCGCTGCGATGGCGAAGCGGGCGAAAATCCGCAGGCCCAGGAGCCCGGCCAGGCACAGCGCCGCCCTGAACAGCAGGGCGTCGGTCAGGGCCAGGACCGGCGGGACGAAGACCAGGAAGATGATCAGGACGGTGAGCGCGGCCAGCAGGAAGCCGGCGATCGGCTCGATGATCGAGCGCCGGATCGAGCGATAGTGCTCCACCCGATAGGCGTTCATGGCGCTCATGGCGCGCAGATAGATGCCCAGGCCCAGGGCCAGGGTGAACACGCCCTGGAGCACGGTCAGCGGCAGCGGCGCCGGCCAGGCGATCAGCGAGGCAAAGCCCGAGGCCAGCAAGAGCGCGGCCACATCACCAAGCCGGACCAGGCGATTGATCAGGCCGAAAGTCCACGTCACCATGATCGTCTGCCATCAACCTTGTAGAATTCGACGTACGAGCGGCTTGAGCCAGCGCCCGACCGGGTGGTCGCGCAGGCGCCGCGCCAGGGCCGATTGCCGGATCCGCAGCAGCAACCCCCTGGGTGTCCGGAACACGGCGAGTTCCCGGCCGAACATCAGGGTATTGTGAACCTTGAAACGATCGGCGACCAATGCGTTCAGGCGGTCGCGGTAGTGGGCCGCGACGGCGGGCCGGCACAGGAACAGCTTGTTGTCGCCGATGGCGAAGGCCGCGAGATGGCCGGGCCGCTCGAACATCACCTTGTTCAGGGCCACGGAGACGGCGGGGAATTCGACATTGAAGTAATCGTCTAGGATAACGACGCCGCGCTCGTGCAAGCCGTCGTCGGCGAGGCGCAGGTCGTTGGCGGCGACCTCCTCGGTATGGCCGCCGTCGACCGAGAACAGGCGGGCCCTGGCACCGACCTTGCCTTCGACCATGGGCCATTTCAGGTCCATCGAATTGCCGCGGAACGTGTCGACCCGCGCGGCATCGACCTGGAAACGTGCCATGTTGCGCGCAAAGGCGGCCTCGTCGCCTTCGCCCGAGCGGTCGATATTGGCGGCCTGTTCGGCGAACAGGTCGGCGGCGAAGGCGCGCTCGCCCGCTTTCGTGGCCAGGGCCAGGGCGATGAACAGGCGGCCGTGATGCACGCCGATCTCGCCGACCGAGCCGGCGACGCCCTCCTCCGCCTGGATCATGGCAATCAGCGCTGTGAGATGGGCATCGAGCGGTGACAGCCAGCCGTCGACCTTCTTGTGACCGCCCTCGATATAGCGGCCCAAGGCTGCCGTACCGTATTGCGCCGTCGAACTGCCCATCGTTGCTTTTCCGAATGCCGTTACTCGATCCGCCCCACCGGGCATCAGCATGGCGGCAACGGGATTCCAGTCAAGCCGCCATCGGCCGCGATCATGGAATCGAAAGGTTAACGTTTTGAGGCGCCGGAACGGAAGCGGCTATTTTCGGCACTCGAAGGGCGGCCAGCGGCGGTTGTCGTATTCCGGCTGGATTTCGAGGATTTCCGCAACCTGCCACAGGCGATGGTCGCGTTCGGGGCAGAAGCTCATGGCCTTGCCGGTCGGATTGCCGCGCCAGCCGTCGGGATAATGCACCACAACCCGGTAGCCATCGGGAATCCGCTCCGGGTCCTCGGCCCACCAGGTGGTGTTCAGGACCGCGCGGAAATGGCGGCGGATCTCGGACATCGGATCGACGATCGACTGGCGATCGTCCAGCGGGGCCTCGGTTTCCACCTGGGCCGATGCCGGCGGGGCGACGCCATGGAGCAGGGCGAGCGCGGCGGCCAGGGCCATGTGACATCCACGTTTCATCGCCTCGATCTGCCTGTGTTTCGGCCGGAAGGCCCCAGGATAGCCGACATTTCCGGCCGGCGGTTCATTTGGTTCGGCGCGCCGCCCGTCTTTGATTGAGCCGCCAACCCCTGGATGTTAAGAACGGAATGTTGGGTGTTGCGGCAGGTTTGGGGGTTTCATGCGCCATTTCTATCATTCGGCATCGGTCGTTGCCCTGTTCCTGGCGGCTACGGGCAGTGCCTGGGCCGGCGAAAGCTATGGCCCCTACCTCGGCGGCTACGGCGCCTTCGTCATGCCTGACTCGGTCGACGTCGACGGCGATGCCGACGGCGACGGCATCAAGGACTATGCCAAGGCCACGTTCGACAACGGCTTTGGCGTCGGCGCCATCGCCGGCTACGACTACGGCGCCATCAGGTTCGAGGCCGAGGTCGGCTACCGGATGTTCGACGGCGCGCGGATCGAAGACCTCGCCCTGGGCCTGCCGGCGGCGGCGCGGTCCCGGCCGGCGACTTCGACCTGAAATCGGAATTCGGCCTGCTCACGGTCATGGCCAACGTCCTCTACGAGTTCGAAAACGATTCCCGCTTCACCCCCTACCTCGGCGCCGGCCTGGGGGCCGGCTGGATGTTCGTCGACACCCCCAACACGATCTCCACCGGCATCGGCGTCGCCGACGGCAACGACGTCGGCTTTGCCTACCAGGGGATCGCCGGCGCCAAGGTGGATGTAACCGAGGCCTTGGCCGCCTTCGTCGACTACCGCTACCTGGGCACCTCCGACATTCAGGTGAACGAGTTCAAAACCTCGTACTCGACCCACAATGTCACCGCCGGCCTGATCTATGCCTTCAGCGCCTACGACCCGCCGCCGCCGCCGGTGCCGCAACCCGGCACGGCCGAGGTGGCGCCGGCGGCCAGCGCCCGTTCGTTCATGGTCTTCTTCGACTGGAATTCGGCGGCGATCACGCCCGAGGCGACCGCGATCATCCAGGACGCGGCACAGTCGTCGATGACCCTGGGAGTCAGCCGGATCGAACTGACCGGCCATGCCGACCGTTCCGGCGCGCCCGGCTACAACCAGGCCCTGTCGCTGCGCCGGGCCGAGGCGGTGAAGGCGCAACTGGTCTCGCTGGGCCTCAATGCGGCCGAAATCGTCACCGTGGGCAAGGGCGAGTCCGCCCCGCTGGTGCCCACCCCCGACGGTGTGCGCGAGCCGCAGAACCGCCGGGTGGAGATCGTGCTGCCCTGAGGGCAGCACGCGCGCCGGCCGGGGGAAGCATCCATTGCCGGGGCGCCTGAAGGGGATTGTCGAAGCCCGGTTTCCGCGCCTGTTCGGTGTCCTCGCCGATATCAGGGATCGGCGCGCCCTGATCGACGGCGAGCCCGAGATGCGCCTGCTGTCCAGCCTGGTCTCGGCCGGCGAGGTGGCGTGCGATATCGGCGCCAACCGCGGGATCTACACCTTCTGGCTGCTGCGTTACGGTGCCAGGGTCATCGCCTTCGAGCCCAATCCGCGCCTGGTCGAGGTCATGAGGCGGCGCTTCGCCGCGGCGATGGGCGACGGCCGCCTGCGGCTGGTCGGCTGCGCGCTGAGCGACGGCGAGGGCGACGCCGTGCTCCATGTGCCGGTCGGTTCGGCGGCGCTGGCGACCATCGAGGCGGCAGCGATCGGCCAGCTTCATACCGCCGTCGAGACGATCGACGTGCCGCGGCGGCGCCTTGACGATTGCGTCGCCGAGGACGTGGCCTTCATCAAGATCGACGTCGAGGGACACGAGGATGCCGTGCTGGGCGGCGGCATGGCGCTGGTCTCGCGCTGCAAGCCCAGCCTGCTGATCGAGGCCGAGGAACGCCATCGGCCGGGCGCCCTGGCGGCGCTGCGCCGGCGCCTCGAGCCGCTGGGCTATGCGGGGTTCTATCTCGATGGCGGCGTGCTGCGGCCCGTGGCGGCCTTCGACCCAAGCCGCGATCAGGACCCGGCTGCCCTGAACGAGGCTGGCACCCGCCGGCGCGAGGGCCGATCCTATATCAACAATTTCATCTTCGTGGCCCGCCCCGAGGTCCAAGCCCGCCTGACGGGGCAGCGGCGCGAAGCACCGGAATGATGGCAGTTCCGGCCGCGGGGTCTTGACGCCGCCGTGCAGGCCCTGTCGCATGGGCAAAAGCCTGCGGGGGAGATCATGGCGACTCGGGTACTGAAACCAACGGATGCGGCCTGGATCTTTATCGAGAAACGGGAAAAGCCGGTTCACGTGGCCTCGCTTGCCATCTTCTCGCTGCCCGAGGGGGCCTCGGCCACCTATCTCCAGGATCTGGTGAACGAATGGCGGGCACGGCCGCATTATGCGCCGCCGTTCAACCTGCGCCTGCGGCCGGGGGCGGTCGCCTCGCTGCTGCCGGCCTGGCAGGAACTGCCGCCCGAGGATATCGACCTCGACTATCACTTCCGCCATTCCGCCCTGCCCAAGCCGGGCGGCGAGCGTGAACTGGGCGTGCTGATCTCGCGCCTGCATTCCCACCCCATCGACCGGACGAGGCCACTGTGGGAATGCCATGTCATCGAGGGACTGGAGAACAACCGCTTCGCCCTCTACACCAAGGTCCATCATTCGCAGATCGACGGCATGGGCGGCATGCGCCTGCTCTCGCGCATCATGAGCCCGGACGCCGGCGCGCGCGACCTGCCGCCGCCCTGGGAGGTCGGCCTGTCGGGCGGCAAGAAGCCGGAAGACGGCGAGGCCGACCAGGGCTCGCTGATCGAACGGCTGGTGACCCTGGGGCGGGAGCAGTTCCGCTCGGGCGTCGCGGCGCTCAAGGCGATCGGCGCCATGGCGGGCGAGGCCCGCAAAAGCGGGCCCGACGGCCCGGCCTATCCCTACAGCGCGCCCGAAACCATCCTGAACGGCAAGATCCGCGGCAAGCGCCGCTTTGCCACCCAGCACTATGCGCTGGACCGCATCAAGCGCGTGGCCAAGGCGGCCGATGCCACGGTGAACGACATCTTCCTCGGGCTGTGCGCGGCTTCGGTCCGCCGCTATCTCAAGGAGCTGGGTGAGCTGCCGGACAAGCCGCTGACCGCCTCGGTGCCGGTGTCGGTCCGGCCGGCGGATGATGCGAGCGTGGGCAACGCCATCACCACCCTGTTCGCCAACCTGCACACCGACATCGCCGACCCGGTCGAGCGCATCAAGGCGATCAGCCGGACCACCGCCCCGGCCAAGGAAAAGCTCCAGGCCATGTCCAAGGGGGCGATCGAGAACTATACGCTGATGCTGATGACGCCCTACATGGTCCAGCTCATGCTGGGCCTGGGGACGGCGACGCGGCCCTTGAACAACCTTGTGATCTCCAACGTGCCAGGGCCGTCGCAGGTGCTCTATTTCAACGGTGCCCGGCTGGAGCAGATCTATCCCGTCTCGCTGCTGTTCGACGGCCAGGCCCTGAACATCACCGTGCTGTCCTATGCCGGGCAGTTCAACCTGGGCTTCACCGGCGACCGCGACAGCCTGCCCCACATGCAACGCATCGCCGTCTACACCGGCGAGGCCCTGGCCGAGCTGGAACAGGCGCTGAAACTGAAGTAGTTACGCGTCCCTCTCCGCCGCAGGCGGGGGAGAGGGAAGGGGCCCATTGCGCAAGCAATGGGAAGGGTGAGGTGGTGGGCCGGACCATGCCATCGACCCTCCTCACCCAACCCTCTCCTCCAAGGAGGAGAGGGCTTTGAGTTACTCCCCGATGGCGACGCCTTCGCGGCGGGGATCGGCGGCGCCCTGGAGGCCGCCGGGGGTGATCGCCAGGGCGGCCAGGCCGGAATTGAGGTCCTGTATCTGGACCTTGTAGCCGATCTCGGCCAGGCCCGGCCCGAACCGTTCGGCCGGGGTGCCGGCCTCGAGCTCGTAGGGGCCGAAGCGGTTCAGCATATGCGGCATCGAGACCGCCTGCTGGACGTCCAGGTCCCAGGCCAGGTGGGCGATCAGGCTCTGGGCGACGAAACCGATGATGCGGCTGCCGCCGGGGCTGCCCAGGGCCAGGATCGGCTGGTCGTTGCGCAGCACGATGGTCGGCGCCATGGACGAGCGCGGCCGCTTGCCGCCTTCCACCCGGTTGGCGACGGCGCGGCCCTGGTCATCGGTGGCGGTGAAGGAAAAATCGGTCAGCTCGTTGTTCAGCAGGAAGCCGCGAACCATCAGGCGCGCGCCGAAGGCATTCTCGATCGTGCCGGTGTAGGAGATGACATCGCCTTCGCGGTCGCGGATCACCACCTGGGTGGTCGAGGGCAGTTCGGGCGTGTGCCCGGCGCCGGGCGTGGGCACCAGCGCGCCGTTGTCGAAGGCCGGCGTGCCGGGTGTAACCTTGTCCAGCGCCTTGGGCCCGGACAGCAGCTTGGCGCGCAGGGCCAGGTAGCCGGGTGCCAGCAGGCCGCGCACCGGGATGTTGGCCTTGTCGGGGTCGCTGAGCCAACGCTCGCGGTCGGCGAAAGCCAGCCTGGAGGCGTCGCCGATCAGGCGCCAGGCCTCGATCGACTGCGGGCCCAGGCGGTCGAGACCATAGGGTTCGACCAGCGAGAGGATCTGCAACACGCCGATCCCGCCGGACGAGGGCGGCCCCATGCTGCAAACCTCGGCCCCGGCGAAGGGGCCGCACACGGGGGGCCGGGGCATCACGGCATAGTGCTCGAGGTCGCCCAGGTCGAGCAGGCCGGGGTTGGTCGGATCGTTACGCACCTTGGCGACGATGTCGGCGGCGATCTCGCCGCCATAGAAGGCATCGGCGCCTTCGGCCGCGATCCGCCGCAGCGTATCGGCATAGGCCTGGTTGCGCAGCAGGCTGCCGGCGGCCAGGGCCTTGCCGTCGGCATTGAAGAAATAGGCGGCGGTGACGGGATCGTGCTTCAGCCGTTCGCCCTCGCCGGCGATCAGCTCGGCGAGACGCTGCGAGACACGGAAGCCGCCCTCGGCCAGGCGGATCGCCGGCGCGAACAGGTCGGCCCAGGGCAGCCGGCCGTGGCGGCGATGGGCTTCCTCCAGCAGGCGCAGGGTGGCCGGTGTGCCCACGGAACGCCCCCGACCACCGCGGCGAAGAAGCCCAGCGGCTTGCCGTCCGGCCCCAGGAACAGCTCAGGCGTGGCCGCGGCCGGCGCGGTTTCGCGGCCGTCGAGGCTGGTAATCTCTTGTGTTGCAGCGTCCCAGTGCAGCAGGAAGCCGCCGCCGCCTAAGCCCGATGATTGCGGTTCGACCAGGCCGAGGACCAGTTGCACCGCGATCAGGGCGTCGGTGGCGCTGCCCCCGGCGCGCAGGATGTCGGCCCCGGCGTCGCTGGCCAGCGGGTGGGCGGCGATCACCATCCAGTCGCGGGCCTTGACGACCCCGGTACCCGCCGGCTCGAGACGGGTGGCCGCTTCGGGGGCCACGGCGTCGGTCGCCTGCTGTGCGCGGGCCTGCACCGAAACCATCAGGGCGAGGGTAAAGACGGCAATCGCCAGTCGCATCTCGCCTCCCGGGGCCGTGCTGAAAATCGAACAGGAAACTATATTGCCCCGAGACGGCGGCCGGGGAAACGGCAATGCCGAGGTGAACTGATGTCGCACCTTGCGGCGTATTGTTGGGGATACATAAGATGTTGAAAACACTGCTGTAATATTCGTGGCGAGGCCTTGGGAACGTTAGCTCCCCCGGGCGGTTATAATGCCCTGCGGCAGGGTGGGGTTGCCAAGCGGGTGTTTTTTCGGCAATGTTCGGCCGTGGCAACCCGCCCATGGGTCCCGCTTGGCGGGCAAAATGGGTGTCCCTAAAGACCGGTACGGTCGCCGCCGGCCCAGAAGGTTGAGGACTATTGAGTCCTGAAATTTATGTCGTGGCCTTGGCTGTTGCCATGTGTTTCGTCGGTCTCCGGTGGCGCCTGAAGGCGGTCACCCCACGTCGCCCGAATCGTTGAACGGGCGCCTTTCAGTCTAGAGTTGATGGTGTCGGAGAACCGACCTCATCCACTTGTGTTCGATGGCCTTGGATTTAGGGGTCTGTCCGGAACGCGAGCGGCACATCCTCCGTGTGCGCACGCCTAATCAAGGAGAGGAGGACGATGGCAGCGACTCGCTTGTTCGCGCTTGACTCAATCGCGGCAGTCGCCCTGGCGGCGGCTGTATCCCTGATGGTCCCCGCGACCACCTGGGCGAAAGACAATGCCGACGATCCCATCAGCGCGCGCGACGAAGCGCAAGCCGTTGTTCCCGCACCGCCTGTTCCCGTACCGTCCAACAAGCCGGTGCCGAGCCGGTCGATCACCACCAAGATCCTGGGCACCGCCGCCGACGCCGGCGCCGAGATCGCCATCGTCTCGCCCATTCCCGATCGCGAAAAGGCGCTCGGCGCCCAGCCCGAAATCGTGCTCAAGGAACTGACCGGCGTTGCCTCTTGGTACGGCCCGGGTTTCCATGGCCGGCGTACCGCCAACGGCGAACGCTTCGATCAGAACGACCTGACGGCGGCGCACAAGACGCTGCCGTTCAATACCCGGGTGCGTGTAACCTCCATCGCCACGGGAAAATCGGTAATCGTCAAGATCAACGATCGCGGGCCCTATATTCGCGGCCGCACCATCGACCTGTCGGCCGCCGCGGCCCGCACGATCGGCATGCAGGGGCGTGGCGTGGGCAAGGTGAAGCTCGAAATCCTCGATACCCCGCTCGAGATCGCGCATGAGGGCGGTTCGCGCGCCGCCGACACCCGCGAGGGTGCCGCCGCACCGCGCCGGGTGACCACGGTCATCGCGACGGAGTAACTCTCAACCAGCATTCCCCGGGGGCGTCGTCATCGTGGTTTCGCGTGCAATCGACGGCGTCGAACTCGACGTCGGCTTCGCCCGGTCGCAGTTTCCCCCGCTGGACAATGGGGTTGCCTTCCTCGAAAACGCCGGCGGCACCTATGTGCCGCGCCAGGTGATCGACCGCGTTACCCACTACATGACCGCGCTCCAGGTCCAGCCGGCCTGGGGCTTTGCCGCCTCGGCGCAGGCGGCGCGCCTGATCTGCGAGGGCCAGGCCCTGGCCGCCGCCTTCCTCAACGCCGATGCGGACGAGGTGCTGGTCGGCCCGTCGACCACGGTCAATGTCCTGGTCCTGGCCCAGGCGATGCGGCCGTTGCTGGCCCCGGGCGACGAGATCGTGGTGACCAACCAGGATCACGAGGCCAATTCGGGCGCCTGGCGGCGGCTGGCCGGCGAAGGTGTCGCGATCCGCGAATGGCCGCTCGACCCCGTCACGGCCGAGCTCGACCTTGCCGTGCTGCAAGAGCTGGTTGGCCCGCGCACGAAGCTGGTCGTGATGCCCCATTGCTCGAACGTGGTCGGCAGCTTCAATGATGTCGCGGGTGCGGCGCACATTGCCCGCGCGGCCGGCGCCCTGATTGCCGTCGACGGCGTCGCCTATACACCCCATCGGCTGCCCGATGTGAAGGCTTTGGGCGTCGATTTCTACTATTTCAGCCTCTACAAGACCTTCGGCCCCCATGTGGGAGCGGCCTATGCCCGGCGCGAGGTCGCCGCACGCCTGGGCCCGCAAAACCATTTCTTCGTGACCGAGGCACCCAAGACCCTGAACCCGGGCGGCCCCAGCCACGAGTTCACCGCGGCGCTGAACGGCATCGCCGACTATTTCATGGCCC
The DNA here is from genome assembly GCF_003590945.1 of Oleomonas cavernae. NCBI lineage: Bacteria > Pseudomonadati > Pseudomonadota > Alphaproteobacteria > Acetobacterales > Acetobacteraceae > Oleomonas > Oleomonas cavernae. The sequence continues at coordinate 3,488,617 of NZ_QYUK01000011.1, read as the reverse complement.
TGGACGAGCACCACTTCGCCCTGCCGGCCAACGGCTTGCGCGCGCGGATGGAGCGGCTCTACGCCATGTTCGCGGCCCACGAGGACAGGCTGGGCCAGCGCCTGCTCGACGGCCTGAAGGCAATGCCTGGCATTACGGTCGTGGGGCGCCAGGCGATGGACGGGCACCGCGCGCCGACGGTGTCCTTTACCGTGGCAGGGCGCGATTCCGAAACCGTCGCCCAACGCCTGTGGGACCAGGGCATCGCGGTCGGCTGCGGCGATTTCTACGCCCGGCGCTGCGTCGAGGCCCTGGGCCTGCTGCCCCAGGGCGGCGTGGTGCGTGCCAGCCTCGCCCACTACAACGACGAAAGCGACGTCGACCGCTTCCTGGCGGCTCTGGCACGGGGCTAGTCCCACCCACCGCCGTCATCCCGGCGAAGGCCGGGATCCATTGGGACGTCGCGCGCTGCCCCAGAATGGATCCCGGCCTTCGCCGGGATGACGACTGGGGTTATGGCGTGCTACGCAATGCGTCCAGCACTTCCGCCGCGGCACGTTCGCCCGACTCCAGCGCGCCTTCGACATAGCCGGTGGCGTCGATCGCGGTTTCGGTGCCGGCGAAATGGACCAGGCCGGCGGGCTGGCGGATCACCGGGCCGAAGCCGGTCATGGTCGCCGGGGCCATCAGCCCGGCATAGCAGCCGCCCGACCATTCCTCGGCCAGCCAGTCGTTCTCGACATAGTCGATGGGCGATGCCGCCGGCGGCCCGAACAGGCGCACCAGCGTGTCGACTACGGCCTGGCGCCGTATCGCGGGCGGTGCCACCGTGAACCGGCGCGCCGCCTCGCCCTCGAGGAAGCCGCTCAGCACGCCGTGGCTTACGCCTTCCGGCGTGCCGTCGAAAATCGGCGAAAACGGCCCCCGGTCGGAGACCGCCTCGCCGGCCAGGCCGCGCGCGCGCCAGAACGGTGTCGCATAGGCGACGTGGCATTTGATGACGCTGCCCATGGCCATGCGCTGGTTGAGGCCGGCGCGCAGGGCGGGCCAGGCGGGCTGGCCGGCGAGGCGCCCCAGCAGCGCCGGCGGCAGGGCCAGCACCACCCGCCGCGCCCGCAGGCTATCGCCGCCCCCCAAGCGCAGGGTAACCCCGTCCATATCCTGCTCGACCGCCAGCAACGGCGTCGACAGGCGCAGGCGGCCGCGGCCGACCTCGTCGGCCAGCCGCTCCGACAATTGGTGCAGGCCGCCGCGGAAGCGATCCTGCTGGGCCCCGCCGCGGACCGACACCAGCGGTTCGAGCCCGCCCGAGGCGCGCAGATAGGCCAGGAAGAACAGCATCGAGATTTCCGCCGGCTCGGCGCTGAAGACCGCGCGCACCGCGACCGCCATCAGCATTCTGGCGCCCTTGGTGCGGACATGGGCATCGAGCCAGCCGGCGACGGTGACGGCATCCAGGGCGGCGGCATCGGGGGCGTTCCAGGGAGCACTGGCGGCCAGGGCCGCCGCCATGCGCTCGATCCGCTTCATCACCCGGTCGACCTCCAGCAGGGCCAGGACCGGCAGTGCCGGGATCAGCCCGGTATAGGGGCGGACCTGGCCCTGATAGTCGATCAGCTTGGCGCCGGCATCGAACTGCGGCTCGAGCGCCACCCGGTGGCGCGCGGCCAGGGCCAGCAGGCGGCGATGGTCAGGCCCCACCCATTGGCCGCCCAGGTCGACCACCGACCCGGCCAGGTGCCCCGGCTTGGTGCGTCCCCCCACCCGGTCGCGGGCCTCGATCACGGTGACACTGCGGCCCGCCCGGCTCACGGCCAGGGCGGTATTCAATCCCGCAAAACCGGCACCCGCCACGGCGACATCGACATCATAAGGCCGGCTCATCATTCCCCCTTGGATGGCCGCCCCATCATCACGCTGGTGCCTTGCGCCGCAAGCCGCATATTTTTCAATAAATGAGTGTGGAAAATTTCTATTCTCGTTTTCCGGTTGACCAATGCGGGTGGATCGTCGTTCACTCGCCGCCCGCTGCCCGTGGATCGGGTGGAAGCAAGGAAAAAGGGAAAGCCGGTCATGGTCACGATCGATCGTCGTAGAGTTCTGGAACTTGGCGCCGCCGCCGCGCTGGCGGTTGCCGGCGGTTCGCGCCGCGCGCTGGCGGCCGACCCGGTCGAGGTTCGCGTCGGCTTCATCCCGGTGACGGGCGCGGCGCAGTTGTTCGTGCTGGACGGCGAAGGCTGGGCCAAGGACGCGGGCCTCAACCTCAAGCTCACCCAGTTCGCCTCCGGCCCCAACCTGATCCAGGCCGTCGCCTCGGGCGGCATCGATGCCTATTTCGCCGGCGTCGGCCCGCTGATCGTCGCCCGGGGCAAGGGCATCGGCGTCAAGGTCGTGGCCGCCACCGCGGTCGAAGAAATCGCCGTCCTGGCCAACAAGGCGCTGTCGGAAGAGGCGGCCAAGGCCGGCTCAGTCGCCGAGGCCTTCGCGGCCCAGGCCAAGGCCCTGGGCCGGCCGGTGAAGGTCGCGACCCAGCCCAAGGGCTCGGTCCCGCAGACCGTGCTGCTCTATTGGGTGCGCAAGGTCGCCAAGATCGACGAGGCCCATATCGAAGTGGTGACCTTAGGGATCGAGGAAACCCAGCAGGCCTTGCTGGCCGGCGGCGTCGAGGCCGCGACCATCCGCGAACCGGCGATCACCGTCACCCAGCAAAAGAACCCCGACATCAAGATCCTGGCCGCCGGCGGCCAGATCCTGGCCAACCAGCCGGGCACCGTCTTCGGCCTGACCGAGGATTTCATCGCCAAGCAGCCGGCCGCGGTCCAGACCCTGGTGGACCTGACCCTGCGCGCCACCAAGCTGCTGAAGGCCGAGCCCAGGAAGGCCGCACCCCATGTCGCCGCCGCCATCGGCAAGGGCCTGATCAGCGTCGAGACCATCGAACAGGCGCTGGTCTCGCCCGGCTCCAAGTTCATCACCGATCCCGACAGCATCGTGGCGGCCACCGGCATCCTGCAGGATTTCCAGGTGGAAATCGGCGCCATCGACAAAGCCGGCGATCTCGGCCAATTGTTCGACTCGAGCTTCTACAAAAAGGCCCTCGCGTCGAATCAATGAGTGGCGAGCACCCCCGCAGCCGCGGGCGCACCGCGGTTGCGGGTGTGCCCGGCGGCTTTGCCGTGAATCCGACGCTGCTGGCGGTCATCGGCCTGTTGCTGTTTTTGGGCTTCTGGGAAGGCGTGTCGCGCCTGGGCTGGATGTCGCCCATCTTCCTGCCGCCGCCCTCCAGCATCCCCGAGGCCTTCTGGCGCGAAGTGACCTCAGGGATCTGGCTCGACCGCATCCTGAAAAGCCTGGATCACTATCTCAAGGGCCTGGTCCTGGGCTCCGCCCTGGGGGTGCTGCTGGGGATTGCCACGGGCATGTCGCGCCTGCTGGAAGGCCTCACGGCCTGGATCATCCGGGTGCTGCGGCCGATTCCGGGCCTCGCCTGGGTGCCGTTCGCCATCCTGTGGTTCCAGATCAGCCCGGCCGCCGCCACCTTCATCGTCGGCGTCGGCGTGTTCTGGATCAACTACTACAGCACCCTGGCGGCGGTGCAGGGCGTCGACAGCGACCTGATCGAACTGGCCGATTCCTTCGGCCACCGTTCGCGCCTGGTGAAACTGGTGAAGGTGGTGCTGCCGGCCTCCACCCCCGGCATCCTGGCCGGGGTGCGCACCGGCCTGGGCCAGGCCTGGATGTCGGTGGTCGCGGCCGAATTGTTCGGTGTTGCGGGCCTGGGCCAGCGCATGAACGAGGCAGCGACTCTGCTCGCCTCCGACATCGTTGTCGTCTACATGCTGACCATGGCCCTGCTCTACGGCATGGTCGATGCCCTGTTCGTGCTGGTACGGAGTCGGTTGCTCAAATGGCGCCCGTGATCGAGATCGCAGACCTGTCGATCGTCCTGGGCGGCAACACCATCCTAGAAGGCTTCGACCTGGTGGTGGAACAGGGGGAGTTCGTCGCCGTGGTCGGCGCCAGCGGCGTCGGCAAGTCGACCCTGCTGCGCATCATCGCCGACCTCATCCCGGCCGCCAAAGGCAGCGTGCGGGTGACCGCGACCGACGATCCCCGGCGCCGGCCCTATGCCATGGTGTTCCAGGATGCCCGCCTGCTGCCCTGGCGGCGGGTCCAGCGCAATGCCGAATTCGGCACCGAGGGGCTGGGCCTGGCCCATGCCGCGCGCCGGGCCCGGGCCCTGGCCGCGCTGCAACTGGTCGGCCTGGGCGACCACGGCGCCCGTTATCCCCATCAATTGTCCGGCGGCCAGCGCCAGCGCGTGGCGATCGCCCGGGCGCTCGCGGTGGAGCCGGACATCCTGCTGATGGACGAGCCCTTCGGCGCGCTCGATGCGATCACCCGCGCCGGCCTGCAGGACGAGTTGGTCCGCCTGTGGCAGGAGACGCGCAAGACCGTGATCTTCGTCACCCACGACATCGACGAGGCGGTCTATCTCGCCGACCGGGTGATCCTGCTGGGCGGCAAGCCCGGCCGCATCCAGTCGCAGCACCAGGTGGCGACGCCACGGCCCCGCCACCGCGACCATGTCGAGGCCCAGCACCTGGCAGCCGAGATCCGCGACAACCTCCAGAACGCGGTCTACGACGGCGCGGGGATCTGATCGCCGGAATGACGATGGTGACGGGCCGCCGTTACACCGTCTCGGCGAAGTGGCAGGCCACCATACTCCCCCGACATCGCGCAGTTCCGGCCGTTCCGCCGCGCAGCGCGCCTGTGCGTAGGGGCAGCGGGTGCGGAAGACGCAGCCCGACGGCGGGTTGAGCGGCGAGGGCAATTCGCCCGTCAGCGGCGGCGTGCGGGCAGCCCGCTCGTCGGCATCGATCTTGGGCCGGGCCGCCAGCAGCGCCCTCGTATAGGGATGGCGCGGGGTCTCGAACAGGGCGGCGGCCGGGGCATGCTCGACCGGCAGGCCCAGGTACATCACCAGCACCTCGTCGGCGACGAACCGCACGACGCCCAGGTCATGGCTGATGAAGACCATGGCCAGGCCCATCTCGTCCTGCAGGTCCATCAGCAGGTTCAGGACCTGGGCCTGAACCGAGACGTCGAGGGCCGAGACCGGCTCGTCCGCCACCAGGATGCGCGGGCGCAGCATCAAGGCCCTGGCGATGGCGATGCGCTGGCGCTGCCCGCCTGAGAACATGTGCGGGTAGCGGTCGGCATGTTCCGGCCGCAGGCCGACCTTGGTCAGCATGGCGATCACGGCCACCTGCCGCTCGGCCCGGGTCATCTCCGTGTTGACGATCAGCGGTTCGGCCAGCGCGGCACCGATGGTGCGCCTGGGGTTCAAGGAACCGTAGGGGTTCTGGAACACCATCTGTACCGTGCGGCGCAGGGCCTTGCGCGCCGCCGGGGTGGGATCGGTCGCGTCGATGCCGTCGACCAGCAACTGCCCGCTGGTCGGGTGTTCGATCAGCGTGATCTGGCGCGCCAGGGTGGACTTGCCGCAGCCCGACTCGCCGACGATCGCCAGGGTGCGGCCGGCCTGGAGCTGGAACGAGACGCCGTTGACGGCGCGCAGGTCCCGGGCCTTCTGGAACAGGCCGCGCGAGACCGAATAGGTCTTCTTCAGGTCGATGGCTTCAAGCACGGTGGCACGCGCGCTCATGCAGCACCTTCGAGTTCGAACGCCGGCAGCCCGTCGGGGCCCAGCGGGCGGTGGCAGCGGGCCGCGCCGACCGCCAGCCGGTGCAGGGGCGGGTGTTCGACCACGCAGCGCTGGTCGGCGAAGCGGCAGCGGGGTTGCAGCAGGCAGCCCTTGGGCCGGTCGAACGGGCCCGGCACGACACCGGGGATGGCGGGCAGGCGGCCGCGCGGCGCCCCCACATCGATCTGCGTGCCCGCGGTGACCGCCCGCTCGGGCAGGGCATTCAGCAGGGCGGCGGTATAGGGATGCTGGGGGGCCCTGAACAGGTCGGCGGTGCGCGCGGTCTCGACCACTTCGCCGGCATACATGACCACGACCCGGTCGGCGATTTCGGCCAGCACGCCCAGGTCATGGGTGATGAAGACTAGGCCCATGCCTTGCTTGCGCTGCAATTCGACCAGCAGGCGCAGGATCTGTGCCTGGATGGTCACGTCCAGCGCCGTGGTCGGTTCGTCGGCGATCAGCAGGCGCGGGTCCAGCGCCACGCTCATGGCGATCATCACCCGCTGGTTCATGCCGCCCGAGAGCTGGTGGGGATAGGAATCGAGCCGGCGGGCGGCATCGGGAATGCCCACCAGGTCGAGCAGTTCGACGGCCCGGGTGCGGCGCTTGCGCCGGTCTTTCAGGCCATGGACGGCCAGCACTTCCTCGATCTGGAAACCGACCGTGTAGGACGGGTTGAGGCTGGTCATCGGCTCCTGGAAGATCATGGCGATGTCGCGGCCCAGCAGCCGGCGCCGGGCCCTGGGCGACATCGCCAGCAGGTCCTGCCCGTCGAACGACATGGTCGAGGCCTCGACCTTGCCGGGCTGGGCGATCAGGCCCATCAGGGCCAGCGAGGTGACCGACTTGCCGGATCCGGACTCGCCCACCACGCCGACGATCTCGCCCGCTTCCACCGTCATGTCGACATTGGAGACCGCCTGGAACCGGCCGAAGCGGACGTTGAGATTGCTGACCTCGAGCAGGGCCATCTCAGCGCTCCTTCAGCTTGGGGTCGAGGGCATCGCGCAAGCCGTCGCCCAGCAGGTTGAAGGCCAGCACGGTCAGCAGGATGGCGAGGCCCGGGAAGGTCACCACCCACCATTGGCCCGACTGGATGAATTTCTTGGCGTCCGCCAGCATGGTGCCCCATTCGGGCGTCGGCGGCTGCGCGCCCAGTCCCAGGAAGCCCAGCGCCGCCGCGTCGAGAATGGCGGAGGAGAAGCCGAGCGTTGCCTGCACGATCAGGGGCGCCAGGCAGTTGGGCAGGACCACGATGATCATCAGGCGCCAGATGCCGGCGCCGGCGATGCGGCTGGCGGTGACATAGTCCTTGGCCAGTTCGGTGATCACCGTCGCCCGGGTCAGGCGCACATAGTGGGGCAGGATGACGATGGCGATGGCGATCATCGAATTGGCCAGGGACGGCCCCAGCACGGCGACGATGGCGACCGCCAGCAGCAGGCTGGGCAGGGCCATCAGGATGTCCATCAGGCGCATGATGACCTGGTCGACGATGCCGCGGGCAAAGCCGGCGATCAGGCCCAGCAGCACGCCGGCGCCCAGCGAGATGGTGACCACGATGACGCCGATCAGCAGGGAAAGCTGCGAGCCCCAGATGATGCGTGAGAGCAGGTCGCGGCCGACGTCGTCGGTGCCTAGGATGAACTGCCAGGAGCCGCCGTCGACCCAGACCGGCGGGTTGAGGAAGTTCTCGCGGTACTGCACATCCGGTGCGTGCGGCGCGACCCACGGCGCAAAGACCGCGCCGATCACCACGATCGTGATGAAGATCAGGCCGGCCAGGGCGCCTTTGTTACGCCGGAAGTCACGCCAGAACGCGGCCAGGGGGCTGGGCGGGGCGGCCATCGCCGGGGCGGCGGTTTGTGTCGTGCTCATCGCTGGTGCCGGATACGCGGGTTGATCAGGCCATAGAGCAGGTCCACGGCCAGGTTGACGCCGATGATGGTGATCGCGATCAGCAGGATGCCCCCCTGCACGGCCGGGAAATCGCGCCGGCCGATGGCGTCGATCAGCCATTTGCCGATGCCCGGCCACGAGAAGATGGTTTCGGTCAGCACCGCGCCGGCCAGCAGGGTGCCGACCTGCAGGCCGATCACCGTGACCACGGGAATGAGGGCGTTACGCAGGGCATGGACCCAGATCACCCGGTAGGGCGACAGGCCCTTGGCCCGCGCCGTGCGGATATAGTCCTCGCCCAGCACCTCCAGCATGGCCGAGCGGGTCATGCGGGCGATCACGGCGAGCGGAATCGTGCCCAGCACGATCGACGGCAGGATCAGGTGATGCAGCGCCGACCAGAAGGCTTCCGGCTCGTCCGACAGCAGCGTGTCGACCAGCATGAAGCCGGTCACCGGCTCGATATAGAACAGCACGTCGAGGCGGCCCGAGACCGGAGTCAGGCCCAGGATGTTCGAGAACAGCACGATGAGCAGGATGGCCCACCAGAAGATCGGCATGGAATAGCCGGTCAGGGCCGCCCCCATCACGCCGTGATCGAGCACGCTGCCGCGTGTCAGGGCCGCCAGTATCCCGGCCGGCAGGCCCAGGATCACGGCGAACAGCATGGCGACGATGGAAAGCTCGATGGTGGCGGGGAACAGTTCGAAGAATTCGGTCGTCACCGGGCGCTGGGTGACGAAGGATTTGCCCAGGTCGCCCTGCACCACCTGGCCCAGGTAATCGACGAACTGCTCGACGATCGGCTTGTCCAGGCCCAGGGCGTGCCGGCGCTGGGCCAGTTGCTCGGCCGTGATGCCGCGTTCGCCGCCGCGCGCCTCGACGGCATCGCCGTGCAACTGACGGACCAGGAAGAAGGCAAGGAGGATGACCCCGAACAGGGTCGGGACGAGGACGATCAGGCGGGAGGAAAGAAATCTCAGCATGCATGAGCCTTGAGGGAGGTAACTCTTGAAGCCCCTCCGCCCCTTGGGGGGAGGGGGTTGGGGGAGGTGGGCTTGCGCACAACGGTGGCGCTTCCCGCCTCACCCAACCCTCTCCTCTCAGGGGAGAGGGCTCAGGGCCCCGGCTGAACCAGCCAGGGCCCTGAGCGGGCGCCTTACTTCAGGTCGACTTCCTTGAACTCGTGGCTGCCCAGCGGGCTCAGCTTGTAGTTCACGACCTTGTCGCTGATCGGCTCGTTGACCAGCGAGTGGGCGATGATGAACCAGGGGGCTTCCTCGTGGAAGATCACCTGGGCCTGCTCGTAGAGCTTGGTGCGCTCGGCTTGGTCGGGCACTTCCTGGGCCTTGCGGACGAGGTCGTCGAACTCCTTGTTGCACCACTTGGCGAGGTTGCCGCCGCCGGGACGGGCCGCGTCGCACGAGGCCAGGGTGTAGAGGAAGTTGTCGGGATCGCCGTTGTCGCCGGTCCAGCCCAACTGGCACATCTGGTGTTCGCCGGCCTGGCAACGCTTGCGATACTCGCCCCATTCATAGGAGACGATCTTGGCGTTGAAGCCGACCTTGGCCAGGTCGGCCTGGATCAGTTCGGCGATCTTCTTGGCATCCGGGTTGTAGGGACGCTGCACCGGCATGGCCCAGACATCGGTTTCGAACGGCAGGGTCACGCCGGCCTGGGCCAGCAGCGCCTTGGCCTTTTCCGGGTCGTAGGGATAGTCGGTGATGTCCTTGTTGTAGGACCAGATGGTCGGCGGGATCGGGTTCACCGCGGGCTGGCCCGAGGGGCCGTAGACCGCCTTGATGATCGCCGCCTTGTCGATGGCCATGTTCAGGGCCTGGCGCACCAGCTTGTTGTCGAACGGCGGCTTCTGGGTGTTATAGGCCATGTAACCGACGTTGAGGCCCGGCTGCGACATCAAGACGACGCCCGGCGTCTTCTTCATGGTCTCGAGGTCTTGCGGGTTGGGATACGGCGCGATCTGGCATTCGCCGGCCTTCAGCTTGGCCCAGCGGGTGGCCGCGTCCGGGGTGATCGAGAACACCAGCGCGTCCAGCTTCACCTTGCCCGCCCAATAGCCGTCGAAGGCCTTGTAACGGATCAGGGCATCCTTCTGGTACTGCACGAAAGTGAAGGCGCCGGTGCCGATCGGCTCCTGGTCCAGCTTCTCGGGCGTGCCGGCCTTCAGCAGGACGTCACCGTATTCGGCCGACAGGATGGTGGCGAAGTCCATCGCCAGGTTGGCGATGAAGGGCGCGTTGGGCTTCTGCAGGGTGAAGCGGACGGTGTAGTCGTCCACCTTGTCGATCGCCTTCAGGATGTCCGGCATGGACATGTCGCCGAAGTAATCATAGGCGCCGCCCGAGACGCCGTGATACGGGTGGTCGGCCTTCCACATGCGGTTGAACGAGAACAGCACGTCGTCGGCGTTGAAGTCGCGCGTCGGCGTGAAGGTCTTGCTGGTGTGCCACTTCACGCCCTTGCGCAGCTTGAACTCATAGACCGTGCCGTCGGCCGAAACGGTCCAGGATTCAGCCAGCCCGGGCCGGGTTTCGGTCGTGCCGGGGACGAAATCCACCAGGCGGTCATAGACCGGCCGGGCGGCGTCGAACGACGTGCCGGTGGTGTTGAGCTGCGGGTTGAAGTTTTCGGGACTGCCCTCGGAGCAGTAGACCAGCGTCTTGGCGGCAAATGCCTGCCCGCTCGCGCCGATCGTCAGCGCCGCCGCGGCGGCGGTAGCAACGAGCAGACCGCGCATCCTCGATCGCAATGCCATGAGTAAAGCCTCCATTTTGTTGCAGAGCGGTCCTCGGACTCCCCCGTAGCCGCGCTGGCACACCAGACTAGCCCTACATTTGCCTCGATTTCGAGGGGCTTTCGCAACTTAGGCTTTGGTCGAGTGCCCCTCTGGTCAAGCGCGGGCGCAGTCGGCATGATGGCAGCCGTTTCATTTCCGGACCTGCGGGTGCCGCATCGTCATGTATCGTCTGTTACTCTCCTCGGGCCGCGCAGGTCTGGCGGCCCTCGGCCTGGTTGTTGCCGCCTCGGTGTCGTTTGGCCCCAACGCGCCGGCCGCGGCCGCCGTCACCGCCACCAACATGGTCGAAGCGGCCCTGGTCAGCGCCAGCCAGATCGCCGATGTCAACGAGCGCGGGCTGGTCATCTCGACCATTGCCGAGGAGCGTGCCAAGGCCGGCGACTGGGCCATGGTCGACCGAATCGTCGCCGGCATCGACGACGTGGCGGTGCGCGACGATGCCCTGACCCAGGTGGCCTTGATCGCCGCAGGCAAGGGCGAGGCCGAACGGGCGCTGGGCCTGGCCGCGCGCGTCACCGACATGGACGGCCGCGGCGATGCCACCGCGGCGATTGCCGCCGCCCTGGTGCGCCAGGGTTCGGTCTCGGCCGGCCAGGCCCTGGCCCGCGCGGTCGAGGATCCCGAGCAGCGCTTCCGGGCGCTGGTCGACGTCGCCCGTGCCATGGCGACCCGGCGCGATCCCGCTGCCGGGCGGGCGCTGGACGATGCCCTGACCTCGCTCAACCTGATCGTCGATGCCGGCCTGTCGGCCCGGATGCGCCAGACCGCCGCCCAGGCCGCGGTCATGATGGGCGACGTGCCGCGCGCGCTGGCCATCACCGACGGGCTCGACGATGCCGCGCGCCGGCTGCAGGTGTTGCGCAACGCCGCCCTGGGCTTTGCCCGGGTCGGCGAGAAGGCCGGTGCCGTGGCGGCGGCCGACCAGGCGCTCGAACATCTCGCCGATGCGCCCGACGCCCGCGAACAGGCCTTCATCCTGCTCGACCTGGGTACCGCGCTGGGGCTGGCCGGCGACCAGGACCGGGCCCGCCAGGCCTTCGCCGGCGCAGTCGAGGCGGTCCGGGGCCTGACGCCCGAGACGGCGGGCGAGATCGAGGGCTTCGTTGCCGGTGCCGCCATCGACGGCGGCCTGACCGGCTTCGGGATCGAGGCGGCCCGCGGCCTGACCGAGCCGGTGGTGCGCGATATCGCCCTGCGCGGGGCCGTGGCGGCGCTGGTCGCTGCCGGCCGCCTGACCGAGGCACGGGCCATCGCCGACGAAATCAAGGATGGCCAGGTGCGCGACGCGGCCCTCCAGGCGCTGGTCAACGGCGCGGCCGAGGCGGGAGACACGACCTTGGCCGCCCAGGCCGCCGCCGCCATTGCCGGGCAGCAGGCACGCCAGTCGGCCACCGGCACCATCGCCGAGCGTCAGGCGCGCGCCGGCGACGTCGCCGGTGCCTTCGAGGCCCTGGCCCGCATGGCCGAATCGCCCGAGCGCGAGGATGTCGCCCTGGAACTGGCCAGTGTCTTTGCCGACAGCGGCGACGTTGCCGCGGTGACCCGGGCGGTTGCCGATGTCCAAAGCACCGAGAATCGCGAGATCGGTGCCGCCAACCTGGCCCTGGCGCAATTGTCGGCCGGCAATGTCGGGGCGGCGTTGGAAGCGGCGCGCGGCTTGGCCGAACCGACCCTGCGCGCGCTCGTGCTGGCGCGCATCGCGACCCGGCTGGGCGACGGCACGCTGCCGGACGCGGTCCCCCTGGCCCCGCCGCAGGCGGAATGACCAGGCCCTATTGGCCGATGACGGGCGGTAGCGGCGGCAGCGCCGCGGCCGGCCGCAGGGCCTGGGGCAGGGGCACGAAGCTCTTGCTGCAGTAGAGGATATTGCCGCCGCCGAAGATGCCCGAGACCAGCCCTTTGGTATCGACGAAGGCGGTGACGGTGCAATCCTGCGGGATCACCCTGCCGTCGACGGTGGTCTCGCCCTTGCGCGCCCAGGCCACCACCTCGCCGCCCTCCTGGGCCGGCCGCCGGCTGCTGGGGGGGCCGAATACCGCCAGCATTTCATCCAGCGGCTGGCCCTGGAAGGGTTCCATATGGTCGCCAAAGGCGGCGCGGGCCGGTGCGGTCGGGTCCGGCGCCGGCGCCGCTTCGCGCCGCTGGGCGCAAGCGGCAAGGGCAAGCCCGGTAATGGCGATGGCGACGAAGGCAGGGTGCAAGGCGGGCAACTCGATGAGGGCGGGCGGAGACCCTAGCGTGTAAACGCGCTCAGTGACAGGACGAGAACGGGCCCATATCGAGGTGGAAGTGATCCTGGTGGTCGGTGTTGTACGCAGGCCCCAGTACCACCGCGAACAGGCCGCAGGCGCCGTCGCGCACGGCCAGCAGGAACTTGCCCTCGGGCCTGGTCATGGCGCCCCAGTCAGCGGCCACCGCAGCGCGGCGGCCGTTGGCGGTGGCGAAGGCGGTGATGTCGACGGCGTTGGCCTTGGCGTGTTCGCTGCGTCGCCGGCCTTCCTCGCGGCCGATGTTGCGGCAGCTGTAGGTGCCGTAATCCTCCAGCCTGATCACCCGGCTGCCCAGGTAGTGCTCGGCCGCCGGCTGGATCACCTGGCGCTCGAACAGCACCAGGGCCGCGGTCATGGCGCAGGTCAGCACCACGGGTTCCTTGAAGCGCGCCTTCTCGCCCTGCCAGCGCAAGGCATCGGCAAAGCCGCAGCCATTGACGATCGGCTCGTCGGGCATCGCCTGGTAGCTGATTCGGGCCGCCTTCAAGGCGGCGAAACAGGCCACCGGATCATCGCGCAACTTGCCCAACTGGTATTTCGTGAACCAGCCCGGCGCCGCGTCCAGGTCCAGCCGCGCCCAAGGGTCGTCGCCGGCGGGAATCAGCTTGTAGCGATGGGCAAGCCAGGCACCGCCCCCGGCCAGCGCCGCCAGCGTGGCGAACAGGACGAGCGCAATCAGCGGCCAGCGGCGGGTCATCGGCTTCTAGTTGGTAACCTGATCGATCAACTGGTCCCGCTCGAGCGCGCTCGACAGTAGCTGAGCAATGCCCTTGTCCAAGGTGGCGAGCCGGCCGCCATGGTGCTGCGCCAGCGCCAGCAGATAGGCGTCCGTTACTTGCCGATGGCCTGAAAGCGTCACGCTTTGGAAAAGCGGCAGTGCAGATGGCGCCAGATCGCAATTCCAGAAAACATGGTTTGGCAGGCTGACGATCCGCTGCAAGTGCAGGGTCGCGTTACGTGGGCTGACGGCGCCCGAAATGATTTTGGGGTTCGACGAGATCCGTAAGAAGGCGAGTTGTGTGAGGGCGCAAGTCGCCCAGGGATGCTTTCCGGCACTGCCGAACCAAGCATGAGCGGCAGCGTGGTGTATATGTTGCGGCCACGCCAGGGCAATCAGCAGGTTGGCGTCAAGCAAGGCGGCGCCACTGCTCGCCGATTGTGTCATGACCGGATCAACCCTCGTCGTCGTCTCTACGGATATCGTCGATGGTCAGCGGAGGGCTGCCCGGCGGTACCTTGAAGATCGGAAAGCCGCTAGAGGTTTGCCGGGGCGTGGGGGATGGGGCTTCCAGGCCGCGCCGCACCAAATCCGAAACCACCTGTCCAAGGCTTTGCTCGCGGGCGCTTGCCAGTTTGCGCACCGTGTTGAGGATGTCAGGCTCAAGATTGAGTGTTGTTCTCATGCGAAGAGTCCGTGTGCAGCATCAACGCATCATAGCATTGTGACATCACATCATCAAATGGCTGGGAAGTCAGGGGGAAGAGACGTGCCGGATGACTTGGTTATGTGGGCCCTGGGCCAGCCGACGGCACCGGCCCTGCTTGCCCTCCTGATCGATCGGGCCTGGCCGCGGCGGCGGGCGGCGCCACCGGTTTTTCTGATGCGCGCGATCGGGGCGGTGGTCGGACGGCTCAACCGGGTGGACCGGCCGCCCGCGACCCGGCAGACCCGCGGGTTCTTGCTGTGGGCCCTGGGCAGCCTGCTGGCCCTGTTCCTGGGGGCGGCCGTGGCCGGCGGCCTGGCCGATCACCTGGATCGGCCCTGGGGCGTCGCCGTTGAAACCGTGCTGCTGGCGGCCGGCATCGGCTATCAGGCGGCGCGGGCGACGGCGCGGCGCGCGGTCGACGGCGTCGCCGGGTTGACGCGGACACAGGGCGAATTCGCGGCCGCCCCGGTGGCGGCCGAGGCGTGCCGGCGGCTGGCCGCGCGCCTTGCCGACGGGGCGGTGGCGCTGGTCCTGGCCTGGCTGCTGCTGGGCCTGCCGGGCGTCTTCCTGGTCAAGGCCGGGCAATGGCTGGTGCTGGCGGTGGAGCGCGACCGCGACGGGGCGTTCGGCCGGGCCGTGCGGGCCTGTCACGGCCTGGTGACGCTGCCTTCGGCTTGGCTTGCCGGGATCCTGCTCAGCCCCGGCCACGGGGCGCCGCTGGCCCTGGGGCCGCTGCCGGCGACCGCCGCCATGACGGCGGCGCTCGACCGTGCGGGCCTGGGTGCCGCCATGCCCGCCGCGCAGGTCGCCGCTGCCCGCAGCCTGGCCGACCAGGCCCATGCGACCTGGTTCTGCGTGCTGGTGGCCGGCACGGTGCTGGCGTTGGTCCTCAGCTAGACGACGCGGGAGACCCGGGCCAGGGTCTGCTTCAAGCTTGCCGCTGCCGGATTGTCGACAAGGCGATTCACCACAATGTCGCGCGGGTTTAGCGCCCGGCCGTAGTAGGTCTTGTTCCAGCTTGCCGACGACAGGACACCGGCACCCTCCAGCGAGGCGCCGGCGAACAGGCCCTTGGCCCTGGCGTAGGAATAGATGTCGGCTTCGAAATTGGTGGTCGTTGCGGCCTCCACCCCCGAGCCGACCGGGCCCACGGCGATCGAGGCATCGGCGCCCAGCTTCATCTCGTTCTTGAAGATCGCTTCCAGGCCGCGCTGGTCGTTGATGACGAGCACGACTTCAGATGATTGTGCGCCGATCTGCAGCCCGATGCTGCCTGCTGCCAGCGAATAAAATGCCGGGCTGGACCAGGTGCCGTCGCTCTTGCTGCGGCCGAGCAGGACGCCGTCGCCGCCCGAACCGCCGACGATGAAACCGGCTTTGAGCAACTGCGGCACGATCAGGCAGCCGACCGATCGCGCCAGATAGGCCCGCATGTCGCCATAGGACGGGTCGGCACCCATGCTGTCGATGGTGATGCGGGCACGGTCGACCAGTTCTTGCTGATCGGAGGCCATGGCGAGCTTGCCGAAGCCGCCGATCGCCACCACGGTGATGGCTCCACCAAGAAGGTGACGACGATTGATGTGGAGATCGGTCTGCATCTTTGCCGTTCCTTGCAATAAGGCGTCGTTCAGCCGTGAACCCCAAGAACTAACCTGTACCAGGGCCGCGGGTTCCCGTCATTCGCCCATCTGGATCAGGCGACCCCGGTCCCTGGCACTCTCGTAGAAGGCGAAAAAGCCCCAGACGCCCAGGCCCAGGTACAGGCAATCGAGGCCCGCCGCCATCGCCAGATGATCGAGTTGGATCACCCCATCGTGGAGCAGGGCACGCATGCCCTCGAAGACATGGGTCGAGGGCAGGATCCGGGCCGGGATCTGCAGCCAGCCGGGCAGGGTGGAAAGCGGATAGAACACGGCGCTCAAGGGCGCGATGGCAAAGATCAGGCCCCAGGCCAGCGCCTCGGCCCCCAGGCCCACCCGCATCAAAAGCCCCGAGATGAACAGGCCGATGGCCCAACCCATGACGACCAGCAAGAAGAAGAAGGCGGCCAGCGACAGGCCCATGTCATAGACCGAGAAGCCGAAGAACCAGATCGCCAGCAGGCTGGTCGGGACCATGCCCACCAGGGTGCGCAGCAGGCCGATGGTGGCCAGCGCGATCAGGAATTCGCCCGGGCGCAAGGGGCTGGCCATCAGGTGGCCCAGGTTGCGCGAATACATCTCCTCGAGAAACGACAGCGAGGTGCCCAGTTGCGAGCGCAACAGCACATCCCACAGCAAGGCCGCCCCCAGCAGCACGCCGATGCCCTGTTCGACGATGGTGGCGGGCGTGCCCAGGGACAGGGTGATGAAGCCCCAGGTGAGCATCTGCACCGTGGGCCAGTAGACGAGGTCGAGCAGGCGCGGCCAGGAACTGCGCAGCAGGTACCAATAGCGCAGCACCATGGCGCCGACGCGGCCCGGCGACAGGCCGGGGCGGATCCGGGCGGTCAGGACGGTCATGGCGGCGCACCCTGCGCCCGCTGGTTCCGGGCGATGTCCAGGAACACGTCCTCGAGATTGTCGCGGCCGTAGCGGGCCAGCAGCATGGCCGGCGTGTCATGGTCGACGATCCGGCCGGCCTGCATCATCACCACGTCGGCGCACAGCCGCTCGACCTCGGCCATGTTGTGCGAGGCGAGCAGGATGGCGGCCCCGGTGCGCCGCTGATAGTCGGTCAGGTAGGTCCGCACCCAGTCGGCGGTGTCGGGGTCGAGCGAGGCGGTCGGTTCGTCCAGCAGCAGCAGTTGCGGCTCGTTGATCAGCGCTTTGGCCAGGGCCACGCGGGTCCGCTGCCCGGCCGACAGCCGCCCGGTGGGCCGTGCCAGCAGGCCTTCGAGGTCGAGGTCGGCGGCCAGTTCGGCGACCCGCTGGGCCGGCCGGCGCAGGCCGTACAGCCGGGCAAAGACCGACAGGTTTTCCGCCACCGTCAGCCGGTGGGGCAGGTCGACATAGGGCGAGGAGAAATTCATCAAGGGCTTCACCGCCCAGGCCTCGCGCGCCAGGTCGTGGCCCAGCACGTGGATACTGCCGGCGCTGGGTTTGATCAGGCCCAGGATCATCGAGATGGTCGTGGTCTTGCCGGCGCCGTTGCCGCCCAGCAGGCCGGTGATGGCGCCGGCCGCGATGGCAAAGGAGACATCGGCAACCGCCACCACCTCGCCAAAGCGCTTGGCCAGGTTCTGGACGGTGAGGACGGGGCGAGTCGTTGGAGCAAGCACGGGCAGACTATGGCAAAGCTCCGCCTCGGGTTCCAGGAGGGGATGGTGCGCCAGCCGTCGCATCTCTAAAGTCCTGCCATGGCGATTCTGACGCAGGGCGACTTCGACGATCCCGAAGACCGGGCGACCGGCCTGACACGGGCCGCCGCCGGCGGGCCTTTGCGGCTGCGCACCCTAGTGGTGCTGCGCTGGCTGGCGGTGGTGGGGCAGACCGGGGCCTTGATCGTGGTCGCCGCGATGCTGGATTTTCCGCTCCCCACCCTGGCGGTCTCGATCGCCATCCTGGCCTCGGCCTTGATGAACCTGGCGCTGCACCTGGTCTATCCGGCGTCGAAGCGCCTGTCGGACAAGGAAGCCAGCCTCTACCTCGCCTATGACGTGCTGCAACTGGCGGCCCTGCTGTACCTGACCGGCGGCCTGCAGAATCCCTTCTCCTTCCTGATCCTGGTGCCGGTGACGATCTCGGCGACCATTCTCGAACTGGGCCTGACCATCGGTCTGGGCGCCCTGGCGCTGGCCTGCATCACCACCCTGTCGGTGTTCCACCTGCCGTTGCCCTGGCGCGGCGTGCCGTTCAACCTCGACCCGATCTACATGGTGGGGATCTGGACCAGCCTGGTGTTGGGCATGGTCTTCATCGTCACCTACGCCTGGCGCGTGGCGGCGGAGGCGCGGCGCCTGTCGATGGCGGTGGCGGCGACCAAGGATGCCCTGGCCAAGGAACAGCGCCTGTCGGCCCTGGGCGCCCTGGCCGCGGCCGCGGCCCACGAACTGGGCACGCCGCTGGCCACCATCGCCATCGTGGTGCGCGAACTGGCCGACGACCTGGGCCAGAGCCCCCATGCCGACGACCTGACGATCCTCCAGACCCAGACCAAGCGCTGCCGGGACATCCTGTCCCAGCTCTCGCGCCGGCCCGAGGATATGCGCGATACCACCTTCTCGGTGTTGCCGTTGACGGCGCTGATGGAGGCGGCGGCAAGCCCGCATCTGCGCCGCGAGATCGAGTTCCAGCTCGTCGCCGACGGCGACGGGCCCGAGCCGCAGCTCTACCGCAGCCCGGAAATCGTCCACGGCCTGGGCAATCTGGTGGAAAACGCCATGCGCTATGCCGTCGACCGGGTGGTGATGATGGTCGACTGGGACGCCAAGGAGGTGACGGTGGCGATCAGCGACGACGGCCCCGGCTTCCCGGCCGAGGTGCTCGAATCCCTGGGCGAGCCCTATGTCACCACGCGCAGGGGCGAGGGCCTGGGCCTGGGCGTTTTCATCGCCAAGACCCTGATCGAGCATTCCGGCGGCAATATCAGCTTCTTCAACCGGGTCGGGCGCGGCGCGGAGGTTGCGATTCGCTGGCCCCGCGGCATATTGGACATCGGGGATGACAGAGACCCTGAGCAGACGACCGCCCCAGCAGAAGGTCGGGAGACACGATGACGACTGAAACGGTGACCATGGCCCCCGATCCCACGCGGACGCTGCTGCTGGTCGACGACGACGACACCCTGCGCGAGCGCCTGGCCCGCGCCCTGACCAAGCGCGGCTACACGGTGATCACGGCCGGTTCGGTCGCCGCCGGGATCAGCGCCGCCCGCGCCAACCCGCCGCGCTTCGCCGTCTGCGACCTGCGCCTAGGCGACGGCAATGGCCTGGACGTGGTCGAAGCAGTGCGCGAGGCCAACCCGGACGCCCGCATTGTAATGCTGACCGGTTACGGCAATATTGCGACCGCGGTGGCGGCGGTGAAGGCGGGCGCGCTCGACTACCTGGCCAAGCCGGCCGATGCCGACGATATCGTCGCGGCCCTGGAAGCCTCGGGCGGCGAGCGGCCCGAGCCGCCGGAACGCCCCATGTCGGCCGACCGGGTACGCTGGGAGCACATCAATCGCATTTACGAACTGTGCGACCGCAACGTCTCGGAAACCGCCCGCCGCCTGAACATGCACCGCCGCACCCTGCAGCGCATCCTGGCCAAGCACTCGCCGCGGTGAGCGGGGCATCTTCCGTCATTCCGGCGCAGGCCGGAATCCATGGCCATGGCACGCGGCTGGGTCATCGCCTGATCGGATAGCGGTCCAGGCCCTTGCACCCCGATGGATCCCGGCCTTCGCCGGGATGACGACGGGGGTTATACGGGCGCCGTCGCCCCTGTTTCCTCAATCCAGCGGGCTTTCCCCGGTCCAGGTGGGGTCGTCGCGGCGCGACAGGCGCAGGGCGGCGACCAGGGCGAAGCGCAGGGTTTCGGCGCGGCGCCGGCTGGCGTTCAGCTTGCCCCACTGGGCCTCGCGCACGACGGCGGCGCCGAAACGGTCGGCCACGATCAGGCCGATCTCGTCCGGCAGGGCCTCGAACGGCGCGCGGGGCAGGTCGGGCGGGATCGCAAAGTACAGGGCGTCGCAATAGCCGAGATACTCCGGCCATTTCCGGTCGGCGCGGAAATCGGCAAGGCTCACCTTGATCTCGACGATGACCAGCCGGCCCCCGGCATCAAGCGCCGCGACATCGGCCCGCCGGCCCGACCCCAGCACGAATTCGCGGATCGAGGCGAAGCCCAATTCGGCGAACAGGCGGATGGTGCCGCGGGCGACCGCGTCGGCGCCCTGGAAGGCCTGATCGAAGGGGATGGAATCGTCGGGCAGCACCATCGCCCGACCTTACGAGAAACCCCGGCCGATGGGAACCGGCCGGGGTTTTGAACGCGATCGGTGAAACCTCAGGCGACCTTGTTGACCTGGCGGCGGCCCTTGTTGATCTCGCGCAGGTAGGCGATGCCTTCCTCGGCGATGGCGTCGCCCACCATGTAGTCGCCTTCGGCCTTCAACTGCACCATGTCGACATACTGTTCGTAGAACCACCTGGTGCGGTCGGTGATGATGCCGGCGTTCAGCAGGGTCTTGATCAGCACGCGGAAGATGTCGGTGCCTTCCTTCATGCGGTCGCGGCGCACATCGTCGGTCGCCGCTTCCATCACCGCGGCCTGCACCCAGGCCGGATCCAGCCCCAGGCGCTCGTAGATCCAGCCCTTCTGGTCGGGCGAGACCAGGTTGAAGAACAGGGTCTGGAAGCAGTTGAAGGCCCAGTCCTCGACCTTGTTGTGCTCGTCGGTGCTCAGCTTGGAAATGGTCCGGTCGGCCCAGATTTTGCCGAACTTGTGGTGGAAGGCCTCGTCGGTCATGACGAGCTGGGTGGTGCGCTTCAGCAGGGGGTCGGTGGTGTTGGCGTGCAGCATGGCGAAGGCGCCCATGGCCAGGCCCTCGACCAGCATCTGCATGCCGACCAGCTTCTTGTAGACCTCTTCCGCCAGCACCAGTTCGCTGAGCAGGTTGCCCAGGATCGGGCCGACCTGCACGGGCTTACCCCAGCGCGCCTGGATGTAGCGGGTGAAGGCGGTGACGTGGCGGCCTTCCTCGCGCGCCTGGTTGGCGGCGTATTCCTGGGCGCCGGGATCGACCAGGATGTGGCACAGGCTGGCCGACAGGCTCATCGCGCCCTGCTCGCCGTGCAGGATCGACGACAGCGACCAGTGGGTGTTCATGTTGATGAGCTGGATCTTCTGCTTCTCGTTCAGCTTGTCGGCCACCGCCGACTGCAGCTCGATCGTCAGGTGCTCGGGCAGCAGCGCCTGGTTCTCCATGTCGAAGGGCGTGCTGAAATCGATATAGGCGGGGTCGAGCGGGTCCCAGAAATGGTCGTGGGTCGCGGTGATGATCTTGTCGAAGGCGTTCGAGCGCGTGCCGTAGCGGTCGACCTCGATCAGCGCGGCGAAATCCGTCGGGCTGACTGTGTTGTAGGCCGCATCCTTGGTAATCTGGGAGACCAACGCGTTCATGACCTAGTCCTCCGTTACGGGCCCGCGACGCTGGCGTGACCCTGTTCTTGTTCTTCCGGCCGGTGCGGCGAGGAAGCCTGACTTTCTGTCAGGTTATGATGGGATAATCGGATCGGCAAGCGGAAAAGGCGAATGACCCTCATATTTTGACCTTCGGGCGTTTACGCTTTCTTTGCGTCCCGTGCCCAAAGTGGTGCCCTAATAAACAGATCATCCGAAAGTGGATCCTGGGGCAATGTCTAGGGCGGACAACATGAGCGAAGCGAGCACCGTCATCGCCGGTATCGCGACCGAGGTCGGCCGGCTCAGCGTCGACATCGCCGACGTCACCGGAAACATCGAGGAGGTCCGCACGCTGGTCGAGGACCAGGCGCGCAACTTCGTCCAGATCAGCGAAGGCACCCGCGAGACCGCCGGCAGCAATCGCCGGATCGCCGAGGTGGCGGCGCAGACCCAGACCGTGGCGGCCCATGCCCATCACAGCGTGGTCGCGGCAAACCAGGAAATCCACAATTCGCTGGGCGCCATCCAGTCCCTGGTGACCTCGGTCAGTTCGATCGGGGCGCAGCTTGCCAGCCTCGATGCCGCCATGCGGCGGGTCAGTTCGGTGACCGGGGCGATCGACCGCATCGCCCGCCAGACCAATCTGCTGGCCCTGAACGCCACGATCGAGGCGGCGCGCAGCGGCGAGGCCGGGCGCGGCTTTGCCGTGGTCGCCGGCGAGGTGAAGGCCCTGGCGCGCGAGACCACCGGCGCCACCGCCGAAATCGCATCGGTACTGGCCGAGCTGACCCAGCAGGTCCGCACCCTCTCGGAACACAGCGCCGACGGCTCGCGCCACGCCGACGCGGTCGGCCGTAGCACCCAGACCATCGGCAGCGTCATGTCCGCCGTGGGCCAGGCGGTGGCCCAGGTCGACGACAATGCCCAGCGCATCGCCGGCGCCACCGAGGATATTTCGCAGCGCTGCGGCCAGCTCGAAGGCGTGGTCGGCGCCATGAGCGTCGGCGTCGGCAAGTCGACCGACGCGCTGGCCCAGGCGGCGGAGCGCAGCCAGCGCGTCCTCTCGGGCAGCGAGGCCATCCTGCAGATGACCGCCAGCTCGGGCTTCGAGACCGCGGACAGCAAGTTCATCGAGGCCGCCGTCGACGCGGCCAAGAAAATCGAAGGCCGGCTGAAACAGGCCCTCGACCGCGGCGAACTGACGGTGGCCGATCTCTTCGACAAGAACCTGGCGCCCATCGCCGGCACCAATCCCGTCCAGTACATGACCCGCTATATCCCGTTCCTCGACCGCGAAATCCAGCCGCTGGTCGACCCGCTCCTCGAGCTCGACGAGCGCATGGTTTTTTGCGCCCCCATCGATCACAACCGGCTGATCCCCAGCCATAATCCGCAGTTCCGCAAGCCCCAGGGCAAGGACCCGGTCTGGAACGCGGCCAATTGCCGGAATCGCCGCCAGTTCCTGGACAAGACCGCGGCCGCCATCGTCGTCAGCACCCAGCCGTTCCTGCTGCAGACCTATCGCCGCGACATGGGCGGCGGCGTCTTCGCGCTGATGAAGGATGCCTCGGCGCCGATCCGCGTGAACGGCCAGCACTGGGGCGGCATCCGCGTCTGCTACCGGGCCTGACGCGGGACGGCGCGTCCTTGCGCGCTCAGTGGTCGGCGGCCACGGGTGCGGCCGTCAACGGCCGGCGCATCAGCGGGATCAGCAGCAGGATGGCGAAGAAGATCACCGCCATGATCAGCAGGACATCGGTGAAAGCCAGGACATAGGCCTCGCGCAGGACCTGGCGCTGGACCATCAGCAAGGCGGCCTTGTCGCCGTCCATGGTTCCGCCGTAGAGGGTGCCCATGTAGGACGAGAGCATGTCCAGGCGCTCGGTGGCGATCCAGCGCGCCGGGTTCACCGCCTCCGACAGGCGGGCGACGTGATGGGCCAGGCGGTCGGTCAGCATGGTGTTGATGGCCGCCAGGCCGAAGGCGCCGCCGGTGTTGCGCATCAGGTTGAACAGGCCCGAGGCGTTCTTGACCTCATGCACGCCCACCGCGCCCAGGGCCAGCATGTTGGTCGGGATCATGCACAGCATGATGCCGAAGCCGCGCACCGCCTGGGGCAGCACCATGTCGGCGAAGCCCGATTCCGAGGTCAGGAAGGTGTTGAGATAGACGCCGACGGCGAACAGGAACAGGCCGAAGCCCAGCACCAGGCGGGTGTCGAACTTGCGTGCGAAAATGCCGGCGACCGGCGTGGCCAGGAACTGGCACAGGCCCGTGATCGCCAGCACGGTGCCGATGTCGTAGCTGTTGTAACCCGACACGCGGCCTAGGAAGAGCGGCAGGATATAGACCGAGCCGTACATGCCGAAGCCGACCGCGAAGGTGACGGCGCAGCCGATGGCGAAGTTCTTGTTGGCGAAGACCCGCAGGTCGATCACCGGGCTGGCATAGGTGAAGGAACGCCAGAAGAACCACAACCCGCCGCCGACCGCGAGCGAGGTGAAGAGCACGATCTCGTCCGATTCGAACCAGTCGTTCTTGGCGCCTTCCTCGAGCACGAACTGCATCGAGCCCAGGAACACCGCGACCGCGATGATGCCGGCCAGGTCGAAGCCCTTGAGCAGCTTGAGGTTCGGCTTGTCGATGTCCATCAGCAGGGCGACGCTGGTGGCGACCAGGATGCCCGGGCCGATGTTGAGCAGGAACAGCCAGTGCCACGACAGGGCCGAGGTGATCCAGCCGCCCAGCGTCGGGCCAAGCGTCGGGCCCATGGTGGCGATCAGGCCCATCAGGATCGAGGCGCGCGGGTTGTTGCGGCCCAGCACGAAATAGCTGGTGGCGAACACGGTGGGGATCATCGCCCCGCCTAGGAAACCCTGGGCGACGCGGAAGGCGATCATCGATTCGATCGACCAGGCGAAGGCGCAGGCGAAAGAGGCGAGGGTGAAGCCGGCGCAGGAGATGACGAACAGCCAGCGGGTCGAGATCACCTGGGAAAGCCAGCCCGACAGCGGGATGATGATGACCTCGGCGATCAGGTAGCTGGACTGGACCCAGCCGATCTCGTCGGGGGCGGCGCCCAGCCCGGCCTGGATCTCCGACAGGGACGAGGCGACGATCTGGATGTCCAGGATCGCCATGAACATGCCGACGACCATGATGAAGAAGCCGATGAGGTGCCGGCGCTCCGGGATCGGGTTGCCGTCGGCGTCAAGCGGCACGGTCGACGCCTGCTGGCGGCGCGGCGGCAGGACAGGCTCGCCGCCCGGGTCCAGAGTCTCGGCTACACTCATGGCGGCGGCTCACGGGTTACGCGGGTTACTGGCCGGCCATGGCCGCAGGGGCCGGGGCCGGGACATAGGCGAGCGGGGCGGGCGCCACCGAGGTGTCCACCGTCACCACCACCGACAGGCCGGGCACCAGCCGGGCGGCATCGGCCTGGTCCTTGTCGATGAGGATCTTCACCGGCAGGCGCTGCACCACCTTGGTGAAATTGCCGCTGGCATTTTCCGGCGGCAACAGGCTGAACAGCGCGCCGGAGGCGGGGCTGAAACTCTCCACCCGGCCGCGCAGGCTGACACCCGGGAAGGCATCGACCGAGATCTCGACCGGCTGGCCGGCGCCCATGGCGGCCAGTTGGGTTTCCTTGAAATTGGCCTCGATCCACAGGTCTTCGATCGGCACCAGCGACAGCATGATCACGCCGG
This sequence comes from Oleomonas cavernae, assembly GCF_003590945.1. Lineage (NCBI taxonomy): Bacteria > Pseudomonadati > Pseudomonadota > Alphaproteobacteria > Acetobacterales > Acetobacteraceae > Oleomonas > Oleomonas cavernae. Next base: position 3,463,710 of record NZ_QYUK01000011.1, on the reverse strand, counting down.
GCCGGACATATTGCCCGGTGACCACGCCGCGATTGCCGACCACGCCGGCGACCGGGGCCCGGATGACCGTGTCGGCCAGGTTCTGGTCGGCCAGCGCCAGTTGCGCCTTGGCCTGGTCGAGGGCCGCGCGGCTCTCGACCAGCTTGGCCTGCAGCACCGTCCGCTCGGCCTGTTCGATTGCCAGGCTGGCCTGGGCGCGCGACAGCGCGGCACTGGCCTTGGCGGCGTCGGCCCTGGCGGTTTCGAGGTTCTGACGGGTGGCGAAATCGCTGGTCGCCAGCTTGGTCTGGCGGGCCAGGTCGCGGGCGCTGCGCTCGGCCTCGGCGGTGGCGCTGTCGATATCGGCCCGGGCGGCGGCGATGCGCGATTCCTGCTGGGCGACCTGCTGGGTCAGGGTCTCGACATCGGCGGCGGCTGCTGCGACCGAGGCGCGGGCGCCGTCGGCCTGGGCCTTGTAGGTCGCATCGTCGATGCGCAGCAGGATGTCGCCTGCCCGCACCATCTGGTTGTCGGTGACCAGGACCGTGGCGACCGTGCCCTCGACTTTGGTGCTGATCGGGGCGATGTCGGCATGGATATAGGCGTCGTCGGTCGAGATCAGGTGCCGGGTCAGGTACAGCCAGCCGGCGAAGGCGACGACGGCAACGACCAGCAGTCCGAGAAGGCCGAACTTAACCTGGGGCTTCATGGCACATGTTCCTTAGAGCTCGCAACCGGCCGGTCCGCTGCGGCGCTGCCATGCATGACAGGCGCTAGACTGAACCGTTCAGTTCAGGCACATATAGCACTGATCACTGCAACGCACATCGCCCAAGGACATGCACTGTCCGCATGGCAGGTCGTGCAGGGACAAGGCGAAAGGTTCTGCCGATGATGGCAGCCAAGGAAAATCTGGCGATACAGGCCGAACCCCGGGCGGGCAGCCCGGCCAAGCGCGAGCAGATCATGCGCGCGGCCAGCGCCCTGTTTCTCGACCACGGCTTCGCCGGCGCCTCGATGGATGCGGTGGCGCGCGAGGCCGGCGTCTCCAAGGCGACGGTCTATGCCCATTTCGCCTCCAAGGAAGACCTGTTCGAGGCGATGGTGGCGCGCGGCTCGGCCGAACGCTTCAGCCGCCTGCTCGATGCCGACCTCGACACGCTGGACGTCGAGGAGGCGTTGCGCCGGGTGGCCCACGACTTCATGGGCGTGCTCAGCGCGCCCGAATCGATGAAGACCATGCGCGTGGTGATGGGCGAGGCGGTGCGCCTGCCCGAACTGGCCGCGCGCTTCTACCGGGCCGGGCCCGGCCGCGTGCTGGCCGCGCTGACCGACTACCTCGCCCGGGCCACGGCCCGTGGCGCCCTGGCGCTCGACGATCCGCGCCTGGCGGCCGAGATGTTTTTCGGCATGATCCGCGGCGACTTCCACATGCGCCGCCTGCTGGGCCTGGCCGATCATCCCGACATGGCCGACCTGGCCCGCCTGGCCGACGCGGCGGTGGCCTTGTTCCTGAAAGCCTACCGCCCGCGCGTGTGATCACGATCACCGCTTCCCCGACTCAACGTAGCTGATACTCTCGCGCTGAACGCCATGAGGGGATAAGCGGCGAACATGAGCACTATCGTCGGGACGGTATTCGCCATTGCCGGGCTTCTGGCCCTGATCAGTATCCTGCCTTCCCTGGCGCAGCGGCTTTCCGTTCCCTACAGCGTGGTGCTGGCCCTGGTCGGCATCGCCGTCGGCCTGCTGTCGTCGGCCGCGGGCAGTATCGAGATGGCCGGGCCGGTCGGCGACATGCTGCTGGAGTGGCGGGACTTCACCTCCAGCTCGGTGGTCTTCATCGTCATCTTCCTGCCCATCCTGCTGTTCGAGGCCTCGCTGGGCATCGACGTGCGCGAACTGCTCGACGACCTGTTCCCGGTCCTGCTCCTGGCGATCGTGGCCGTGGTCGCGGCGACCTTCATGGTCGGCTTCGCCCTGTCCTATGCCGGGCCCTACGGCATCGTCGCCTGCCTGCTGCTGGCCTCGATCATCTCGACCACCGACCCCGCCGCCGTGGTCGCCATCTTCCGCGACCTGGGCGCGCCCAAGCGCCTGTGTCTGCTGGTCGAGGGCGAGGCGGTGTTCAACGACGCCGCGGCCATCACCTTGTTCTCCATGCTGATGGGGACGCTCACGCGGGGCGAGGTGCTGGACGGGACCGAGGGCCTGTGGCTGTTCCTGCAGCATTTCGTCATCGGCCTGGGCTGCGGCTTCGGCTTCGGCTTTGTCGCCACCCTGATGGTCCCGCAGCTCAAGGACAATCGCCTGGCCGAACTCACCCTCTCGGTCGGCGGCGCCTATCTCGCCTATATCGTGCCCGAGCAATATCTCCATGCCTCGGGCGTGGTCTCGGTGGTGGTCTTCGCCCTGACCTTCGGCTTCATCGGCCGCCTGCGCATCGCCCCGGAAAACTGGCACCACCTGCACGATACCTGGCGCACCTTGGGCTTCTGGGCCAATTCGCTGATCTTCGTGCTGGCCGCCATGCTGGCGCCCAAAACCCTGGCGACCATGACCTTTGCCGACGTGAAGCTGCTGGCGGTGCTGATCGCGGCGGCGCTGGTCGCCCGGGCCATGGTGATCTTCGGCCTGATGCCGCTGATCTCGGTCGCCGGCCTGGCCGAGAAGGTGGCGGCCACCTTCAAGGCGGTCATCGTCTGGGGCGGCCTGCGTGGCGCCGTCACCCTGGCCCTGGCCCTGGCCGCCACCGAGAACCGCCTGCTCGACCCTGAGATCAAGCGTTTCATCGGCGTCCTCGCCACCACCTTCGTGCTGTGGACCCTGCTGGTGAACGGCCTGACCCTGAAGCCCCTGATCAGGCTGCTGGGCCTCGACCGCATGTCGGCGGGCGATATCGCCACCCGCGACCGGGTCATGGCGCTCAGCCTGACCGCGGTCAAGGGCCATGCCGAGGAAATGGCCCACAACCATCGCATCGACGATGCCGCGGCCAAGGTGGTCACCGGCTACTACGACCGGCGCCTGGCGGAGCTGAACGCGGTCCAGGCGCTCGACCCGGTCCACCCCGATCGTGACGATATCGGTTCCGCCGGCCTGGTCACCCTGGCCCACCGGGAACAGGCGATCTACCTCACCATGTTCAACGACCGGGTCATCGGCCGCGATCTGGTCGCGCCCCTGGTCATCATCGCCGCGCGCCTGACCGATGCCGCCAAGTCGGGCGGGCGGGCGAGCTACCTGGCCGAGGCCGAGCGGGTCTTGAGCTTCCGCCCGTTCTTCCGCATCGCCTTGTTCCTGCAGCGGCGCCTGGGCTGGAACCGGCCGCTGGCCAATGCGCTGGAGGCCCGCTTCGAGCGCCTGCTGATCGCCCAGTCGGCCCAGCGGGAATTGATCGGTTACTTGAGGCGGACCCTGGCCCCGGTGTTCGGCGCGATCGCGGCGACCTCGCTGGAGCAGGTCCTGGACGAGCGGGTGGCCAAGACCGCCGATGCCCTCGACGCCCTGCGCTTGCAATATCCCGACTATGCCCGCGACCTGGAAGCCCGCTATCTCGCCCGCGCGGCGATGGGGCGCGAGGCCGTGGCCTATCGCGACATGCTCAGCGACGGCGTCATCAGCCAGGAAATCTGCGATGCCCTGCTGCGCGAGCTCGACGCCCGGCGTGCCCTGATCAACCGGCCGCCGCGCCTGGACCTGCGTCTCACCAGTGCCGAACTGGTCTCGCGCGTGCCGATTTTCGCCGGGCTGGGCAACAACCGCTGCAATGCCGTGGCCGGCCTGCTGAAGGCCCATCTGGCGGTGCCGGGCGAGCGTATCGTCGCCAAGGGCGAACACGGCGATTCGATGTATTTCGTCTCGTCGGGCGCGGTCGCGGTGGCGGTCGGCTCGACCCCCGTGCGGCTGGGTTCGGGCGCCTTCTTCGGCGAGATGGCGCTGCTCTACGATCGCCCGCGCAATGCCGACGTCACGGCGCTGGGCTATTGCCAGTTGCTGCAACTGTCGAGGCGCGATTTCGAGCGCCTGATGGCAACCGACGAGTCCGTGCGCCGGGCCATTACCGCGGCCGCGGCCGAGCGTTCGGAGGCCGGGCTTCAGCGCGAGATGTCGAGCTTGTCCAGCACGCCGGGGTAATCGGACTTCAGCTTGTTGACGATGCTGGCCCAGCGCAGCACCGGCATCTGGGCGCGCCCCGGCCAGAAGTATTCTTCCTTGGTCACCAGTTGCAGGCGGCGGGCGCAGTGGAACACGCCGAAGGGCGTGTCGATGCCCTTGGGATCGAAGATCACGTTCTCGGGCAGGGCATAGTTGATCGCGCGCGAGACCAGCGTGCTGCACACGCCCGAGCCGAAATAGTCGTCGTCGTTTTCCGCCGACTTGCGCACATATTCGACCACGTTGCCGGCATTGACCTGGCTGTTCAGGGTCTGAAGCAGGATCGGGCGATGCTCGTTCGCCTTCATGTACATGGTGATTTCCTTGGTCGACCAGCCGCTCGTCGCGCTCAGCCAGCCCCCGGTATTCTCGAAGGTATAGACCAGATTGCCCACGGCGACGGCCGAATGGCCGGGGCCTGCGCCATCGAAATTGGTCACGAACGTCATGATCCGCACGTCCAACGCCATTTTATCCCCCTCCGTTGCGTAAACCGCACTCTCACGCTTGGTTGAATGACGCTAGGCCTGCGGCCGCGCCCGAGCAATGCCAAGTCGAGGGGAATGTGACGGTCGGCACAACGCCGCGTGTTACGCGGGGCGAGGCCCGGGCGGCGGCAGGCGCCTAGCGCAGGGGCAGGTCGAGGACAGCTTCGAGTTCGCGCAGGGCCTGGTCGGCGCCGGCGACCTTGATCGTGCGCATGCCCATGGCCTTGGCCGGCTTGAGGTTTACCCCCAAGTCGTCGAGATAGACCGCCCGGGCCGGGTCGAGGTCCAGGATCTCGCAGGCCATTTCGTAGAACCGCGGGTCGGGCTTGCGCACGCCCACCTTGCGGCTTTCGATCACGGTATCGAACTGGGCCAGCACCGCGCCCACCTCCGCCTCGTAGGTGGCACCGGCGCCGCTGTCGTTCACATTGTTGGTCAGGCAGGCGGTCTTGTAGTGCTGCTTGACCCTACGCAGCGCCTCGACCATTTCCGGCCGGATCACGCCGTGGATCACGGCGACCACGTCGCGCCCGCGCAAGGTCACGCCCAGCGCCCGGGCATCGGCGGCGAAGGCCTCGTCAAAACCGGCCAGGTCGATCTCGCTGCGCTCGAAGCGGGCCCAGGCATTGTCGTCGGGGTTGGTGGCGTTGATCCGGCGGATGGTGTCGAGGGGCAGGCCCCGTGCCGCTTCCAGCCGGTTGAAGGCCTCGAAGGGCGAGGACAGGATGACGCCGCCGAAATCCCACAGGACGGCGTCGAAATCGCTGCTCGGCATTATTCGTCCTCGTTGAAGCGATTGGCGATCAACTCCTCGATCGCATCGAGGGCATCGCGCGCTTCGCGTCCCGTGGCCGAGACATCGATCGAGGTGCCGATGGCCGCCGCCAGCATCATCAGCCCCATGATCGAGGTGCCGGTGACCGTGGTGCCGTCCTTGGAGACCCGCACTTCGGCGTCGAACTTGGTGGCGGTGGACACGAACTTGGCCGCCGCCCGGGCATGCAGGCCGCGGCGGTTACAGATTTTCAAGGTCCGGACCGGCTGGTCGCCGCCGCCCGAAATGCCGATTGGGGCCGGGGCAGGATCGTTCATGCCTGCTCACCCGCGAGCAGGGCCGAGGCCACGGAGATGTATTTGCGCCCGGCCTCCTGGGCCGACGACACCGCCTCGGCCAGGGTCTGCTTGCCGCGGACGCTGGCCAGCTTGATCAGCATGGGCAGGTTGACGCCGGCGACGACTTCGATTCCGGGCTTGTCCATCACGGAAATGGCCAGGTTGGACGGCGTGCCGCCGAACATGTCGGTCAGGATGATCACACCCTTGCCCCGGTCGACCGACGCCACGCCGTCGATGATATCGCGCCGCCGCTGCTCCATATCGTCGTCGGCACCGATGCAGATCGCGCGCATGGCTTGTTGGGGACCGACGACATGCTCGGTCGCGGCGATAAACTCTTCGGCCAGGCGACCGTGGGTCACCAGTACAAGGCCGATCATGGCTCCATTCGACAAGACCACCTCAAGCGAACACTGTATCGCGATGTATGACCGTGACGCGATGACCGCCTTCGCGCAAGACCCTGCCGATGCGTTCGGCCATGAACACGGACCGATGGCGCCCGCCGGTGCAGCCAAAAGCGATGGTCAGATACGATTTTCCTTCGCGCCGATAAAGGGGTACGAGGAATCCGAGCAATCCGGTCACACGTTCGTCGAATTCGGCAAAGGCGGGGTCGGCGACGATGTGCGCGGCCACCTGAGCGTCGCGGCCGGTGCCCGGGCGCAGTTCCAGCACCCAGTGCGGATTGGCCAGGAAGCGGACGTCGAGCACAAGGTCGGCCTCGCGCGGCACGCCCTTCTTGAATGAAAACGACATCACGGTGACCGACAGGCCGATATGCTCGTCCAGGGGGAACCTACCGGCGATCAACCGCTTGAGGTCGTTGGTCGAGAGCAGCGTGGTGTCGATGACCTCGTCGGCATCGTCGCGCACGTCGTGCATCAACTGCTGTTCCAGGGCGATGCCGTCGGTGACCGGGCGGCCCTGGGCCATGGGGTGCAGGCGCCGCGTCTCGGTATAGCGCTGGGCCAGCACCACTTCCGAACAGTCGAGGAACAGCACCTGCAGGTCGAGGTCGGGACGGTCGCGCAGGGTGGCGATCCGGCGCAGGAACTGGTCGGTGGCGAAGCCGCGGCTGCGGCTGTCGACATTGATGGCGATGCCCTGGGCGGTCCGGTCCGCCTCGGGCGACAGCACGGCGGTGAGCAGGCTCAGGGGCACATTGTCGATGGTCTCGTAGCCCAGGTCCTCGAGCGCCTTCATGGCCGACGACTTGCCGGCCCCCGACAGGCCGGTGACCAGCACCGCCCGCAGGCGGTCGCTGTCGGGCGGGGTGGTCGAATCGGTTCCTGGGGACATCTCGTTCATTCAAGCACCGTTACCGAGCCATCGAGCAAGCCCAGCGCCAATTCGACCTTGATCGGCGCCGCGGCTTCGAAAGGGTTAAGGTGGATCCGTGACACGGCGATGTCGGCGATCAACGCCTGCTGCGGCAAGGGCATCCGCTCGACCGCCTCGGGCGCCACCAGGTCGACCACCAGCAGCAGCGGCGCCTGGGCCCGGGCCGGCCGGCGCAGGATGCCCAGGCCGCGCACCTCGATCAGGCCGTGCAGGTTGGCGGGCGCGCGGGCGACCAGCCGGCCGTCTTCGACGCTCACCGTGACCTGGTCGTCGGCGACCAGTTCGCCGCCCCGGTCGATCAGCCGCAGCGCCAGGTCCGACTTGCCGCTGCCCGACGGCCCGCGCAACAGCACGCCGCGATCGGCCAGCGCGACACAGGTGGCGTGCACCAGATGGGAGGAGGCATTCATGGCGCGAAGGTGCGCCCCGGCCCCGGCGCCGTCAATCGACGACCCCGGGAGGTGATCCCTCTCCGCCGCTTGCGGGGGAGAGGGAGGGGCCCGTCGCGTGAGCGACGGGAGGGTGAGGTGGTCGTGGGGCGAGCCTGCGCTCCATGCCGACCACCCTCCTCACCCAACCCTCTCCTCCGAGGAGGAGAGGGCTTTTCAGGATCTAGCGCCGCTTCTCGTCGCCCGGGTCGACCGGTAGGTCCAGGATGAAGCGGGCGCCGCGCCGGTCGGCGTCGGCGGGGCCGCGATTTTCGGCCCGGATGGTGCCGTCATGGGCCTCGACGATCTGGCGCGCGATGGCCAGGCCCAGGCCGGAATGGCTGCCCACCTGCTCGTTGGGGCGCTCGGTATAGAAGCGGTCGAAGATGCGGGTCAGGGCCTCGTCGGGGATGCCCGGCCCGTCGTCGTCGATGGTGACGAGCAGGCGGTCGTCCTGCCGCTTCAAGGCGACGACCACCTGGGCGGTGCCATCCGTTCCCGAGAACGAGATCGCATTGTCGAGCAGGTTGCGGAAGACCCGGCCCAGGCGTTCGGGCGAGCCGCGCACCTCCAGCCCCTCGGCCTCGGGCGCGATGGTCAGGACCAGGGCCGGCCAGCCCGGCCGTTCCAGGTCGCGGTAGGTGTCGATCAGGCCGCTCAGCAATTTGTCGACGGCCACCGGGCGGCGTTCGTCACGCGCCATTTCGGCATCCAGGCGCGAGGCGTCGGAAATCTCCGAGATCAGCTTGTCCAGGCGGCGGACGTCGATTTCGATGATCTCGGCCAGGCGCTGCTTGGCCTGGGGATCCTTGGTCCGGGCCCAGGCCTCGGTCGCGCTGCGAATCGACGACAGCGGATTCTTCAATTCGTGGGCCACGTCGGCGGCGAAGGCCTCGATCGCGTCGATGCGGGCATAAAGCGCGCTGGTCATCGCCTCCAGCGCGACGGAGAGGTCGCCGATCTCGTCCTGGCGGCGGCCGAAGTCGGGGATCTTGACCCGGCGTCCGCGCCCGGCCTTCACCTGTTCGGCCGCTTCCGCCAGGCGGTGCACCGGCTGGGCGATGGTCCGCGCCAGGAAGAACGACAGCAGGATGGTGATCAGCAGGGCGACGCCGAACACTTCCAGGATGGCCAGGCGTTCGGCGCGGATCGCCTGGTCGATATCGCGCGCCTCGACCGACAGCACCAGGGCGCCCAGCACCTTGCGGAAGCGGGTCACCGGAATCGCGACCGAGATATGGGGCGTGCCGTCGATCGTCACCCGCTCGATGGCGCCGGCGCTGCCGGCCAGCGCCGCCGTGGCTTCCGGATAGTCGCGCGCCTGCTGCAGCGGATATTCGACATAGAGCGTGCGCCGCCTGGTGGTGGGCAGCAGCGGTTCGACCAGGTCGTAGAGGAATTCGACCAGGCCGGGGCCGGCATCGGGCGGCGGCAGGTCGATGCGGCGCACCTGGGCATCCAGGCGCAGGTCGTTGGTGTCGGCGACCAGGCGGCCGTCGTTGCTGAACAGGCGCGCCCTTGTATCGATCGGATCGGTCAGCCGGCGCAGCAGGGCGCGGGCCGGCTCCACATCCAGGTCGACCGCCTCGGGCCCGGAGGAGGCCGCCAGGCCCAGGGCGCCGGCCATCAGCTCGCCCTGGGTCAGCAGGGCTTCGGTGCGCTGGGTGACCAGGCTCGAGCGGAACTGGTCGAGATAGAGGATGCCGCCGACGAGCACACCCAAGGCCACGACATTGACCGCCAGGATCCGCCGCGTCAGGGACGAGAAGGGGCCGCGGCCACGCCGGCGCCGCGGGGGGATCGTCACAGGGGCCAAGGGTTCAACCGTTCAGTCAGCTTTCGTCGAACTTGTAGCCGATGCCGTAGAGCGTTTCGATCGAGCCGAAGTCGGCATCGACGCTCTTGAATTTCTTGCGCAGCCGCTTGATGTGGCTGTCGATGGTGCGGTCGTCGACATAGACCTGATCGTCATAGGCCGCGTCCATCAACTGGTCGCGGCTCTTCACATGGCCCGGCCGCTGGGCCAGGGCCTGCAGGATCAGGAATTCGGTGACCGTCAGGGTGACCTGCTGGTCGCCCCAGGTGCAGGCGTGGCGCAGCGGGTCCAGGGTCAGGCGGCCGCGCACCATCAAGGGCTCGGGCCGGGCCTCGTCGCCCTCGGTCACCGCCTCGGCGCGGCGCAGCAGGGCCTTGATCCGTTCGATCAGCAGGCGCTGCGAGAACGGCTTGCGGATGTAGTCGTCCGCGCCCATGCGCAGGCCCAGCACCTCATCCAGCTCGTCGTCCTTCGAGGTCAGGAAGATCACCGGCAGGGACGAGGCCTGGCGCAGGCGGCGCAGCACCTCCATCCCGTCCATGCGCGGCATCTTGATGTCCAGCACGGCCAGGTCGGGGGCCGAGCGGCCGAAGGCGGTCAGCGCCGCCGCCCCGTCGGTGAAGGTTTCCACGGCATAGCCTTCGGCCTCCAGGGCGATGGAGACCGAGGTGAGAATGTTCCGGTCGTCATCGACCAGGGCGATCTTCGGCGGGGCTTTCGTGCTCAAGTCTGCTCCTCCCACGGGCGTGGGACCGTTCCGATGTATGGGTGAGGGCGAATTTTGGCAATGATGGGGCAACAAGGGCCGGTTGCAGGGTCATTTATGTGACGGCCGATACGTTCGGGCGCAGTTTCGACCTTATGTATCAAGCGCACCAGGGGAGATAGGCCGTGATTAGGGGGCGCTAGCAGCGCTCGCATTCCTCGTCAGCGCAGTTGTGAGTCCGGTGGAGGATGGAATTCCATTCAACGACATGGTGAGGCCCAATTTCCATGCAGGGGTCACCCATGACAAACATGCGATAGCAAAATTTAGTAACGCGTCTTGGGGAATTTGGAAATACGTCTCTATATCTAGCAATTCCCCAAATATAAAAAAATTTCTCCCCAGCGTGTATAGCTTTAGCGCTTTCGTTAGAAATGCCAAATTTTATACTCTGCAAATTGAAATTTGGGGCGATAACCATGAAAATTGTTTGGTTAACTTCCGGAAACGTAAAGTTATCGGGCATATCTACTTCAGAGACGTAGGCATAAATTTGCAGCTGAACATCTATAGCTGGCGTATTGCCAGAATTATGCCATGTTTCACGAAACAGCCAGAAATAGCTATTTGTCGATTCATCATAGTGCTGGGTGTGAACCAAGTTCACGGGATGGACGTAAGCTCTCAGCTGTCTATGGCTGCTGTCTCTAGTGATCGCAACTGTTTCGTTTGCGGCTTTAGCCGCTTGCACGCTCGCTCTAGCGGTTATCCACGAGAGAATAAGCGTTACGACAAGGCCACTAACACCAAAGGCCGCTATCAAGGTTTGGCTGTGGGCGGAATCGGCGGCATCGCGAGCGGCTTCCGCAGCCTTCCACTGCGCGCACAAATCGGAATCTTCGCGATCCTTGGGGCGGTCGCAGTCGGCTCTATAACCGGGGGATGCTCGGTTTCTGCCTCGGCGCCGGGGATAAATGGGGTTGGCGATGGTTGTGGCTGACTGCCTTCGGCCTCTTGGTTTGGGGCTGGGCTTTCCGGCTTATTCTCTTCCGCTAGCGCGGCCATAGACCAAAGCGCGATGCCAGCGATCAGGCATCCTCTAAGCGCAGCGTCGCGCAGCCGATTGCGTGTAAACATTGGATCAGAAAAGCCGCCGTAAATCCGCCCCGGCCAATCTTGTTCGCAATGTTGCGCTCTGTCTCGTGGATTCCGAGCGCGGTTGGCTTCTCCGCCAACTCCCGGTAGGACACGTCGCGGCGCTTGAGCTCCGCCTTGGCTTGCTCCGCCCAGTCCGTTTCGTTGTCCGTTGCCGCATGAGAAACCGGTGGCCCTTTCAAACGGCCCGCCTCGCAGGCTTGGAAAGGCTGCCGGCGGCACAGCGACTCATAACCGATTGAAATCAATTGACTTTTATTAAGTGCTTGATTCTTATTGCAGAATCGCCATATTGCGGCAATGCAGCCGATCAGATTTAAATTCTCTCCGGAGAAAGCCAAGGCGGCCATCCAATGGATGATTGCCCAGCAGCCGGGCATCGATTTGCATGCAATGCTGAAGGCTTGCTACTTTGCCGATAAGCATCACCTCAACAAATATCACCGCCCGGTCTTTGGCGCGACCTATCGCGCCATGAGGTTCGGCCCCGTTCCCGTCGAGATTTACGAGATGGCGAAGGGCGAAGCCCTCTGGCTGGCTGAATTGGGCGATGACCGGTTTCCATGGAAACTCGAGGGGTATCGTCTGCAAGGCAATGGCGCGAATGCCGACCTTGACCACGATGTTTTTTCGGATTCGGATTTCGAGTCCTTAAAGCACGGCTTTGGCATTTCTTCTCACATGACGTTCAACGCGCGCACGTCTGCGACGCATGGGGCTGACTGGCAAGCCGCCAAGCTGGGAACCATGCGCTACGAGGACATGATCGACGATTCCCCCAGGAAGGCTGAAATCGTTGCGGACCTCCGGCAGAATGCCGCCCACATCCGGCTGTGACGTGCCTTGGTCCGTGCCCTTGAAGTCATCTGGATCTATGACGAGAAAATAGATCCGGCCAACTGGAAGATGGCGATATGCGTCGAGCCATCCCTTGGGATCTACCTGCGCATCAACTCGGACGGTTGGCGCGATGGCTCCATACCGATCCTGCAAGCGGATTACCCTTCTTTCCTGAAGCATGACAGTTTCATCGAATGCGGACAGCCATTCGAGTTGGATGATTACGTCATCGAGCATGGATTGGCGGCGCAAGGCATCTGCGATGCGATCCAAAAGAGCTCGACGATAAGACGCGGTGACAAAGCGGCCATCTACAAGGCTCTTGGCTGCCGGCCTTGATTCATGGCTTTGGACACGCGCTTGGTGAGGGCCTTGCGCCGCGATCACGAATCCCGCGGCCAGGATTAGGTACTGTACTCGATCGCCGGTATTCGATAGGTGTTTTCGCGACCTTGGTCTTTGAGCATCGGATCGCCCTTGACGACGCAGGAAAGCCCGGCGGATAGCGCCCGCGATCTGGTTCGCCGCACGCCGACGGCGGCCCTGGCCGTCACCTTGGGCGACGGCAGCCCCTATGCCTCGCTGGTCCTGGCCGCAACCGACCACGGCGGCCAGCCGCTGCTGTTCATCTCCAGGCTGGCCGAGCATACCCGGGCGCTGGAAGCCGATCCGCGGGCCTCGCTGCTGTTCGACGGCACGGTCGGGCTGGCCGACCGCCTGACCGGCGCCCGGGTCAGCCTGGTCGGCCGGCTGGCGCGCGACGACGACCCTTGGCTCAAGGAGCGTTTCTTCCGCCGCCATCCCGCCGCCGAGATCTATCGCGACTTCGCCGATTTCTCGCTTTGGCGGATGGTGGTCGAGCGGGCCCATCTGGTGGCCGGCTTCGGGCGGATTCATTGGATCGACGGGGGCGCATTTGTCCTCAATGCTGCGCAATATGCTGCATTGCAGGAAGGGGAGGCGGGGGTGGTCGCCCACATGAATGAAGACCACCTCGACGCGATCGCCCTTTATGCCACGCAATTGCTGGGCGAAGCTGACGCGGACTGGCGAATCTCCGGGGTCGATCCGGAGGGGATCGACCTGATCGCGGGCGACCGGCGCAGCCGGCTGCGCTTCCCGAGTCATGTTTCGAGCGTCATGGAAGTGCGGACGCGGCTTGTAGAATTGGTTAAGACAGCGCGTGAACTGCATAAATTGTGACAAATGTCGCCAACTGCGACCATCACGCCTGTTGCGGGAGCTTTTCAGGGCATCTATTTTCGCCGAGTCACGCAACCCAAGTGGGCGTCGGGTGTTTGCTCGTCGTCTTGAACAACCCCGACGCGGGATCATCATCCCGCCCTCTTCTCGCGGAGAAGCACATTGCGCCAGACTGGCACCCATATTTCGCGACATGGCCTCGACCTCCAGGGGATTCGGAACGTCTCCGCCGCCTACTGGAATCTCGATACGCCGGCCCTCTATGAAGAGGCGATCCGCCGCAGCGAGGGGGTCCTTGCGGAAGGCGGTCCTCTGGTCGTCAAGACCGGCCAGCACACCGGCCGTTCGGCCAGCGACAAGTTCACCGTGAAGGACGCCGAGACCGAGAGCGCGATCTGGTGGGGCAAGTCCAACGTCGCCATCACCCCAGAGGCGGCCGCCGGCCTGCGGGCCAAGGTTCGCGCCTATCTCGAGGGCAAGGAAATCTTCGTGCAGGACCTCTACGGCGGCGCCGACCCGGCCAACCGCGTGAAGGTCCGCGTGGTCACCGAATTCGCCTGGCATTCGCTGTTCATCCGCAACCTGCTGGTCCGCCCGGCGGCCGAGGATCTGCCGGACTTCCTGCCCGAATTCACCATCATCGACATGCCCAGCCTGCTGGCCGATCCGGCGGTGGACGGCACCAAGAGCGGCACCTTCATCGTCGTCGACTTCGCGGCCAAGACCATCGTCATCGGCGGCACCTCCTATGCCGGCGAGATCAAGAAGTCGGTCTTCACCATCCTGAACTACCTGCTGCCGGTGAAGGGCGTGATGCCCATGCACTGCTCGATCAACGTCGGCAAGGCCGGCGATTCGGCGGTGTTCTTCGGCCTTTCGGGCACCGGCAAGACCACCCTGTCGGCCGACCCCGAGCGCGAGCTGATCGGCGACGACGAACACGGCTGGTCGGAACACGGCGTGTTCAACTTCGAAGGCGGCTGCTACGCCAAGATGATCCGCCTCTCGCCCACGGCCGAGCCGGAGATCTACTCGACCACCAAGCGTTTCGGCACCGTGCTGGAAAACGTCGTGATCGACCCGGTCACCCGCAAGCTGGACCTGGACGACGCCTCGCTGGCCGAGAATTCGCGCGGCGCCTATCCGCTGGACTTCATCGCCAATGCCTCGGCGACCGGCATTGCCGGCCATCCCAAGAACATCATCATGCTGACGGCCGACGCCTTCGGCGTGCTGCCGCCGATCTCGCGCCTGTCGCCTGAACAGGCGATGTACCACTTCCTGTCGGGCTACACCGCCAAGGTCGCCGGCACCGAGAAGGGCCTGGGCAAGGAGCCGCAGGCGACCTTCTCGACCTGCTTCGGCGCGCCCTTCATGCCTCGTCACCCGACGGTCTACGGCAACATCCTGAAGGACAAGATCGCCCGTCACGGCGCCTCGTGCTGGCTGGTCAACACCGGCTGGACCGGCGGCGAGTACGGCACCGGCAGCCGCATGCCGATCGCCGTCACCCGCGCCCTGCTGCGCGCCGCCCTGGACGGTTCGCTGAACCAGGTGCAGTTCCGCATCGATCCCAACTTCGGCTTCGAGGTGCCCGTGGCCGTTCCCGGCGTGCCGACCGAGATCCTGGACCCGCGCCAGACCTGGGCCGACAAGGCCGCCTACGACGCCAAGGCCAAGCACCTGGTGGGGTTGTTCATCGACAACTTCGCCCAGTTCGAAGCCCATGTGGACGACGCGATCCGCTCGGCAGCTCCCAAGGCCGCCTGAGCCTGGCCGATCTCGCTTTGAGAAAGGGCCGCGGGCAACCGCGGCCCTTTTTCTTGACTTGCCCCACGCTCGGCCTTGACCGTGCATCTTCAGTTGGCCCCGAGCATAGGCCGGGAGACGGCAATGGGGGATGATTTGGCCGAGGCAAGCGTGGTGAGCCCGCTGCGGCAGCAGGTGGCGAGGGCGGCGAGGGTCATCTTTCCGTTCGTGGTACTCGTCGTCCTGGTCGACCAATGGCCTTTCCTGACGAAAACCTTTGACCGCGGCCAAGTGTTTGGCCGGGATGCATATAACCTATGGACCGCCGGCCGGCTGGCGCTGGAAGGCCGTACCGGTGATATCGCCGATTCGGCCGCTTTTGCCCGCGTGCTGGCCGAAGCCCTGGGGCCCGAGAGCAATTCCGCCCTCAGCCTTTTCCTCTATCCGCCGCCGGCACTTCTGTTTGTGGCGCCCTTCGGCTGGCTGCCCTATCCGGTGGTGCTGGCGCTCTGGTCAATTCTCGGTGCTGCCTGCTTCGTGATGGCGGTGGGGTTGCCGCGGCTCGAGCGGCCGCTTGTGGTGCTCGCACTTGTCGCGCCCATGACTCTGGTCAATCTGGTGCTGGGGCAGAACGGCCTTTTCAGCGCCGCCCTGTTCATCGGCGGCCTGCGCCTTGCCGGCAGCAGACCGGTCTTCGCCGGGGTGCTGATCGGGCTCCTGGCCTACAAGCCGATGATGGGATGCCTGCTGCCGCTGGTCTTTGTTGTCCAGCGGCAGTGGCGGGTGGTGCTGACGGCCGGCGCTACGCTTGCCCTGGCCTGCTTTCTGCCCGTGCTGTTCTGGGGCCCCGAGGTTTGGTCGGACTATCTGGAAAAGACGGTGCCCCTGGGCCGTAATTTTCTGGAACATGGCACCGGCATCGGCGGGGCCATGCGCCTGACACCGTTCACGGCGATGCGCCTCCTTGGGGCGGAGGTTGGCGCGAGTTACGGGGTTCAGGCGGCGGTCAGCCTCGTCTCTGTTGGCCTTTGCCTGGTCTACTTGCTGCGCCGAGGGCCGCGGGCAAATTTGGACGGCTTG
Source organism: Oleomonas cavernae (assembly GCF_003590945.1). Classification (NCBI taxonomy): domain Bacteria; kingdom Pseudomonadati; phylum Pseudomonadota; class Alphaproteobacteria; order Acetobacterales; family Acetobacteraceae; genus Oleomonas; species Oleomonas cavernae. The sequence continues at coordinate 3,447,648 of NZ_QYUK01000011.1, read as the reverse complement.
GATATCCTGGTGTTTTCTGCCGCTACCGCCCTTGTCGTGCCCTATCTCCATTTCTACGATCTTGCGGTCATCACCGGCGGCCTGATCTTGATGTGGCGCGATGATGCCGGGGCTTCCGCCCGCCTGTTGCGCAATGGCGTCGTGCCGTTGTTGTGGTATCTGCCGCTCCTTGGCGTGATGTTGAATCTGGTCGGGCTGCCCCTGGCCCCGGTGGCTCTGATCGCCTGTCTTGCCCTTCTCGTGTTCCAGCCGATGCCGGCCGCCGCGCTTCCGCCATGATCTCGCCCAGCTCTCCGCCGCAATCAGGCTTCAGCATGGGATAGTCCAAGAGGGGGACTTACCCATGACGATGATCCACGCCCCGCTGGCGCGTGCCTGGCAATACCGCCGGCCCGCCGCGCTTTCCGTTGCCTTTGTCTCGTTGCTTGCCGCCTGTTCGCCGGACCAGACGTCCCAGACCGCCACCGGCAGCACACGGCCGAGGGATCCCTCGACCGGGGCGGACCCTGGCCCACAAGCGGATGCGCTCGGCACGCTCCGCGAGGCACCGGCCAAGGTCGCCGCGCCGTCCACCCTCGCGGTGGGCGGCGCACCGGTCCCGTCGGCCCCGATGCCCGAGCCCACCACCGACCGCTTCACCGATGCCGAACAGAACCCGGTCAAGGTGGTGGCCGAGGAGCCGGTCTCCACATTCTCCTCCGATGTCGACACCGCGTCCTATGCGGTCGCCCGGCGTTACCTGCGCGAGGGCCAGATGCCGCCGGCCGGTGCCGTGCGGGTCGAGGAGATGATCAACTACTTCCCCTATGACCTGGCCGGCCCCAGCGACCCGGCCCGGCCCTTCACCACCCGCGTCGCGGTGATGCCCAACCCGTGGAACGTCGACACCAAACTGATGACCGTGTCGATCAAGGCGCTGGACTTGAGCGAGGGCCGCCGGCCGCCGCTGAACCTGGTGCTGCTGGTCGACGTCTCGGGCTCGATGGGGCCGCCGGACCGCCTCGCCTTGCTGAAGACCTCGTTCATCGATTTCGCCCGCAGCCTGCGGGACGAGGACAAGATCTCGATCGTGACCTATGCCAGCGGCGTCGCCACGGTGCTGGAGCCGACCTCGGGCGAGAACAAGCGCAAGATCATCGCGGCGATCGAGGGCCTGGGCGCTGGCGGTTCCACGGCGGGTGCCGACGGCATCGAGCGGGCCTATGGCCTGGCCCGCGCCAATTTCGACAGGCACGCGGTCAACCGCGTCATCCTGGCGACCGACGGCGACTTCAACGTCGGCATTACCGATCCCAAGGCGCTGGAGAGTTATGTCGTCGAACAGCGCAAGCAGGGCATCTATCTCTCGGTCTTAGGCGTCGGCATCGGCAACCTGAACGATGCCCTGATGCAGCGCATGGCCCAGGCCGGCAACGGCAACGCGGCCTATGTCGACAGCGCCATCGAGGGCCGCAAGGTGTTGCAGGAGGAAGCGGCCTCGACCCTGGTGCCGGTGGCCGACGATGTGAAGTTCCAGGTCGAGTTCAACCCGCAGAAGGTCAGCGAGTATCGCCTGATCGGCTACGAGACGCGCGCCCTGCGCCGCCAGGATTTCACCGACGACAGGATCGATGCCGGCGACGTCGGCTCGGGCAAGGTGGTCACCGCGATCTATGAGATCACCCCGGCGGGGTCCAGGGGCTATGTCGAGCCCCTGCGCTACGGCACGCCGGAGGCGACCAGCGGCAGCACCGATCACGGCGAGGAATTCGCCCATCTGCGCATCCGCTACAAGCAGCCGGGCCATGACACCAGCGCCCTGATCGAACGGCCGGTGACCGCCAGCGACGTGGTTGCCGGCCTGGGCGATGCCAGTGACGACCAGCGCTTCGCCGTGGCCGTCGCGGCTTACGGCCAGAAGCTGGCCGGGGTGAGCTTCGTCGCCGACCTGTCCTGGTCGCAGATCGCCGATCTGGCCCAAGGGGCGCGGGGTGAGGACGTCAATGGTTACCGGGCGGAATTCGTCCAGTTGATCAAGGCCGCCGACAGCATCGATTGAGTGTGCTTGCTTGTTATCGTCATCCCGGCGGAGGCCGGGATCCATTCGGGGGCAGCGCGCGATGTCGCAATGGATCCCGGCCTTCGCCGGGATGACGCCTGTTCTTATGGTGCTCAATCCCGGGGCGGGAAGGCGGTGTTCACGGCACGCAGGTCGTCGCAGAAGGTGCGCACCACCATGTTGGGCTTGCCCACACCGGGTGTGGCCAGGGCGATCTCGGATTCCAGGGCATAGCGGGCAGCGTCCAGTGCCTGCATGCGGCCGGCGGTGACCCAGGCCTGGGCATAGTGTTCGGGCAGGAAGCCGACGAAGCAGCCCGACAGGATCAGGTGGGCCTGGGCCTCCATGTTCTCGACGCTGGCCTTGTGGATCACCCGGCCCATGGCGGCCATGTCGCGCTCCAGGCTGTAGGCGCGGGCGACGAAGCGGCACCGGGCGATCGCCGCCTGGTCGATCTGATTGGCCGGTTTGCCGAACAGCTCGTGGCCCTCGCCGCAATAGAGCAGGCTGCGTTCCTTGTAGAGGATTTCGTAGTCGACGCCGGCGACATGGCGGGGGAAGACGCCCACCGCCAGGTTCATGCGGCCGTCCAGCAGGGCGTGGTTGAGGGCTGAGGGCCGGTCGACCATCAGGCGGATGTGGACGTCGTTGTCGCGCTGCTCGAAGCGGCGGATGGCGCCGGCGATGGGCGAATGGCTGTCGGTCACCGTGCTGTCGACCAGGCCGATCTGCAACTCGCCCACCAGCTTGCCGCGCAAGGACGCGGTTTCCGAGCGGAAGCCTTCCAGGGCGGTGAACAGGCGCTTGGTCGACAGGTGCACCCGCTCGCCCTTGTCGGTCAGGCGGAAGCCGCCGCGGCCGCGCTCGCACAGGATCATGCCGAGGCGCTGTTCGAGGTTGCTCAGGTGGATGGAAAGGGTCGACGGGGTCAGGCCCAGTTCAGCCTGGGCCCCGGCAAAGCCGCCGTGTTCGGCCAGCGCGTGAAAGACCCGCAACAGGCGCAGGTCGATATTGTCGACTTTCATAGGGGAAAGTTATCGGAACAAAGGCTGCGCGTCATGTCCGGTGGTAGAGCATCCGGCCGATCACGTTGAGGAGCAGTTGCGCCGCGAGGATCGCGGTGCCGCCGGTGTGATCGTAATCGGGTGCCACCTCGACCAGGTCGATCCCGCAGATCGTGCCCCGGCGCGTGAGCCCTTCCAGCAGCTCCAGCACCTCGTAATAGGTGAAGCCGCCGTGGCTGGGCGTGCCGGTGCCCGGCGCGATCGAGGGGTCGAAGCCGTCGATGTCGATGGTCAGGTAATAGCGCTTGCCTGCCGGGATGCGCTCGATCACGGCGTCCACCCCCAGCTTGCGGAACTGGCGCACGCTGAGGATGTCGGAGCCCATGCGCCTGGCGTCGTCATAGCCGTCCTTGGCGGTCGAGGAGACGTTGCGGATGCCGAGCTGGGTCAGGCCGGTGACATAGGGCTTCTCGGCCGCGCGGCGCAAGGGATTGCCGTGGCCGAAGCGCACGCCGTGGCGCTCGTCGACGAAATCGAGATGGGCGTCGACATGGACGACATGGAACGGTTCCTGGTCGTCGAAGGCATTGATGCAGGGGATGTTCACCGAATGGTCGCCGCCCAGCACCAGGGGGATGGCCCCGGCTTTCAGGATCTTGCGCACGCCGTATTCGATGTTGGCGTGGCTCTGGACCGTGTCGGTATGGATGATGTCGGCGTCGCCGATATCAACGATGCGGGCATCGGCGAGGTAGGTGACATCGTCCTCGTGGTCATAGGCGCCGTCGTGCCCGAAGGCGAACAGGGTCGAGGCTTCACGGATCGAGCGGGGGCCGAAGCGGGCACCGGCGCGCCACTGGGTGCCGAAATCGAACGGCGCGCCCATGACCGCGACATCGGCATCGATCTTGTCCCAGTCGCTGCAGATCGGGCTCTTGGCGAAGGTGCAGAAGCCCACGAAGGGCAGGTCCAGCCGGCCGCGATCATATCCCGCCATCAGTCGCGCCTTAGGCCTGGAACCGCGCTGCGACGATGCACAGCAGTTCGAACATCAAGGTAGCGCCCAGGATCGAGGTCATGTTGGAGAGGTCGAAGGGCGGCGAGACCTCGACCACATCGGCGCCGATGATGTTCAGGCCCTGGAGGCCGCGCACCATGCGCTGGGCCTCGAAGGTGGTGAAGCCGCCGATCTCCGGCGTGCCGGTGCCCGGCGCCTGGGAGGGGTCGATCGCATCGACGTCGAAGGAAACGTAGACCGGTTTGTCGCCCACGATTTCCCGCGCCTCGGCGATGATGTCCTCAGGCGTGCGCTTGACGAATTCCTCGATGAAGACGATGCGGAAACCCGCGGCCTTGGCGAAATCGAGGTCGGAGGGGTCGTAGATCGAGCCGCGGATGCCAATCTGGATCACCCGCCTGGGGTCGAGCAGGCCTTCTTCCACCGCGCGGCGGAAAGGGGTGCCGTGGGTATAGAGATTGTCGCCGAAATAGCGGTCGTTGGTGTCGGAATGGGCGTCGAAATGGACCATGCCCACCGGCGTGGTCGAGGCCAGGGCGCGCAGGATCGGCAGGGTGATCAGGTGGTCGCCGCCGGCCGAAATCGGGATGGTGCCGTGGCCCTTGATCTCGCTGAAGAAGCCGGTGATCAGGTCCAGCGACTTCATCAGGTCGATCGGGTTGACCGGGGAATCGCCCAGATCGGCCACCCGGGCCAGGTCGTAGGGCGAAATCCCGCTGGCATGGTGGATGCGGCGGATGAAGCTGGAGGCATTGCGGATTTCCCGGGGCCCATGGCGTGCACCGGCCCGGTTGGTGGTGCCGCCGTCGAAGGGTACGCCCACCAGGCCGATGTCCACGCCCAATGCCGAGGTCGAGATCGGCAGCCGCATGAAGGTCGGCAATCCGGCGAAACGCGGGATCAGCGCGGCATCCTGGGGCTGGGGGAACGACGGGTCAGGCATCATGCTTCCTTGGAGTGACAACTCGGGCGCATGGTTGCCGCTCGAACGCACTTGGAGAATTCTGTTTCGTCAAAGAATGCTTGGATGGCTTTCGATATCAATGCGTCAAACGCCCCTTGAGGAAACGACCATGGTGACGATCAGGGATCCGCGCGCCAGCGACGAGGCCCATTGGCGCGTGTTGTGGGACGCCTATGTCCGCTTCTACCGGGCGAATGTGCCCGAGGCGGTGACGGCGGCAACCTGGGCGCGGATCATGGACCCGGCCCAGCCGGTCAATGCCCGCCTGGCCGAACTGGGCGGCCAGATCGTGGGCTTCGCCACCTCGGTCGTCCACCCCGCCACCTGGTCGATCGCGCCGATCTGCTACCTCGAAGACCTCTTCGTCGATCCCAAGGCCCGCGGCGCCGGCGCCGGCCGCGCCCTGATCGAGGACCTGATGGCCCAGGGCAAGGCCCGGGGCTGGGCCAAGCTTTATTGGCACACCCAGCAGGGCAACACGACCGCGCGGATACTCTACGATCGCCTGGGCCCGGCGGATGATTTCGTGCGCTATGTGCTGGCGCTTTAGCGGCCCGACGACCCACCTCACCCCACCCTCTCCCCCCTAAAGGGCGGAGAGGGCTAGCAAGCTTTCCCTCTCCGCCGCTTGCGGGGGAGAGGGTGGGGCCCGCCGCGTCAGCGGTGGGAGGGTGAGGTGGTCGCGCTCGCTTTCAACGTCTCGCGCACCGTCTCCAGGATTTCCCGGGACAGGGCCTCGTCATTCACTGCCCGTGCAAGGGACAGGGCGCCCACCAGGCTGACCAGCAGGTTGATCGCCTGGGCCCGGCCACCGTCGGGTGCCATCCTGGTCATGCCGGCCAGGTTGCGCTTCACCTGGCCGGTATAGGCGGTGCGCGCTGTCTCGTTGCTGCGGGCGATGTCGGCGACCAGGGCTGTCACGGCACAGCCGTCGGCCACGCCGTCGCGGTGTGCCGGGCTTAGATAGTAATCGATCAAGGCCGCCAGGGTGACACCGCCCAGACGGCCGTTGCTCTGGGCTAGGGCATGGCCCACCGCCTCGGTCACCAGCTCGTCGCGCGAGTCGAAATGGCGGTAGAAGCCGCCATGGGTCAGGCCCGCCTCCTTCATCAGGTCGGCCAGGCTGACCCCGTCGATGCCGGACTCGCGGAAGCGCTGCGACGCGATCTTGACGATGCGCGCATGGGTCTGCGCCTTTTCCGCCTGGGAATGGCCCATGACACCTCCAAAAACACTGTCCGCAGCCTCGCAAAAAAACTCGGCCGCGCCAACAGGATTGTGATCGACATCCTTCTGGATGATGAATAGCATCCTGATGCCTTTAAGGGAGGTGCGCCGATGTCCGTCGAATTCGTCTTCGACTATCAAAGTCCCTATGCCTACCTGGCCAGTACCCAGCTTGCGGGCCTGGGCGTGCCGATCGACTACACACCGATCGCCATCGTCAAGGTGATGAAGGCCGTGAACAACCGGCCCTCGCCCGAATGCCCGCCCAAGGCGCGCTATGCCGGGCTCGACGCCCGCCGCTGGGCCGAGCTTTACGGCGTGCCCTTCGGCATGAACCAGCAGTTTCGTGGCGCCGCCTATGGCGGCGGCTTCGAGGTCGAGGCGCTGATGCGCGGCGCGCTGGTGGCCGGGGATGAAGGGGTGATCGCCGCCTATAACGCTGTGGTCTTCGGGGCGATCTGGGGCCAGGGTGCCGATATCGTGACGGCCGAAGGGCGCCGGCAAGCCTTTCACGGCACGGGCATCGACATCGATGCCCTGTGGGACAAGGCGGCAGATCCGGCGATCGCGGCGCGGCTGGAGGGCAACAACGCGCGCGCCGTGGACCGCGGCGTGTTCGGCGTGCCCACCTTCTTCGTGGGCGAGGAAATGTTTTTCGGCAACGACCGGCTGGATTTCGTGCGCCGGCGCATCGCCACGGGAGCCGCAGCATGAGCCGGAAAATCGCCCTCGTCACCGGGGTCGGCCCCGGCACCGGCGCCGCCATCGCGCGCCGCCTGGCCAAGGGCGGCTATGAGGTCGCGATGCTGGCGCGCACCGCGGAACGCCTGAAGTCGCTCGAGGCGGAAGTGCCCGGCACTCACGGCTTCGCCGTCGACGTGGCCGATGGGCCTGCCCTGAATGCGACCCTGGACGAGGTCACGGCCAGGCTGGGCGCGCCCGAGGTGGTGGTGCACAACGCCGTGGGCGGCGCCTTCGCCAATTTCCGCGACATCAATCCCGATGTGCTGCAGCAGAATTTCCAGACCAATGTCATGGCCCTGCTGCACCTGGCCCGTCACACTACGCCGGCCATGATCGCGGCGGGCAAGGGGGCCTTGATCGTCACCGGCAACACCTCGGCCCTGCGCGGCCGGGCCAATTTCGCCGGCTTTGCGCCGACCAAGGCGGCCCAGCGCATCCTGGCCGAATCGATCGCCCGCGAGGTCGGGCCCAAGGGCGTCCATGTCGCCTATCTGGTGATCGACGCGGTGATCGATGTCGAATGGACGCGGCGCATGCGCCCCGACGCGCCGGACGATTTCTTCATCCAGCCGGCCGACATCGCCGAGGAAGTCTGGCACGTCGCCCACCAGGCGCGCAGCGCCTGGTCGTTCAATGTCGAGATCAGGCCGTTCGGCGAGACCTGGTGAGCAAGTCGCCAAAGCGCCGGGCGAGCGTATGGGCATCGCCCGGCCAGCGGCCCGACAGGTAATTGCCGTCTTCGACCACGAAGGCCGGCGTCTCGTCGCCTGCCGTATCGCGGGCGGTGCCGCGGGTCTTGGCCGTGTAATGCGGATCGTCGCGCGGCACGTTGCGGAAATCGCCGGCGTCGGCCAGGGCGCGGGTGACTTCCTGCTCGACGCCCATGTAGCCCGCAGGCTGGCCCGGCGCTTCCCTGTAGGTGCGGTAGTAGTGGGGATCCCAGAAGCGGCCGAGCTTGTTCAGGCGCCAGGCCGCGCTTTCCTGCGCCCAGGTCAGGGCCGTGGTCTTGCGGCCGTGCAGCACCGAGCGGCCGGTGGCGGGATCGATGCTGCGGGCGGCCAGCAGCACGCCGTGGCAGATCGCGGCGACCGGCTTGCCCGCCGCAAAGAAGCCGACGGTCAGGTCCTGCAGCTGCTTGCTTTCCAGATATTGGCGCATGCCCCGCGCCCGGTGCCCGCCGGGCAGGAACAGGCCGTCGTAATCCTCGACCCTCAGGGTGTCCCAGCGCAGCGGCACCAGAAAGGCCGGATCCAGGGTCATGCGGGCATAGGCCCGCCGGGCATCGCCGTTCGCCCGCAGCACCAGGCCCAGCGCCACCAGGCTGTCGAGCCCCGGCAGGAAGCCCCAGGGATCGAGGCCCCGGCCGGTCAGCATCAGGTCGTCGGCCATGCCCGGCGTGCCGCTGGCCGTGGCAAACACCACCGTGTGCCCGGCCTGGGTCAGGACCGCCCAGGTCACCGCGACCTCCGACGGATCGAAATCGCGGTCGGGGATCGGCATCAATACACGGGCCATGAGGGGGTTTCCTGATGAAGCTTGGGGGCAGCCTACATCAGCCTTGGACGTCGATCATGCGTCCTTCGAGACGCCAAGCTGCGCTTGGCTCCTCAGGATGAGGCAAGTCTTTGTACCAAAAAGATTTTCCTCATCCTGAGGAGGCCCGTAGGGCCGTCTCGAAGGACGCACGACAGCCGCGTCAGCGCCGTCCGGTGTCCATGAAGTCGGCGGCGCTGAAGCCCTCGGGGGCGGCGATCTCGACGATCGCCTCGTCGCGGTCGTCGAACTCGGTGCGCAGGGCCCGGCTCATCACCGCGTGCATATCGTAGAGGCAGGTGATGTAGGTGAATTCCAGGATCTGCTCGTCGCTGAGGAAGCTTTTCAGCGCGGTGAAGACCGCCTCGGGCACCCGGCCGCCCTGCAAGACCAGGCAATCGGTATAGGCCAGCACCGCCCGTTCCTCGGCCGAGAAACAGGTGGCGACCGGCCAATGCGGGATGGCGGCGATTCTCTCTTCCGAAACCTTCAGGCCGCGCAGCGACTTGCAGTGCTGCGAGAAGACGAACTGGCTGCCCTTGGCGAAACCCGCCCGGGTCTGGCCCAATTCGCGCAATACCGGATCGATCAGCCGCTTGGGGCTGCGATAGAACTGGAAGCCGCGCACCGCATGGTCCAGGGCGTCGGGCACCAGGGCGAAGACGCTCCACCAGTTGCCCGGCGTGCCGGTGTCGGTGCCGGGATCGGCCACCGGGTCGCGGTCGCCGAACAGCAACTGGTACATGGCCTGGACGATCGGGGCATTGTCCGGGCTCTTGGGCACCTCGCGCAGACGCGGCATGGCCTCAATTCCTCTCGATCAGGGTGGCGGGGCCGCGGGCCTCGTGGCGGATGTCGTCGGGGCCGAAGGCCTTGGTGGACGCGGCCAGTTCCATCATGATGCCGTTGGGATCGGTGAAATAGACCGAGCGGACGAAGACCTTGTCGTGCATGTCCGGGCTGAAGCCCTGGCGGCTGTCGTCGTGGTTCAGCACCACGGGGAAGGTGGGGACGCCGGCCGCCTCCAATGCCGTGCGGTACTCGTCGAGTTTCTCCTCGGGCACCGAGAAGGCGACATGGTTCATCGACCCCACCGCCGTCTTGGGATCCATGGGGAAATGGGCGACCGAGGCGATGCCGGGGGCCGGGGGCGGCACTTCCGGCCACCAGAAGAAGGCGAGCGTGCCGGCGCCGCCGCAATCGAAGAAGAAGTGCTGGCCGCCGTCGGGCAGGGCCACGGTCTTGACCAGCGGCATGCCCAGGATCCTGGTATAGAAATCCACCGTTTCGGCCATGTCGCGACAGACAAGGGCCAGATGGTTGAAGCCGGTAATCTGCATGTGTCCCCCGCCTTGCCATTCCACTTGACCCCGGGGAATGTGCCGGTCGAGCCTAGCCGCCGGCCGATCATTGTCAAGATAATTGACTAAATATCCCCGATGCGGTGAAGATGGGCACATAACAAGGATCGTCATGGCTGGGACAAGCCCACGGCTGTCTGGTCAACGAAATCGGGTAGTTCCAAGGCATATGCGCACCACTCTCAATCGTCATGGCCGGGCGAAGTCCCGGCCATCCACGTCGGCAAGCTGCCTCTTCCGTCAACAGATGCGGCTCGTCCCGACGTGGATGACCGGGACAAGCCCGGTCATGACGATTGAGAGTGGTGAGGGTGGAAGGAAAACTACCCGAAGGAAGTGGCCTTCCACGCCCCTTTTCCTTAACCGGACAGCCGTGGGACAAGCCCGGCCATGACGACAAAGAGCGATCTGGAGGGGATGGCATGACTTCGAGCCTGAATGCCGGCACGCGGCTGCGGGCACTGCTTGCGCGGCCGCAGATTCTGTTGGCGCCGGGCGCCTTCGACGGCATCTCGGCGCGCTTTGCCGCGGCCGCGGGGGCCGAGGCGGTCTATATGACGGGTTTCGGCGTCGCCGGTTCGCTGCTGGGGGTGCCTGATATCGGCCTGGTGACGGCCACCGAAATGGCCGACCGCGTGCGGGCCCTGGCGGAGGCCGCGGCCGGCACCCCGCTGATCGCCGATGGCGACAACGGCCACGGCGGCGCCTTGAACGCGGCGCGCCTGACCAGGCTCTACGAAGGCGCGGGCGCGGCCTGCATCCAGCTCGAAGACCAGGTCCTGCCCAAGCGCTGCGGCCATATGGAAGGCAAGGAGATCGTCGCCTTGGGCGAGGCGACGGCGCGCATCAAGGCCGCGGCCGGGGCCAGGCACGACGGCGGCTTCTGCGTCATGGCACGCACCGATGCCCGCGCGGTGGCCGGCCTCGACGAGGCCTTGCGCCGGGCCGAGGCCTATCTGCACGCCGGTGCCGACCTGCTGTTCGTCGAGGCGCCGCAGACTTTGGAAGAGATGCGGGCGATCGCCGAGCGGTTTCCGGGCACCCCGCTGGTCGCCAACATGGTCGAGGACGGCAAGACCCCCTATCTCGACGCCAAGAGCCTGCAGGACACCGGCTTCAGGCTGGTGATCTTCCCGGTCTCGGTGCTGCTGGTGGCGGCCAAGGCGGTCGAGGATGCCTATCGCGCGCTGCTGGGCGCCGGGCGCCTGCCGGCCGAGGCCGAGAGGCTGAGCTTCGCCGGCTATAACGAGCGGATGGGGTTGGGTGAGCTACTGGCCAAGGCTCAGGCGCTCTTGCCCGCCACCAGTTGAGGCGGGTGGCCCCAGTCTTCCCCAAGCCCGCGCGCAGGCCGGCCAGCTTGTCCGGCCCGATGCGGGTTTCCAGCACGCTTTCGAGTTCCAGCAGCAGCCTGGTCGCGGTCTTGTGGATGGGCATGGCCTCCAGGCTGAAATTCACGATGCGGGCGCGCTTGTCGTCGGGGTCGGCGGTCACGGTGATCAGGCCGCGCGCCTCCATTTCCGCCAGCATCTGGCTGATCGCCTGGCGGCTGACGCCTAGGTTGATCGCCAGGCGCGAGGCCCGGTGCTCGCCCGAAGCCAGGTTCAGCAGCAGGAAGGATTGCGCCCTCGTGGCGCCTTCGAGGCCCGCCGCGCGCATGCCGGCCTGCAGCGCTTCGTCGAACCAGTAGACGGCGCGGAGGAGATCGAGCATCAGGGGCGAGCGGGACATTGGATTCAACCGCCGGCGGCTTTGCGAGGGCGACCACCCTTGGCGCCGTTCGCTCGCGCCGCTGCGGCCTTGGCCGGCGACGTCGCCCGCCCGGCAATGCGCGCCAGTTCCCGGTTCATCCAGGCGCGCGTGCCGAAAATGCCGGATACCAGCGCGGGCACATAGAGATCAGCGTCCAGTGCTGGCCAGTGCAGGTTTAAGCCCATGCCGTCGACCTCCACGCCGGCAAGTTCATCATCGCTGGCGCCGTGCAGATCCTGCACCAATCGGGCCGGGAAGGCATAGGTGCAGCCATTGACCAGATTGATCGTCACGCGCCCAGTCGCCCGGTCGTAGGTGGCACCCGCGGCACGCGGCGCCGTCTCGAGCAATTTGGCTCCCCGGGCCTGCGCTGCCTTGAGCTGTGCATCAGTCACGCTTGCCATGAATGCGCTCCCATTCCCGCAAGAATTCATCGCGATGGTCGATCACTTCGGCGACCAGCCGCCGCAAATCGGCACGACTGATCCCGACACTGGAAATCAACTCGGGCTCACCACCAGAGCCCAGGAGGTTGATCTTCGCCTGTCCCGCTCCGGTGATATGGACATGGGCTGGCTCATGATCGAGCGTGTAGATCACGAAGCGAAAGCCATGCGCGCGATGGACCACGACCATGGCGCAATCATAACCCATCTGATGGGTTATTCAATACGTATGAGCGTTGCCCCCTGCCGCACCGGGCGGCAGAGAGCATAGGCCCCGATCAGGCTGCGGCCGTAACCTTCACCGGGTGGATCGCGCGGAAGCCGATGGCGAAGCGGTTCCAGGTATTGATCACCCCGATCATGAGGGTCAGCTTCACCGCTTCCTCGTCCGAGAAGTGGCGGCGCATCTCCTCATAGTCGGCGTCGGGCGCATGGCTCTGCGAGACCAGGGTGAGGGCCTCGGTCCAGGCCAGGGCGGCGCGCTCGCGCGGGGAATAGAGCGGCGATTCGCGCCAGGCGCTGAGCAGGTACAGGCGTTCCTCGGTCTCGCCGGCGGCGCGGGCATCCTTGGTGTGCATGTGGATGCAGAAGGCGCAGCCGTTGATCTGCGAGGCGCGGGTCTTCACCAGTTCGAGCAGGCTGTGCTCCAGGCCGCAGCCTTCGGCGTAGTTCGAGAGTGCCACCATGGCGTTCACGGCTTCGGGGGCGGCTTTGTAGAAATTCAATCGGGGGGTCATGGGTCTCAACCTTCCTTGCTGCCTACAAAGAGAAAGACGATCCGGCCCGCCCGGCTGTGACATCAAAAAGGCCGGCGGCGCTGCCAATCCAGCGTGGAGGCGATCATGGTCTCGAGGTCCGAGCGGCGAGGCACCCAGCCCAGGCGGCTGCGCAGCCGGCTGGCGTCGGCGACCAGGGATGGCGGATCGCCGGGGCGCCGGGGGCCGATGACATGGGGCACCGGCCGGCCCAGCACCTGTCCGGCGGCGGCCAGCACCTCGGCCACGCTGGCGCCCAGGCTGGAGCCGACGTTCATCGCCGCGCTGCCGCCGCCCTCCAGCAGGTGGCGCAGGGCCGCAACATGGGCCTCGGCCACGTCGGCCACGTGGACATAGTCGCGCACCGCCGTGCCGTCGGGGTGTCGTAGTCGTCGCCGAAGATCTGCAGGGCCGGGGCCTGGCCCAGGGCGGCCTTGGCGATGTTGGGAATCAGGTGGGTTTCGGGCTCGTGGCTTTCGCCGATCTGGCCTTCCGGGTCGGCGCCTGCGGCATTGAAGTAGCGCAAGGACAGGGAGCGCAGCGGATAGGCAGCCCCCAGGGCGCGCAGGATGCCCTCGAACGCCAGCTTGGTGGCGCCATAGGCATTGATCGGATCCGTCGGGTGGCTCTCGGGGATCGGCGAGGCCGTGGGCAGGCCATAGACCGCCGCCGAGGACGAGAAGACGAAGGGCTCCACCCCCAGTTCGATCAGGGTGCGGGCGAAGGCCAGGGCCTTCACCACGTTGTTCTCGTAGTATTTGAACGGCTGCATCACCGATTCCGAGACGATGCTGAAGGCCGCGAAATGCATCGCGCCCACCGCCCGGTGGCGGCGGATGGCGGCGGTGATCAGTTCGCCGTCGGCAATGTCGCCCTCGACCAGGGGGCCCCATTGCACGGCCTGGGCATGGCCGGTCGACAGGTCGTCCACGGTCACGGGCAGGAAACCGGCCGCGCTCAGCGCCTTGCAGGTGTGCGAGCCGATATAGCCGGCGCCACCGGCGACCAGGATGGCCGGGCGATCTCCCGAAGACTCCATGCTCACTTAACTCCGCGACGGCGCACAGCATTGACTGCCCGGGCGCATCCTAGTCGAGCACCGTGGCGGGCGCCAGCCGCCCTCTTTTGGTCGCCTTTGCGTGGCTTGATGGCGCCAACCAAACAGCCGCAAAGGTATGCGTCGATGGAACTTTTCATGTTCCGCCGGCTGCTGGTGCTCATGACCGGGCTGGGGCTTTCCTGGTCGGCCGCGGGGCAGGATGCCGGTGTCGAGAAGGGCGATCTGCTGATCGCGGTCGGCGACTATAGCTTCGCCGATGACGACGAGGCGGCCCTGGCCGCCGCCGCGCAGCGCCCGCTGGTGCCGCTGGGCGTGCCACCCGCCATGGTCCAGGCCGCCGATCCGAGGCCCCAGCCACCCACGGTCCCCACGGGCTGGCAACTGGGCTTCAACGGTGGCGGCCAGGGCGGCGGCGTCGTGGTCGAAGGCGGCGGCTCGGCCGCGGCCCGCGGGGTCAGCCTGGGCGCCACCGTCGATCCCGGCGCCAGCACCGGGCGCCTGTTTCTGGCGACGCGATCGGCCGACCTGACGCTTGGCTCGCTATCGGCCCGCAGTACCCAGCAAGTGACTTCGATCAGCCCCAGCTCTTCGCCATGGCCACACCGGCCATCACCCTGAAACACACGATCGAGGTCGACATGCCCTGGCACGACACCTCGGTGCTGCTCGATTCACAACGCTCCAGCGGCGACGACGCCTGGCTGCACCGCCTGGAAGCGCGCCAGACCCTGTTCGGCCCGTCGGCGTCGGCGTGCTGATCGAGGAAACCAGCCCGCACAAGGCCGACGTCGGCCTCTCGACCCGTTTGCGCCTGGACTGGTAGGCCTATTCCGTCGCGGTTTCCCGGCGCTTCGCATCGGCCAGCGTGGCGCTTTCCCGCTTGAGCGGGCGCGAGACCGGGCAGACCTGCTGAACGAATTCGTTCAGGGTGTTGGTCAGGTTCTCGCTCACCAGGCGGTAGTGGATGAATTGTCCGCGTTTCTCGCCGGCGATCAGGCCGGCGGCCTCCAGGATCGACAGATGTTGGGAGATCGAGGGCTTCGACATCTCGAAGCGGCTGGCGATCTCGCCCGCGGTCAGTTCCGAATGGGCGAGATAGGCCAGGATTTTCCGCCGGGCGGTGGATGACAACGCCTGAAACACCCGCTGCATTCCTGCTCCTTGATCTCTGGGGCGACCGAATGTCGCGAGAATAGCAAACGGGCGGGATTGACCAAAAGCAAATTACGTAATTAGGTAATTAACGAAATATAGTGCGATTGCCTCGAACCAACAAGGGGAACGCCATGGCCTGTCATTCGACCGAACGCATGATTGCCGATGCGGCAAGCGATGCCCGGGCGGGCATCGTCGTCTGGTCGCCGGTAAAGTCGATCTGGACCGGCAGCGTGACCGTGATCGCCCTGGTCGGCGGGCCGCTCAGTTTCACCGCCGATGCCTTCCTGCTGTTCCTGGTAACCAGCGCAATTACCCTATGCGGCGGCCATTCGGTGGGCATGCACCGGCTGCTGATCCATCGGGGCTTCGAGGCGCCGAAATGGCTCGAACACATCCTGGTCTATCTGGGCACCCTGATCGGGATGGCCGGCCCTCGGGGCATGATCTACGGCCACGACATCCGGGATTGGGCACAGCGCCAGGAGACCTGCCACGACCTGTTCGGCCATCGCCGGCCCTTCCTCCACGATGCCTGGTGGCAGATGCATTGCGAGGTTCGCCTCGATCATCCGCCGCGCTTCGTGCTGGAACCTGCCGTGGCGCAGGATCGCTTCTACCGTATCGTCGAGCGGACCTGGCTGTGGCAGCAATTGCCCTGGGCCGTCGGCTTCTTCCTGGTGGGCGGGTTGCCGTGGCTGATCTGGGGCGTGCCGGTCCGGGTTGCCGTGTCGCTGACGGGCCACTGGCTGGTCGGCCACTTCGCCCATCGTGGCGGCCACCAGGGCTGGCGGGTCGAGCATGTCGCCGTACAGGGCTACAACATCCGCCATATCGGCCTGATCACCTTCGGCGAATGCTGGCACGCCAATCATCACGCCTTTCCCGGCTCGGCGAAACTGGGCCTTGAACCCGGCCAGATCGATCCGGGCTGGTGGCTGATCAAACTGTTCCAATATGCAGGCTTGGCGCGCAATCCGCGGCTGCCTGAACATCTGCCGGCACGGGCAAATGTCGTGCGCGCCACCTCAAGGCCGCAGCAGCAGGCGGGGATCGAACTTGAAGGGGCGGCGGCGGGCGATGGTGAGTTGCGCGGCCTGCGGGTGGGACGGGTTGAGCACGAGGTTGCGCGCCTCGGGCACGATCACCGAGGGCACCGATAGCAGGCAGGCCGCGGCGGTCTCGATGAAGCGGTCGCCGGCGGCGCGGGCGCGGGCGGCACTGCGCAAGTGCTGGTCCTCGGCGGTGATGCTGGCGCCGGCGGTCTCGATGGTCAGCAGGGTGTAGTCGTCGGGCAGCAACTCGCCCGGCAGGTCCAGGTGGACCAGGACTTCGAGCACGGCCAGGGCCGGGTGGTCGGACAGATAGACGGCGGCCTTGCCCGGGCTGTTCCAGCGCCCGCCGAAGCGTCGCGCGCCCTCGCCGTCGAGGGCGGCGTAGGGCGCCCGTGCCAGCCGCCACAATTGCATGGCACGCTAGGCGGCGATGCCGTGGGCGATGCGCCCGAGCAGGACCTCGACCGCGCGGGCGCCGGCCTCGGTATCCAGCCGGTCGAGCGGGGCCTCGTTCTCCAGCAGGCGGCTGGGCCTTCGCAGCCAGACCCGCGCCTTGGCCTCGCTGCCGAAGCACTCGACCGCCAGGGCGACGATGCGGGCGATGCGCACGACCCGGTCGGACTGTTCCGGCGTCAGGCGGCCCAGATGGCGGCGATGCTGCAAGGTCCGGCGCGGGATGATCAGGCGATCGACCTCGCCCGCATCGACGATCCCGTCGGCGATCAGCCGATCGATCGCCGTCACCGGCAAGCCGTCCCGGATCGAGCGCACGGCCGACCCGTCACGATCCTCGACGATCGCCGCAAGCTCGGTCATGGTTTCGATCCCGTGCGCAACATGCCCATGAATATAGGGCAAATTGCGCGATTGGGAAGGGGCTCTTTGACCTGCGTCATCCTGGCGAAGGCCGGGATCCATTGTCCGGCGAGAGGAGATCTGGCGGCAGCAACTCGCTGACCCTGCCATGGATCCCGGCCTGCGCCGGGATGACGGATGGGGCCGGGAACTCAGCCGGCCAATTCCGCCACCGCACCGGTCAGCCGCGCCAGATCGGCATCGCTGGACAGCCGGTGGTCGCCGCCCTTGATCAGGGTCAGGGTCGCGTCGGTGCTCTCGATCCGCGCCAGCAGTTCGGCCGACAGGGCATGGGGCACGTCCTCGTCGGCGGTGCCGTGGATCAGGCGGGTGGGGCAGCGGATGGCGATGGGCCGCCCAGGATCAGATGGTCGCGGCCCTCGGTGACCAAGCCTTGCGTGATCTCGTAGCCTTCAGGGTCATAGGCGGAAGGGTCGCGGAACAGGCCGTCGCGGGCCAGGGCCATCTTCTGGTCGTGGCTGAGCTGGGCCCAGATCAGTCGCTCGGTCATGTCGGGCGCCGCGGCGACGGTGACGAGGCCGGCGACCCGATCCGGCCGGGCCAGGGTGAGCAGGCAGGCGATCCAGCCGCCCATCGAGGAGCCGACGACGATCTGCGGGCCCTGGGTCAGCGAATCAAGCACGGCGATTGCGTCATCCAGCCAGCGCCCGATGGTGCCGTCGGTGAAGGCGCCCGACGAGCGGCCATGGCCGAAATAGTCGAAACGGGTGAAGGCCCGGCCGGTATTTGCACAGTAATGGTCCAAAGCTGTGGCTTTGGTGCCGGTCATGTCGGACTTGAACCCACCCAGGAACAGGACGCCCGGTGATTTCCCGGTGCGGCTGTGATAGGCGAGTCTATTGCCGTCGCCACGCAGCAGTTGAGCGGGTGCGTCGGCGGCGGAAGGGGCATCGGCGGCGTTCATGAGCGATACATATACCGGCATCGAGGCTGATGCCATGGCAGCAGCACCCAGCCCCGGCCGCCTGCCCCGCGTGCTGCAGGTGTTGCCCGCGCTGGGTGCCGGCGGGGTGGAGCGGACCGCGGTCGATGTGGCCGGCGGCCTCACCGCTGAAGGAGTCGAGACCTTCGTCGCCTCGGAAGGCGGGCGCCTGGTCCACGACCTGGAGCGGGTGAGCGCCCAGCACATCACCCTGCCGCTGGCGACCAAGAATCCCTTGCGCCTGCGCGCCAATGTCCGCCGCCTGCGCGCCCTGGTGCGCGAACACGGCATCGAGCTGATCCATGCCCGCTCGCGCGCGCCGGCCTGGAGCGCCCGGAGTGCGGCCCGGGCCGAGGGCCTGCCCTTCGTCACCACCTATGCCGGGACCTATAACGAGGATTTTCCGGGCAAGCGGCGCTACAACGCCATCATGGCCTCGGGCGACGTGGTGATCGCCAATTCCCATTTCATCGCCGGCCATGTGCGCGAGCGCTATCCCGCCGTTGCCGATCGGCTGGTGACGATCCCCCGCGGCATCGATATCGACCTGTTCGATCCCGCCCGGGTCAGCCAGGAACGGGTCATCGCCATGGCCAAGGCCTGGCGCCTGCCCGACGGCCTGCCGGTCATCCTCCTGCCCGGGCGGCTGACCCGCTGGAAGGGCCATAGTTTCCTGGTCGATGCCCTGGCCAAGCTGGGACACCATGATTTCGTCTGCTACTTCGTGGGCGACGACCAGGGGCGGTCCAAATACCGCACCGAACTGGAAGACAAGATCGGCCACGTCGGCCTGGGCGGGTCGATCCGCATCGTCGAGCATTGCCGCGACATGGCGGCGGCCTACATGCTGGCCGACGTGGTGGTGGCCCCTTCGCTGGATCCGGAGGCCTTCGGCCGCATTCCGGTCGAGGCCCAGGCCATGGGCCGGCCCGTGGTGGTGACCGACCATGGCGGCTTCCGCGAGACCGTGATCCCCGGCGAGACCGGCCTGCTGGTGCCGCCGGGCGATGTCGATGCCCTGGCCGCCGCGATCCAGGATGCGCTCAACCTGGACGCTTCGGCCCGCGCCGCCCTGGCCCCCCATGCCCGCGCCCATGTCGCGCAGACCTGGACGGTGGAGCGCATGGTCGCCTCGACCCTGGACGTCTATCGCGGGCTGATGGCGGGGCGCTGAACGTCAGGCCAGCAGCCAGCGCAGGGCCAGGAAAGCGCCCAGCGCCAGCAAACCGGCGAAGAACCAGCGCCGGAAGGTGACGGCATCGATGCGGGTACGCAGCCACTGTCCGACGACCTGGCCGGCCAGCGCCGGCACCAGGGTCAGCACCGAAGCCCAGGTGAAGACGCCGGCGCCGCTCAGGGTCAGGGCCAGCGCCAGGGTCGAGACCAGGAAGGACAGGCCCAGCGCCTGGACCAGCGCGTCCTTTTCGAGCCCGATCGCCTGGAGATAGGGCACGGCGGGGAGGACGAACACGCCGGTCGCCGCCGTCACCATGCCGGTTAGGCCGCCGACCACCGGCGCCGCCCAGGCTTCGTGCCGGGGGGCGACCTGAAAGCGCACCTGGATCAGGCCGATGGCGGCATAGAGAACCAGGGCCGCGCCCAGCGCCGCCGCGGCCCCGGCGGCGTTGGCCCCGGCGATCAGGCCGCCCGCGGCCAGGGTGCCCAGGATCACCCCCAGCATCATCGACCAGAGGCGGCGGGCCAGCGGCAGCAGGGTCGCCGTCGGCCGCATCTGCTGCAGGTTGGTGATCACCGAGGGCACGATCAGCAGGGCCGCCGCCTGGGCCGGCGCCATGACCAGGCTGAGCAGGCCGACCGAAATGGTCGGCAGGCCCAGGCCGATCACGCCCTTGACGAATCCGGCCAGCAGGAAGACGGCGGCGATCGTGGCGATCAGCGGGAAATCGAAGGGCATGGCATATGGAACCCGGTGTTAAATGCCGGGCCAACATCCATCAGGACCAATGGCGCGGATATCTGAAACGCTTCGGCCACGGCCGAAGTGCGGTGCAAAGCCCTCTCCTCCGTGGGAGGAGAGGGTTGGGTGAGGAGGTCGTCGGGGCAAAATACCGGCATCTCGCGGCCGCCCGACCCACCTCCCCCGACCCCTCGCCTGCCAAGCGGGCGGAGGGGAGGAGGTGCGGGCTCTCAACCAATCGTGGCGGCTTGATCGGGCCGGGACGCAGCCTCGCCGCTTGCTTTCCGCGGGCATTTCCGTTAGGAACGCGGCTTCTCGACGATCAGTCGACCCGATATTCGTGACCGGCGGCAGATTCCGTGGTCCAGGAGCACAGGCGATGAAGGAAGGTATTCACCCGAACTACCATGTCATCACGGTCGAAATGACCGATGGCACGGTGTTCAAGACGCGCTCGACCTACGGCAAGGAAGGCGACGTCCTGAAGCTCGACATCGACAAGAGCTCGCACCCGGCCTGGACCGGCGGCAGCCAGCGCATCATCGACACCGGCGGCCAGGTCGCCCGCTTCAACAAGCGCTTCGCCAAGTTCGGCATCAAGTAACCCTGTGCCGGCAACGGCGCGGACCATGAAAAGGGCGGCCCTGGGGCCGCCCTTTTTCGTCTGTCCTCAGTAGTTCGTCAGCTCGCACGAACCGTCGGACTTGTACTTGTAGACCTTGCCCTCATAGCCGTCGATCTTGCCGAAGGGGATGTAGGGCCACAGGCCCGTGGTCTGATCGGCGGTCGAGGCATAGACATTGGCGCCCGCGGCCTTGGCCATGGCGCCGCAGAACAGGTTGCCGTCGCCGTCGCCGCCCGGCTCGCTGATCCGGGCCGCCTGGCAGGCAACCAGCCAGATATCGTCGACCAGGCCTTTGAGGGTCGAGAACAGGGGCTCGACATTGCCGCGCTTGATGCCGGTGCCCAGCGACAGGCCATAGCCGCCGTTGTCGCCCTTGGCCTTGCCGTGGCAGTTGATCACCAGGGCCAGCAGCTTGCCGTTGGTGGCCGAGCGGGCGACCGAGGCGACGTTGATCATCAGCCACTTGGGATCGGTGTCCTTGGTAACCTTGCGGGTATTCCACATCTTGTAGTCGGGGCCGGGCACGTTCTCGGCATTGAGGACCATGGCCGGCTGCGGGATTGTGATCATGACGCCTCCTCCGTTCAGTAGTTGGTGAGTTCGTTCGAGCCGTCGGGCTTGTACTTGTAGACGTCACCCTCATAGCCATCGATCTTGCCGTAGGGGATGGTCGGCCACAGGCCGGTCGACTGCTTCGCGGTCGAGGCATAGACATTGGCGCCTGTCGCCTTGGCCATCGACCCGCAGAACAGGTTGCCGTCGCCGGCACCCCCCGCCTGGGAGATCTGGGCAGCGCCGCAGGCGACCAGCCAGATATCGTCGACCAGGCCTTTGATCTCGCCCATCACCAGGTCGACATTGGCGCGGGTGATGCCGGTGCCGATCCCCAAGCCAAAACCGCCGCCCTTCTCGTCGAACCAGTATTTGTGTTCCTTGAGCACGGCGTAATAGCCGTGGCAGTTGATGACCAGCGCCTTCAGCTTGCCGCCGGTCGCGGCCTTGGCGATCGAGGCGACATTGATCATGACCCATTTGGGGTCTTCGGCTTCCTTTACCTTGCGGCTGTTCCACATCTTGTAGTCGGGGCCCGGGACATCCTCGGCGTTGAGGACCATGGCGGGCTGCGGGATCGTGATCATGACGGGACTCCGGACTGCCTGATGGAGCGCAGGGTACGGCCAGGGCGAATTTTATGCCGTGCCCGCCATCACACAATGGCCTCTTGAACCCCGTGCCGCCGATCCTACCTCATAGGCGTCGGGCGCCCGTTACGGGGTCCGGCCGCCGGATCGGCCCATGCGGGGGATCCGCCGCATGTCCCCAATCGCCTTTGCTCAATGGAGAATTGCGATGCGCACTGCCTTTGATTTCTCGCCCCTGATGCGTTCGACCATCGGTTTCGACCGTGTCTCCCGCCTGCTCGATGCGGCCGCCCGCGTCGACGAGGCGGCGTTTTCCTACCCGCCCTACAATATCGAAAAGTCCGGTGACGACCGCTACCGCATCACCATGGCGGTGGCCGGCTTCGCGCCCGAACAGCTCGAAGTGACGGTGAAGGAAAACGTCCTCTACATCACCGCCAAGGGCCGCGAGGACAAGGCCGAGACCCAGTATCTGCATCGCGGCATCGCCGCCCGCGCCTTCGAGCGCCGCTTCGAACTGGCCGACACGATCAAGGTCGTGAATGCCTCGTTCGAGAACGGCCTGCTCCACGTCGATCTGGTGCGCGAGGTGCCCGAGGCCAAGAAGCCCCGCCAGATCACCATCGAGACCCGCGCCAACCCGGCGGCGCCGCAGATCGAGCATCAGGCGGCCGCGTAACCTTAGCGCCTGGCCCCAAATAGCGACGGGCTGCCCGATGGGCAGCCCGTTCTATTGTAAAGCCCGTCCCTGTAAGACTTGCGGGAGGGATCTTGCCGCAAGCTTTCCGACTGCGTCAACCCGCCACATCGGGGAAACGCTCAGTTTCCAAGCTTTTTCTCAGGTCTTGAAGAAGGCCGCCGCGGCGTCGCGGGTTGCCCGCTTCTTTTCGATCGCCGCTTCGCACCGCGTAATCTCGTCCCGGCAGGCGGCGATGCGGGCTGCCAGATCCTCGATCGACAGGGGATCGAGGGCGATCTGCTCGATGGTGATCAGCACCTTGGGGCGTGGCCGGTCGTCGGGGTCGAACGCCATGATTGCCTCTTGCTCCATCCTCGCCTAGACCGGCAGAGCATAGCCGATCGGAGCCGCGAAGATGAACCCCGATACCATGACCGCCATCGCCGTGACCCAGCCCGGCGGGCCCGAGGTCTTGCGCCCGGTGACCCTGCCGGTGCCCCGGCCGGGCCCTGGCGAGGTTCTGATCAAGCTGGCGGCGGCAGGCGTCAACCGGCCCGACGTGATGCAGCGCCTGGGCCTCTATCCGCCGCCGCCGGGTGCGCCCGAAACCCCGGGCCTGGAAGCGGCCGGCACCATCGTCGCCCTGGGCGAGGGGGTCGCCCGCTGGCAGCTCGGCGACCGGGTCATGGCCCTGCTGGGCGGTGGCGGCTATGCCGAATATGCCGTGGCGCCGGGGCCGCAGTGCCTGCCCGTGCCGGCCGGCCTGTCGATGGTGGAGGCGGCGGCGATCCCCGAGACCTTCTTCACCGTCTGGACCAATGTCTTCGAGCGCGGCGGCCTGAAGCCGGGCGAGCGTTTCCTGGTCCACGGCGGCGCCAGCGGCATCGGCACCACAGCAATCCAACTGGCGTCCGCCCTGGGCGCCACGGTTTTCACCACCGTGGGCGGGGCCGACAAGGTGGCCCCCCTGGAGGCCCTGGGGGCCGCCCATGTCATCGATTATCAGACCCAGGATTTCGTCGAGGTGATCCGGGCGGAAACGGCCAAGCGCGGCGTCGACGTGGTGCTCGACATGGTCGGCGGCGATTACGTCCAGCGCAACATCAGCGCCATGGCGACCGAAGGCCGCCTCGTCTACATCGCCTTCCAGAACGGCGCCCAGGTCGAGGTCAACCTGCTGCCGCTGATGCTCAAGCGCCTGACCCTGACCGGTTCGACCCTGCGCATCCGTTCGGTTGCCGAGAAAGGCGCCATCGCCGCGGCGCTGGAGGCCACGGTCTGGCCGCTGCTGGCCCAGGGCAAGGTCAAGCCGCTGATCGACCGGACCTATCCGCTGGCCGATGCCGCCGGTGCCCATGTCCGCATGGACGACCGTGGCCACATCGGCAAGATCGTGCTCACTATTTGATCAATTACCATTCAAAGTTTTGACGTTGTCGTGACGGCCGTCTATATACGCCTGATCACTCAATGCCATGACCATGGCGGCGGGCGGCCCCCGGGGCCGGTCGCGATGGTGGAGAATTGACATGTCGCTACCCCTGATGCCCAAGGCAACGGCCGTCTGGCTGGTTGAGAACACTTCCCTGACCTTCGACCAGATCGCCAAGTTCTGCGGTCTGCATCCGCTCGAGGTGAAGGGCATTGCCGATGGCGAAGTGTTCCAGGGCATCGTCGGCCAGGATCCGGTGGCCCAGGGCCAGTTGACTCAGGAAGAACTCGACCGCGCCCAGGCCAACCCCAAGGCGGAACTGAAGGTCAGCGCCTCGACCAACCCGATTCCGCGTGCCCGTTCCAAGGGCCCGCGCTATACGCCAGTGTCGCGCCGCCAGGACCGGCCGGACGCCATCGCCTGGCTGCTGCGCAACCACCCCGAACTGTCGGACGCCCAGCTCTGCCGCCTGATCGGCACGACCAAGCCGACGATCAAGGCGGTGCGCGAGCGCAGCCACTGGAACAGCCAGAACATCAAGCCGGTCGACCCAGTGACGCTGGGCCTGTGCACCCAGATCGAACTGGACCAGGCGGTGCAGAAGGCGGCGGAGCGCACCAAGGGCGACGTCGACGACGAGGATGCCGACTACGACGAAGCGACCGCGCCCGAGGTGCTGGAAGCCGCCGCCGAAGTCGAAGGCAGCGAGCCCGAGAGCGACGGCCCCGCGTCCGACTGGCAGAACTGAGGCGCTCGTTCAGCACCACCTTTTGTCGTCATGGCCGGGCGACGTCCCGGCCATCCACGTCGGCAAGCTGCCTAGACTTTCAACGGATGTGCACCGTCCCGACGTGGATGACCGGGACAAGCCCGGTCATGACGAAGGGGTGGGCTTACCGTTCGGTGAGCTTCAGTTCGATGCGGCGGTTGCGGGCCAGGGCGTCGGGGCCGGTGCCGTTGTCGATCGGCTGGAACTCGCCGAAGCCGGCTGCGGCCAGGCGGCTGGGCGGGATGTCCTGGGTGATCAGGAATTTCGCCACCGCGACGGCCCGCGCCGTCGACAATTCCCAGTTCGACGGGTAGAGCGGCGAGACGATCGGGTTGGCGTCGGTGTGGCCGTCGACGCGCAGGATCCAGGGCAGGTCGGCCGGAATCTGCGCCGCGATTTCCTTCAAGGTGACGGCAAAGCGCGCCAGGGCTTCCTGGCCGCCCAGGCCCAGGTCGGCCGAGCCCGAGGCGAACAGCACCTCCGACTGGAAGACGAAGCGGTCGCCGACGATGCGGATGTCGTCGCGCTCGCCCAGCACCTCGCGCAGGCGGCCGAAGAATTCCGAGCGATAGCGCGCCAACTCCTCCACCTTGCTGGCCAGGGCCAGGTTCAGGCGCCTTCCCAAGTCGGCGATCACCGCCTGGGATTCGCGGTCGTCGGCCTCGGACTTGTCCAGCAGGGCGGCGATTTCCTTGAGTTGCTCGCGCAGTTCCATCAATTGGCGGTTGAGCAGGTCGACCTGGGCCTGGGCGTCCGCGGTCAAGGCGCGTTCGCGGTCCAGCTCGGTGCCCAATTGCCCGGCCTGGCCTTCGAGCGCCTGGGCCTGGGCCTGGCTTTCGCTCAATTGCGCGCGCAACTGGTCGCGTTCGGCGTTGGCCCCTTCGACGGCGGTCGACAGGCTGGAGACCGACAGGCGCAATTCGGCATTGGCCTGGCGCTCCAGGGCGAGCAGGTCGGTCAGGTCGGCGATCTGGCGATTGAGGCGGGCCAGCGCCTCGTCGCGGCCCGACAGGGCTTGGCCCAGGAAGAACTGCGCCATCATGAAGACCGACAGCAGGAAGCTGATCGCCAGCAGCAGCGTGGTCAGCGCGTCGACGAAACCGGGCCAGATCTCGGCCCCGCCGCGTTCGCGAAAGCGCCGGCTGCGCGAGGCCATGTCAGCGCTGCTCCTCGGCGGCCATGGCGGCGATGGTGCGGGTCAGGATCTTGACCTGGGCGGCGACCTCGTCGAGGCCGGCGCTCTGGCCCTCGATCAGGCGGCCGATGCCGGCATCCAGGCTGCGCAGATGGGCGCGGCTGGCATCGTCCAGCACCGGCGCCGGCGCGCTGGGCGCGTGGCCCAGGCGCTGCAGCAGGGGCTTCAGCTCCATCTGGGTCTCGGCGATGCGCACCATCAGTTCCTGCTCGGCCCGCATCTGATGCGCGAGCGTGCCCAGGCGTTCCGTCAGGGTCACCAGGGCCTCGTTGCCGGAGCCGCGATTTTCCTCGGCCCGCGCCATGGTCCGCTGCAAGCGGTCGAGGCTTTCGGCGGTGGATTCGAGCAGGGCCGAGACATAGGCCGGCACCCCGGCGCCGCCCTCGCCTTCGACGCCTACGCCGGTGCTGCCCAGCTTGGTGTTGGCGGTCAGGTAATCCTCGACTTCCCCTAAAAACCGGCCCTGGGCCTGGGACGCCTGGAGTTCGAGGAATCCTAAGACCAGCGAGCCCGAGAGGCCGAACAGCGACGAGGAGAACGAGGTGCCCATGCC